>JAZRNH010000045.1:0-79121 GCA_045648025.1 Clostridia bacterium
CAGATACTAAGGAGAGTAAAATATGAAGTTTTTTAATAATGGTTGGGACGAAGTTTTAGAAGATGAGTTTGAAAAACCATATTTTAAAGAATTGATGGATAAAGTTGATGATGAATATGAAAAGTACACTGTTTATCCGCCAAGAAACAAAGTTTTTTCTGCTTTAAAGCATTGTGATATAAAAGATGTAAAAGTTGTTATTTTGGGTCAGGACCCATATCATGAAGAGGGTCAAGCTCATGGTATGTGTTTTTCGGTTATGCCTGGTGTTGATGTTCCGCCATCTTTAAAAAACATTTACAAAGAAATTGCGGCTGAATATGGCTTTGAAGCTCCAAATCACGGATATCTTGTTTCTTGGTCTGACCAAGGTGTGCTTTTGTTAAACACAACACTCACAGTTAGAGAACATCAAGCAAATTCGCATTCAACTTATGGTTGGCAAAAGTTCACTGACAGAGTTATTCAAGAGGTAAACAAACAAGAACAACCTGTTGTATTTTTGCTTTGGGGCAGAAATGCAATTGCAAAACAAAAGTTTATTGATGAAACAAAACATTTAGTTTTGACTTCTGCACATCCAAGTCCACTTTCTGCTTATCAAGGATTTTTGGGTAATGGACATTTTAAAAAGGCGAACGACTTTTTGAAAATGCAAAAAAGAAAAGAAATTAACTGGAAAATAGAAAATATTTAGGGGATATATGAAAAAATTTTTAGGGTTTATTTTTGCTATGATAATAAGCATAACTTCGGTTATGTTTAGTTTGTTTTGCCAAAATAAACCAAAAGAATCTGCTTCTGCAGCTGCGGTTTATGGTTTTAGTGAAGATTCACTCACAAATAAGATAAACATTGCAAACCCAGTAGATTTAAATGCCTCATTTTTGGCAGATGCAAAAGATAATGAATCTTTGTTTAAGGAAGATAACACTGGTTTAAGAAATGGAAAAGTTATTGTTCCAAAGACAGGTGATGCACACAATATTAAATCATCTTATGACATTTCACCAATTGTATTTTCACCAAGTGATTCTGTTTATATGTGGATATTTATTCCAAATGAACATTTTTACGATTTGACAATTGAGTTTTCAATATCAAGCACAAAATATATAAAATGGCACATTTCAAATATCAGGCTTGGAACAATGTTGGATGATGCCAAAATTGCTGATTTTAACTATGGTTGGAGATTGTTTGAGTTTTCAATGAACTCTGCAGAAATTAGCGGTGAAGTTTTAAATGATATGTCTTCACACACATTTAGAAGAATCACTATTTCATATTTAAATAACAATGTTTATTATGAAGAAAAGGCTAACAACAATTTTCAAATTTATCATATTTACAAAGCAGATAGTTTTTCATCTGACAATAAAATTTTAGATTCTCAAAGCTATGTTGTTTATAAGTTTAAAAATTCGTTCTTAAAAAATGGCAAGTTTGTTATTAATGAAGAAATGAATTTTTACAATGTTCAAAATATGTTCGATTACTTTATTGTTGGCGATAACAATATTTATGAAACTGCAAACAGTGATTATATGTGGAAATTTAAAATTACAGATATAGATAAAAGGGAACATGAAAAGTTTATCGGTGATAAATTCATTTTTGACAAATATGGAAATTATAAAGTAGAGTTTACTTTATATGAGTATAGAACAAGAGAAACTGTTGCTGTGTTTTATGAATCACACACAATTTATGTTGATTATTTTCTTTTGGGTTCATTCACAAATGTAGATTTTAAATTTGAGATTGGAAAAATCACAAGAGTAACTTTTGACCTTGCGGATTATTTTGAATCAGCAAAAGATCTTGTTGTTGAACTTGATGATAATTCGCTTGGAACAGTTGCATACTATGTAGAAAAAGGTGTTTGCTATATTGATGTTACAGCAGAAAAAACTGGCGAAGGAAAGATTATTGTTAAGTGTGAAGCGGCAGATCCGATTACAAAAGAAAAGAAAACTTATACTTGTTCAACAAAGTTTTCTATCACTGATCCAAACAAAAAACCTGCCTCAGAAGTGTTTTTATGGGTGATTTTGGGCATTTATGGGGTCGGAATTGCAACATTTCTTGTAATTTCACTTGTAAAAGCAAGACGAACTAGTGTAAAATAGACTTGAGAGAATATATCTACAAGGGGGTTTCAATGAGCTACATAGAAGGCTATGAAGACAACTATTCTAGCAACAAGATACCTTATGATGATATACCAATTTCAAGGCGACCACCGAGAAAAAAACCGCAAAGGGTCTCGGTTTCAAGCTTTAAAATTTTGGTGTCAATAGTTGCTGTAATGTTTATAGTGAATATTGGGCTATGTATAGCTTTGGTTTATCATGCAAAACATGCTGTAGTTAAAGATGTTGTTGTTAACAATAACAACATAACAGCCGTTGGCGATTCTGCGATTGCAGTTGCTGCAGACACTGCTTGGTGGAGTTCTGTGTGTGTCGCTGCAGGTGGCTCTTGCTATAATGAAACCACTTTTTATAAAAATACAATAAGCCGTGGTTCAGGTGTTATATATAAAATTGACGAAAAAAATTCTGTGGCTTATATTATAACCTGCAACCATGTCATTGAAGGACATGACAAATATTATATAATGCTTCCTAGTATGTTAAAGCCACTTGTTGCTGAAAAAGTGGGTGGTTCAAAACATTATGATGTTGCAGTTTTAAAAGTAGAATATTCAATCAACACATTTGATAGTTGTACACAAATTCAAATTGCAGATAGCACATTTTCAACAATAGGTGAAACTGTTCTTGCTGTTGGAAACTCACTTTCTGGTGGTCTTAGTGTTACCACTGGTATCATTTCAAGAATTAACACAATGATTGAAGTTGAAGGAAATGATTTTGATTCAAGAGAAATTCAAACAGATGCTGCAATCAATCCAGGAAACTCTGGTGGGGGCCTTTTTAACAATGAAGGCAAGTTTGTTGGTCTTGTTAATGCAAAACTCAACACAACACAATCTGGAAGTTCAAATATAACTGTTGCCGGAACTGCTTTTGCAATTCCAAGCAAATTGGTTATTTCGTTAGTTGATAGTATGATTTATTATGAAGGTTCGCCAAAGTGTATCAATCTTGGTGTTGACTTTTTCCACGATGCAGAGGTGGGTCCAAATCCTGAAATTGTTAACGGAAAACAAATTATAACATACAAGGTTAGGGCAGCTGCACCAAAATCAGCTTCACTTGCCGAAGATGGCGGAATTCAAAAGAATGATGTTATTAAAAAAGTAAAATTTACTGACATTTTTGGAAATGAACAAGAAGTTAATATTTATAACAAATATTCATTCGAAGATATTAAATTTATAATCAAGAAAGACACAGTTGTAACATTTTATGTTGAAAGGTCATTTGTTAATGGTCTTAAAGAGATTAATATTGCATATACAAGTTCTATAACTTATTAAAGTTTAGATATTTTGTTGCAAAACATTGCAAATTATGCTATTATAAAATTAGGTTTTGGAGGAGTTATTATGGAAAAAAAGAACATTACTGAAAAAGTTACAGAAATTATTGCAAATCAACTTTCAGTTGCAGAAGATAAAATTAAGGGTGACACAAATATCGCAGAAGAACTTGGTGCTGATTCACTTGATTTAGTTGAAATTTTAATGTCTTTAGAAGATGAATTTGGAATTTCTATTCCAGATGAAGCTATTCCTAACATTAAAACAATCAACGATATTGTTGCTTTTATCGAAGATAATAAATAGTTTTTTAAAGAGTGTCAATTTGACACTCTTTTTTGTTGCAAAAAATTATTTTTTTAAATTTGTCAGAAAATTGTATATTTTCTTAATATTGTAATAAAATATAAAAATAAAAATTTTGTTAAACTAGTTTACAAATGTATAAATTTAGTATAATATATGAGCAATATAAAGCAAAGGAGCAATTTATGGCAAAAAAATACATTAAATGTCCTAGATGTGAACTTAATTATATTTTAGAAGGCGAAGATTATTGCAATGTTTGCAAAAATGAAATGAAACATCACTCAGAATCTGATTATGATGATGACCTTTTAGATTTTGATGATATGGATTTGTGTCCTGTTTGTGGTCAAAATTATATTAGAGAAGACCAATCAATGTGTGATGAGTGCAAAAAGAAAAGAAACGGTGGTTCTGATTCAAAAGATTGGGATGATGATAATTCTGCATCACCAATTTCTGATATTGATGGAGACGATGAAGATGATGACGATTACAACCCAGGATTCAGTGAAATTGATGAAAATGGTGAAGAGATTGATCCATTTAAAGAAACTTCGCTCTTAGATGATGATTCTCCAATTGATTTTGCAGCAGAAGAAGATGATGATCTTGATGATGAAATTGTTGAAACATTAAAAGATGATTTTGAAGTTGTTGAAGCATCTGACGATGATGAAGAAGATGATGAAGATGAAGATGACGACTATGACTTTGATGATGATATGCTTGGAAAAAAGAAATAATATATAATAGTAAAAAAACACCGAAAATTCGGTGTTTTTTTTATTAATTCATATTAAGTTCACTAATCACAACATCTCCGCACAAAACTTCGGTGTATGAGTATGATAATGGGCTTTTTCCTTCGCCAATGTTTACAGTGAAAATGCTAGGATATACATTTTCAATGATTCCTTGATATTTTTCAATTCTTTTTCTTCCTTTGTTGATTTCCATTGAAATATTAGAGCCTTTTAACCTTTCAATTTCTTCAATGACTGTTGAAACAGAATAATTTACTTTTCTCATATTTTAACCTCGCATAAATAGATTTTTGCCATTAATTATAATTTTATTCAATTAAGTCATATTTGATTTTGATGGTTAATACACTATTTCTAGTGGGGGATATTTATGGAAAATTTAGTTGTTTATGCGAAGAAGAAAATTAACATTGAAAAATTTGATACTGCGGCAAAAATTACCGCTGCTAGTGATATCAAATCAATATTAACAGTAACTGCAAGATCAGTTATTACAACCGTTGAACAGGTAAATACAGCCTTAACAATTGGTGGAAAAGTTGTTGTTACGGCAATATATTTGACAGGCGAAAATGAAATTTCGTCAGCCGAAACAGTGGTTGATTTTACTCAAAAACAAGTATTAAAAACAGCTTTAAAAGACATTGTTGCAAGTGACGAAGTTTTTGTTAAAGTTGATGCAATTTCAGGAACAGAAATCTTGTGTTCTGTCACACATAATACCCATATTTTCGGCATTTATGAGCATAAAATTGCAGATTTTGTTGGTGAGAACACAGCTCTTGTTTTGAATAATAAAGCATTTAATTCATTAAAATTTGTTGATTCACCAGCAGAGTCTTTTGTGGTTGCAGAAGAGGTTGAAAGCAATATTTCTGCCACTCAAATTTTGGCGGCTAATGCAGTGGTTATTGATTCTACAATTGCAGCGGCAGCAGAAAAAGTTGTGATTCAAGGAAAGGTGCTTGTTTCGGCAATTTACAAAGATGGTGAGTCAATTCAAGAACTTTCAAAACAATTTGAGTTTAAGCAAGAAATTGCATCGACAGCAGTTGTTCCTAATATGATTGCAGAATCAAATATTTCTGTTAAATCGGTGACTGTTACTGCGGAAGAAAAAGAAGGAAAAACAAACTTAATTTATGCAATTGAACTTTTTGCAAAACCATATGTTTATGAAGAAGAAACTTATGTTGTTGCTAGTGATATGTTTTCATTAGAAAGTGATATTGAAAATATCTATGATTTTTTGGAATTAAAAAATTATAAGTCAACGGAAACAGTTTCAGATGTTTTGGTAAGTTCAACTGATATTTCAAATATTGAAAATCTTGATGATATACTAGGTGTTTATTCAATTTCTGCAACTGCTGATAATATTATTAAAAATGGCGATAGTGGAATTATTGAAGGTAATTTTTTGGCTGTTGCAATTTATAAATCAAATGACGAAGTTAAAAAGCTTGATATTAAAACAGCAATAAAAGTTGAATTTGCACCGCAAGGTGATGATTTTGAAATTGATTCATTGTCTGCTGAAATTTCTTCATTTAAGGTAAAAGCTGGAAGGGAGTTAGAAATTGCAATTAAGCTGTATGCAGAAGTTTCAAATTATGAAATATTGTCAGCTTCTTATGTAAAATCTTTTGAAATTAAAGGCGAAAAACCAAAAAATAATGGGGGAATCAAGGTTTATGTTGCAAGTAGTGGAGAAACTGTTTTTGATATTGCAAAAACACTCTCTGTTAGACCAGAAATCATTGAAGAGCAAAATGAAATTGATTCTGTTTTTGAGCAAGGTCAAAAGATATTTGTATATTCGCCAATTAATTTATTATAAATAATTTACAAAACTGTTCAAATGTGTTAAAATTATTCATAGATAGAGGGAAAATTTATGGGTAAAAACACAGAAAGAAACACACGAAATGTTGATGAAAATATTTATAATCAAAAATCGTTGTATTTGCTTAATATTAAAGAACTTAGAGATATAGGCAGAAAGCTTTCTGTTCCGTCTCCAACAACAATGAAAAAGCAAGAGCTTGTTGACTATATTTTAAATGTTGTTTATGGCAGGGTGAAAGTGCCTTCAAGAAGCAATTATGGCAGACCGTCTGTGAGAGATTTTGATATGAACAAATATGTAAACAAAATCAAGAAAAATTCAGATCTTACAGACGAACTTTTAAATTTAAAATTAGATGATTTTTCAGAGTATGATATTGGCTCACTCAAAGTTGCTTCGCCAAAACCTATTGATAGCGAAATACAAACCAGATATTTTGTTATTGAAGATGATAAACATTATCTAAGAGTTCATAGTTTTATTCCATCTGAAAATGATATTGAAATTTCTAAATCAGTGGCATTTAAATATAATCTTGAAAACTACGATGTTTTAGAAGTTAAAGTTGAAGATAAAATGTATAAAATTGTTTCAATTAACGGGGTTGTGGTTGAACATAAATTTGATGAATTAAATATAGAAAATGAAATTGTAGAAGCGGAAAACAAAAAGTTTTTTTACATTCGCACAAAAGAAGAAATTGATGAATTGGTTAAGACTATTGATGAAAAAACAGCTGTATTGGGTTTAAAAACTGTTATTTTTGCAACAAAAAAACACGAAGGACTTCGTGCTGATGTTGTTGAATATAACATTGGTGACTGTTCAAAAATGTATAAATGCTTGATGCAGTTTATTGCAAAACTTGAAAAGTTGGCTTATGATGGTGAAGATGTTGTTGCTTTGATTGAATCATTTGATGATATCTATCAAATGTTTGAATCTATGGATGAATCTGTTTCTGAAAGAGCCAAAACAACAATTAATGAAACAATAAACAAGTTTATTGCAGTAGGAAATGAATTGTATTCATTTAAAATTCAAAATACAAAAAATTATTAATTTGAAACGGTTGCATTTTCAATTATAAATTTATCAAAATCAATCGATTCAATAAAATCTCTTGGCAAAAAAGTTGCTGTATTAAAGTCCACATAATTTGTTATGTGGCTTTTTAATATTGCAGGGGTGGGAATATCAATTTCGTGACACATTTTTTCAATGTGAAAATGAAATTTTTCCTCAACAAAATTATCAATACTTTCATAAATATAAGACCTTGTGATTTTTCCATCAACAACGGTTCTTGCCCAAATTCTAATCATTTTTTTACCTCAATAAGATGATATCAAACTCAAAAAAATTAATCAAGTAAAAACATTTTGAAAATGTTGACATGGTTAAACTTTTGTAATATAATACACTCAAATTTTTGAAAGCAATAATTTTTGCTTGAAAGGAGGCCGTATGGCAGAATTGTTTATCACAGCTGAAGGAAAGGCTGAAAAAGAAGAAAGATTAAGATATTTAAAAAATGAAAAAAGACCAGAAGTTTTAGAAAAACTTAAAGTTGCTAGAGACTTTGGTGACCTTAGTGAAAATTCTGAATATGATGCAGCAAAAAAAGAACAATCAATTGTTGAAACAGAAATTGCTTCAATTGAAGAAACATTGAGAAAAGCAAAGATTATTGACAGCAGCGATGTTGCAAAAGATGTTGTTGGTGTTGGAAACACTGTAACTGTTTATGATATGGATTTTGCAGAAGAAGTTACATATAAAATTGTTGGTGTTATTGAAAGTGATCCAGACAGAAACTTGGTTTCAAATGAGTCACCAATCGGCAGCAGTTTGATGGGTAAAAAGGTTGGAGATATTGTTTCAATCACAACTCCTGGTGGTGTTATTGAAATGAAGATTTTGAAAATTTCTTAAAATGACAAGGCATAGCAAAAATAAAAGCTATGTCTTTTTTATTGCATAAAATTGTTTGCGATTTTGTTTATTTCTTGACATTTTGAGGGCTTTCTATTACGATATAAAAAGAGGGATATATGCTTAATTATTCTAATGTTATTGAAAATTCTGCGGCAATCAAAACAATTGAACTTGATATTTCAAGGTCAAGAATTTCTCATGCATATTTATTTGTAAGTAAAGACAAAAAATATTTAAAGCAATTTGCTGAAACTGTTGCAATAAAACTTGTTAATATAAACGAAACAGAATTTGCAGAAAAAAATTTGCTTAGAATAAAAAAGAGAACACATCCTGATGTTAGCTTTTTTGGTGAAGACAAAGCAATTTCTGCCGAAGTTGCAACAGGCATTGTTGAATCTTCAAGCATTACTCCTTTTGAGGCTGATAAAAAGATTTTTGTTATTGAAAACTTTCAAAAAGCAAATGAATCAGCTCAAAACAAACTCTTAAAAACAATTGAAGAACCTGCAAAAAACACAATTTATATCTTGTGTGCAACAGCAACCAGCAAGATTCTTCAAACAATTCTTTCAAGAGTTAAAAAGATTGATTTAGATGAGCTTTCAAAAGAAGATATCAAAAATATGCTCATTGAAACTGGTGTAAAACAAGAAAAGGCAGAAATTCTTTCAAGCTGTGCAAATGGAGACGGTGAGTTTGCTGAAAAACTTGCAACAGATGATGGCTTTGTTGATTTTTTCAACAATATTGTTTCTTGCTTGTTTGAAATCAACGGAAGCAGAGATGTTTTAAAATTTTCAAGTATGTTTACGGCAAAATCAGTTGACCAAGAAGAATTTATTAATCTTGTTCAAATTTTGTTAAGAGATATTATGGTGCTTTTATCAGGAAAAGAAGATTTGGTTGTTTGTAAACATATTTTGCCAAAATTAAAAGTTATTTCTTCAAGTTTAAACCTTTCAGCGGTTCAAATTTTGATAGATACCTGCTTTAATGAAAAAAAGAAACTTTCTTTTAATGTTAACAGCACTGCTGTTATTGATGACTTTTTATTTAAATTAGCGGAGGTTAAAGTAAAATGCAGAAGATTGTCGGTGTAAAAAGAAGCGACGATAAAAACATATATTATTTTTCGCATAACTTAGAACTTGTTCAAGGGGATAAAGTTGTTGTGAATTTTGATGAGTTCCAAACCGTTGCAACTGTTGTTAGAGTTGATCCAAAAATTGATGATGCAGCAGCAAAAGAAGTTGCTAAAATTGTTAGAATCGCAACTGATGCAGATTTGAAAAAATATAATGAACTTCAAGCAAAGGCAAAATCAAACTTGAAAAGCATTAAAACAAAGTCGTTAGAACTTGGTTTAATGATGAAGTTTGTTGCTGCTGAATATAGCTTGGATAATTCAAAAATAATTATTACTTTTTCAAGTGAAGAAAGAGTTGATTTTAGACAATTTTTAAAAGACCTTGCAGCAATGCTTAAAACTAGAATTGAGCTTAAACAAATTGGTCAAAGAGATGAAGTTAAGGTTATTGGTGGTGTTGGTCCTTGTGGAGAGCCATGCTGCTGTGCAAGATTTTTAAATGAATTTGAACATGTTACTGTTAAAATGGCAAAAATTCAAGGCTTGTCACTTTCACCAACAAAGATTAACGGAATTTGTGGAAGACTTATGTGTTGTTTGGGATATGAATCTGAGGTTTATGAAGAAGTTTTGTCTAGGATGCCAAAAGTGAATTCAGAAGTAATTTCACCAAACGGAAAGGGTCAGGTTGTTTATAATGATATTCTTCACGAAAGAGTATCTGTAAAAAGACAAGCAGAAGGTGACACTTTTATTGTTGAAGATTTTGCTCTTGAAGAACTTGAATTTGAAGGTCACAAGGCAAAACCAGCAAAAAAAGAAGAACCAAAGATAAAAGAAGAAAAACCTGTTCAAACTGAAGAAGTTATGATGCTTGGTGGCGAACAAGAGAATAAAAAGCCATTTAACAAGGCAAATAAACACAAAAACCACCAAAATAAACCAAGTGAAACTGTGGAAAGTGGCAAATCTGAAAATAAAAATGGTCAAGAAAAGCCAAAACACAAAAAGCATCATGGGTTTAAAAACAAAAATAAACAAAAATCATATAATAATAAAAACAACGAATAAAGACCTCAAAATATCTTGATATAATTTTGGGTCTGGAGTATAATTAATCTTGTAAATTTACATAAGGAGATTTATTATGGCATACAAAATTCTTGCAGACAAATGTATTGGTTGTGGTGCTTGTGCAGGTGCTTGTCCTGTTGCTGCTATCAACCCAACAGATGACGGAAAAATGGTTATCGATGAAGAAAAGTGCATTTCATGTGGCACTTGTGCTGCAGTTTGTCCAGTAGGGGCACCTGTAAGTGAATAATCTTTTAAAAGAAAATGAAAGATTAGATGACTTAGAACTTGATAATTTAATGATTATTCAAGACAGAAATGGCTACAAATTTTCTACCGACTCTGTGCTTCTTGCAAACTTTGCCAAGGCAAAACCTAGCGATGTTTGTGTAGATTTGTGCAGTGGCGGTGGAGTGGTAGCCATTCTTTTTTCATACAAAAATAAAATCAAAAAGTCTTATGCTGTTGAAATTCAAGAAAAACCTGCTGAAATGTCAAAAAGGTCAATTGAATACAACAAACTTAATATTGAAGTTATTAATGATGATTTAAAAAACTTAAAAGAAATTTTGGGTGCTGAAACTGTTGATGTAATCACAGTTAATCCACCATATAACAAAGTGGGTGAAACCAGTGAACTTGATGAAATTGCAATTTCTACCCACGAAATAAAAACCAATTTAGATGAAATTTTGAAAACATCATCAACAATATTAAAGTTTGGCGGAAAAATTTATATGGTTCACAGGGCAGACAGGCTTGTTGATATTATGTCTGGTATGAGAAAATACAAACTTGAACCAAAAGTTTTAAGAATTGTTTATCCGAAGATTTCAAAAGAACCAAATTTGGTTTTAATTGAAGCCAAAAAGGGTGCAAAAGCCGGTTTGAAAATTATGAAACCTTTAATTTTAAACAATGAAGACGGCTCAGAAACTGATGAATTAAAGAAAATTTACTGCAGAAAATAACATTTTTTGCAGTTTTTTATTGTTTAAAATATTCTGCATACAAAACAAGAAATCACAGCACCAAAAAGTGCGGAAATTAAACAAACAGGAATGATATATCTTAATTTTTTAATTTTTGTTGTTGAAAAATAAACTGCAACCACATAAAAAGTAGTTTCAGATGTGCTCATGATCACGGCAGCTGCTTTTGATATGAAACTATCTGGTCCATAGGTTTCAAACAATCTTGAAAGCATTCCAAGTGAGCCTGAGCCAGTAAATGGTCTGAGTATTAAAAATTCGGTTAGTTCAACAGGTATGCCCAAAAATTTAAATACTGGTGAAACGGCGGCCGCCAAAACATTTGACAGTCCACTTATTGAAAGAAGTTCAACTATTGCAAAAATTGCAACTAAGTATGGCACGGTGTTTATGCAAAGGTCAATGGCTTGTTTTCCGCCATAAACAAAAGAATCATAAGCATTTATTTTTTTGAAAAAGCTAAAAACCAAAACAAATACAATAAAAATTGGAATAATATAATCAGACATAGTTATCTCTTTTTTGATTTATTTTTGTCAAAGATAAAGTGGAATAAATAAACTAGCAAAATTGCAATGGTTGTTGAAATAATAGAGCAGATAATTGATGGCAAAATTATTCCTGATGGATTTGAACTTCCGGCAGAAGATAGCATACCAATTATTGATGTTGGAAGCAGTTGTATGCTTGAACAACTTATTGCAATAAGCATAATCATTGGAAAGGTAACAGTGTTTTTATTTTGGTTGTCTTTTTGCATTGATTCAATTGCTTTGATTCCAAGAGGGGTTGCTGCACCGCTCATTCCAAGAAGATTTGCAGACATATTCATTGAAACATATCTCTTACTTTCTTCTGAAAGGTTGTTTTTGCCAAATATTTTGTTTATAATAGGTGATAGAAGTTTTGAAACTTTTTTTGATAGTCCACTTTGCTCTAAGATTGAAAATAGTCCAATCCAAATGGCATAAATGGCACAAAGTTCAAAAGAAAGTTTGATTGCAGAATTTGCTGCTGTTATTAAACCTGTCAAAACCTGTGACGGGTCAAAAAGGCAGATAGCGACAATGCTTGAAATAAAAACAATAGTCCAAATTTTATTCATATTAAAAAATATGATTAAATGACTGAAAATATGAGGTTTTATTATGTTTGACACACATGCACATTTTTTATGTTATAAAGAAGATGAAATTGATGACATTATAAATGAAATGCAAGAAAACAACTTAGATTATATTGTTAACATTGCAACAACAATCGATGAAGCAAAAAAGAGCATTGAACTTGCAAATAAATATGATAGAGTTTATACTGCAATTGGTCTTTATCCAGAATATTCGCTTGATGTGACTGACGAAGATTTGATTCAACTTGAAGAACTTGCAAAAAATGAAAAAGTGGTTGCAATTGGCGAAATTGGTCTTGATTATCACAGTGAAAAATATGACAAAGAATCACAAAAGAAAATTTTTGTAAAACAACTTGAAATTGCAGACAGACTTGGGCTTCCATTTTGCATTCATTGCAGAAAAGCCGTTGAAGATTTGTATCAAATATTGTATGAAAATAAAAATTTAATAAATCACTCTGGAATTATGCATTGTTATAGTGAAGGGGCAGAGTGGGTTCAAAAATTTTTAGACTTAGGCTTGGTGATTAGTTTTTCTGGAAACATTACTTACAAAAAAACAGACAAGTCAGTTTTAAAACTTATACCAATAGATAAAATTGTTGTTGAAACCGATGCACCATATCTTACTCCTGAACCATTTAGGGGAAGAACAAATTATCCAACATTTGTTAATTTGGTTGCTAAAAAAATTGCAGAAGAACTTGAAATTGATTTTGATGAATTTGATAAACAAGTTACAAAAACCGCAAAATCGGTTTATCTTAAGATAAAAAATAAATAAAAAGGGCAAATATGGAAAGATTTGAGTTTAAGAAAAAGTTTGGTCAAAATTTTTTGACTGATAAGAATTTACTTGCGGAAATCGTGGAAAAATCAGGTGTTATGTCTGACGATGTAGTGGTGGAGATTGGTGCTGGAAAAGGTGCACTCACTGAAGTTTTGTCAAAAACCGCAAAAAAAGTATATTCTTTTGAAATTGATAGTGAACTTGTTGAATTTTTAACAGAAAAATTTGATGGAACAAATGTTTCAATGATTTTTAAAGATGTTATGAAAGTTTCTGATGAAGAAATAAATTCTATTGTGGGTGAAAAGTTTAAGCTTGTTGCAAACCTTCCATACTATGTTACTTCTCCAATTCTTACAAGATTTTTGCAAAATGAAAATATGCTTTCTTGCACGGTTATGGTTCAAGAAGAAGTGGCTGACAGAATTATTGCTGAGCCAAAAACAAAAGACTATGGTGTGCTAACAGTAATTTGTCAGTCGTTTGGAAAGGCTGAAAAAGTTTTGAGAGTTAACAGAAAAATGTTTTATCCTGTTCCTAATGTTGATTCTGCTGTTATTCGAATTAATAAATATGAATCTGCACCACAAAACTTTGAGAAGTTTATTTCTTTTGTAAAGACTGCATTTTCAATGAGAAGAAAAAAACTTTCTAGCAACTTAGAAAGTTTGGGACTCAAAAAAGCAGACATTGAAAAGATGCTCATAGAAAATGGTTTTAGTGACATGGCCAGGGCAGAAGAACTTTCAATTTCTGAGTTTGAAACTTTATATAATTTGTTTTGCAAAAATTCCAAATAATATAACAAATTTTGTATAATCGCAACTTACAAAACATCTTGACAAAGGGTTGCAAACAATTATAATTATATTGTAATAAAATTATTTATGTTGAGAGACTATATCTTAGCATAACATGAGGGCTTTATGAGAAAAATACTTAAAATTACATTATCAATGGTTATGGCAGTTGTTTGTGTATTTTCATTTACTGGCTGCAAGAAAAAAGTTTCTGAAACAACCACTGATGCTGCAAAAACAGTTTTAAATGGTGTTCAAACAAATGGAGGAATCACCGCTGTTTATGATGGTTATTTATATTTTATCAACGGAACCAGAGATAATGATGGCACAAAATTAACAAAAACAACTAGATCTGCTATTTACAGAGTTCAATATAATGCAGATGGAACTCTTGGAACAGAATATGAAGTTGTTGTTGATGACCTTGTTGGTTACACAAATGGTTCACTTTATTTCTTTGGCGATTACATGTATTATGCAACTCCATGTGCTGACAAAAACAAAAAGGCAACAGTTTTAAATGGAAAAACTTCATTTATGAGATATGACCTTGTTAACAAAAAGACACATGAAGTTTACACAACAAACTTAAACGACACAAAAGAAGTGATTTCTTATGAATATTATGTAGTTGGAACAGAACTTCACTTGGTTGTTTTTGAAACAAACAACAAAACAATCACAAGTGTAAAAGTTGACAAAAAGCCAACAGTAAACTATGTAATTTCTGATGTTACTGCTTGTGTTCTTAGCGAAAACAACGGAACAGTTGTTACAAAAGATGCAACTGCTGATGCAAACAGCTTTGTGTTCTATTCAAAAGCACATGAATCAGTTGAACAAGACAAAGTTCAAACAGGTAACAAAGTTTATAAAACTTCACCAAGCTATGATAGTTCAGCAGTGCTTTATGATGGTGGTGAAACAATTTCAATTCTTTCAATCAGAAACGGCAAACTTATTTATGCAAACGGTTCAAAACTTTATGCTCAAACATTTACCGGTGCTGAAAAAGAAAGTTTAGTTCTTGACAATGCTTATGTTATCACTCAAAACTATTCAACAGATTCAAGCTATATGTTCCTTGAGAATGCTGATGGAACAATTTCTGTTTTATATTATGATGCAACAAGTTTTGGTCTTAACATCATCACTTGGAAAAATGGTGACCTTGAAACAGTTAACCTTCACACATTTACAAAAGATGACAAACTTGAATTTTTGACAACAGTTACACTCACTGAAACAGAAGAAGTTGAAGAAGGTGAGACTGCCAAGTCTCATGAAGTTACTTATTTGATTTTCATCAACTCAACAAAACTTTATAAAATTGAAATTGCATTTGATGGAAATTATGAAGATTCTGCTTATGCAAGTGGTGTGATTCAAATCACAAGCACTGCTGTTAATAGTGCATCAGGCTGCTTGATGCCAGAAGTTATTGGCAACAACTTATACATTTTTGCAAAGAACTCTGACGATAACCCATATCTTCATAAAGTTGATGTTACAAAAGACATCAAAGAAATTGAAAAAGATGAAGACAAAAAAGCAACTTTTGTTGGTGTTGTTGATGACACTGATGAAAAGAAAAAAGAAGAAGAGAAGTAATATAAAAGGCAAGAGAAAATCTCTTGTCTTTTTTTTATTTCATCAAATAAAAAACCCCGCCAAAAAGGTGGGGTTTTGTTTTATTGTTCATTTTTTGCTTGATATTCTTTTAAAGCTTTTGCAAGTTGGTCTGGACAAGAAGTTCCGTTTCTGCAAAGAGTTCCTTCAAGAAGGGAAATCACTTCTTCAACAGGTCTGTTTTTTGCAAGTTTTGCAACACCTTGTGTGTTTCCAGCACAACCGCCAATAAACTTAACATCTGTCAAAATGCCATCTTTAACTTCAAATTCAATGAATCTTGAACATACAGAAGAAGTTTTAAAAGTTTCCATAGTTTTTATTCTCCATCAATTAAAATTTTATATAAATTTGCATAAACTTCACCAGCCGAAGTATCCCATTTTTTGTAAACAGTAATTGCTTCTGCACGGTTTGCAACATTGAGTTTAAGTTCAAGTTTTGTGCTGTCTGGGTCAATAATTTTTAATCTAACGGTATAGCTTCCGTCTGGATTTTTGTTGTAATCTTTGAAATATTCTTGATTTCTTTTGAAAACCCTTCTATTTTTTTTGATAAAAACTCTAATGCTATCTCTGATTGAAGAAGGAACTTTGTGATAAAAGAAATTAATACAATCGCGACCCTCCTGAGTTATTTTGAAATACTCAGTGCTTCCGTTAGAACTAGAAACCAAAAACCTTGCGGTAACAAGTTCAGGCAACACTTCGGCAAGTGTCATATATGTTAGCCAATTGTTTTGGCTGCAACACATTTCGTTTAAAGTTTCTGCTGTAACAGGAATTTCCATTTGGTCAAAAACATATAATAAAATCAATTTACTAATAGTTGTGTCCATAAAAAATCCTTAAAAAATATACTGTTAATAATATATCATAGATATTAAAAAAAATAAATACTTTAATGCTAAATTTAAATTTTTTTGCAATTATTTGTTATGGGTGATTTTATTTAGTTGTTTTATTTTTAAGTGGGTGATATATTATTTATGTAGGTGAGAGTATGACAAATGAAAAAAAGTTAGCCGAAATACAAGAATTTCTCTTAAGTATAAAAAATATGCTTGAGTCTAAATATATATTAATTGATAGAAGAGTGTCTGATATTCTCAGAGCAATTGCAGACACAAATGCCGTTTATAACCTTATTGCAGAATGTATGATTAATTTTGATTTTGCTTATGAATGGCGAAAAGCAACCGCTGGAAGTTTCTTAAAATTGCCAGATTCAGAAGCAAAAAAAGTTGCATTTATCTTTTGTTTGCTTAACAATATTGATGATAGAAAAATTGATGTTACACAGGTTTTAGAAAAATATTATTCATATGATTTGGCCTACTCGCCATACGATATGTTTTGCAAATTCGTTATTGTTGAATTTAGAAGAATAATATTGAAATTCTTGAATATTGAAATTCCAAAGCCAAGACCAACAGTTGAATTTACCGCTCCTGAAATTGAATCAAATGAGCAAAAACCAGAAATTGATGATTTTGAAAAACTTGATATTGTTCTCAGAGATTTTGTTAAATTTTTGGGTGAACAAAAGAAACTTAAAAATAGTTTTATGCCAAAATATGATTTGATTGCAGTTGCATCAACATTTGAACAAGTTGTTCGAAATAAGCAAGTAGAATATTTTTATGCCTTTTTGGTAACACTAAATTCTGCTGCACCAAAAAATAAAGAAGTGAGAGCAATGCTTGCAGAAATCAACAAACTCGCAAGTTTATTAATTTCAAGAAGAAAGTAAGGAGAATTTTATGGAATATACAACATATAAAGATTATTGGTATGTCAACCTTGTTGATTTTTCTGATGATGAACTCATTGAACTTAGAAACAATCTTGATATTGAATATGGCAAACTTGCAGAAGAGTGGGGCGAAGCTGTTGCTCATTTGGTTAATGATTTAAAAGTTGATCCATATACCTTTTGGGGAGGCAGAAAAGTTAAAAAGGTAACAAAAAAATATTCAAGTCAAACAGCTGAAATTCAAGTATTGATTGAAGACATTCATAAAGAACTTCAAAAAAGAGATAATTATAGATTTGAACAAAGTTTTATTGGTGGAAAACCTTATCATGATATGAATCTTTCAGAAAAAGAATTCTTTGAAAAAGAACAATTGAAAACTTTGAAATATAAAGAATCAATTGATGTTGAAAGACCAGATGAAGAAGACGAAGACAATTTAATGTAAAATAAAAAAGAAGAGCATAACTCTTCTTTTTTTATTGGTAGCACCACAGGGAATACTCGCAAAAGTTTAAGCTATAAAAAAACAAATTAATTATTTAACTTTTATTTGTAATATATATTTACATTGGCTCGTGACCCTCACGATGTTCGGCTGACGAACTTGCCAAAAATATGGCAGTTCATCTCATAGTTAGTGCAAACAAAAAAAGAAGAGCATAACTCTTCTTTTTTTTTATTGGTAGCACCACAGGGAATCGAACCCTGCTCCCAAGCGTGAGAGGCTTGTGTCCTAACCGATAGACTATGATGCCATATTTCTTAACAAGGGAATTATAACACAGTAAACTAAAATTTGCAATAAAAATTTTTAAAAACAGATAACTTTTATTAACGACAAATTTGCTTGATGTGTTATACTATTTTCATAAGGAAGGTATTATGAAAAGAGTTATTTGTGTTACTGGTGCAAGTGATGGTTTGGGCAAGGCAATAGTGGAACATTTTAGCAAAAAAGATTATGTTTTTGCAATTGCAAGAAACAAAACAATGCTTGAAAAATTATCAAAGGAAACAGGTTGTGGATACTTTGTTGCAGATGTTACAAAACCTGCCGAGCTTGAAACTGTTATGTCACACATAATATCCGATAAAAACAGGATTGATGTGCTTATAAACAGTGCTGGAAGCCTTGTTGATGGTGAACTTTTAAACTGTGATTATGATGAAATTAAAACAGTTATAGATACAAATTTGACTGGTTTAATCAATTCAACAAAAGCTGTTGTGCCATATATGAAAAAGCAAAATCAAGGCACAATTTTGAATATCAATTCTCAAGCGGGATTTGGAGCTCTTGCTGAAAAGTCTATCTATAATGCTTCAAAGTGGGGTGTTAGAGGATTTTCAAAATGTATTCAACCTGAACTTTCAAAATATGGTATTAGAGTAACAGATGTTTTTCCTGGAAGAATGCAAACGGGTATGTTTGAAAAAATTGGGCAAAAAAGAGATATGAATTTTGCAGTTAGAATGACAGATATGATTAAGCTTATTGAATTTGTTTTGGATATGCCAAAAGATATGGTTATTCCTGAAATTGGAATTAAACACATAAACAACAACTAGATATTTACTAAGGAGAATTTTATGAGCAGAGCAATAGATATTTTTAAAGAGATTTTGGCTATTCCTAGACCGTCAGGAAAGGAAGAAAAAATTGCAGATTATTTGGTTAAATTTGCAAAAAACAATAATCTTGAATATTTTAGAGATGCAAAAAACAATGTAATCATAAAAAAGAATAATGGCAGCAATAAAACTATAATTTTGCAAGGTCATACAGATATGGTTTGTGTGGCAGATAAAATGGTTGTTCATAACTTTAATGAGCAAGGTATTAATTACTTTGAAGAAGATGATTTTATAAAAGCTCAAGGAACCACACTTGGTGCAGATAATGGAGTTGGTGTTTCAATTATCTTATCTTTGCTTTTGGAAGATTATCAAGGAATGATTCCAAACATTGAAGCGGTTTTCACAGTGCAAGAAGAAACAACTATGGAAGGTGCAAAATCGCTCGATTATTCTAAACTTGAAGGAAAAGCCTTGCTTAGTTTAGATGGTGACAGAGAGGGTGTTTTAGAGGTTTCTAGTGCAGGAATAGCTGACATTTTGTTTGAAAAGAAACTCAAAGAAATCAAGCAGCCAAAAGATACTTTTGTTTATTCAGTTGAAGTTTCAAATCTTGCAGGCGGACATTCTGGCGAAGATATCAATAAAAATAGGTTAAATGCCATTGATATTTTAGGAAGAATTTTAAAAGAGATTAACCCTATTGGAATTATTTCAATTTTTGGTGGGGAGAGAAGTAATGTTATTCCAAGCACCGCTGTTTGTGAATTTGTTACAGAAAAAAGTATGGGCGAAGTAAGTTTTATTTGTAGCAAATTCAGAGAACTTTCAGAAGAAAATGACAATCATCCAACAATTTTTGTGAGCAAACTTGAAGATAAAGAGTGGGTGATTTATGACGAAGATGAAGTTGTTAGTTTTATTAACAACTTTGAACATGGTGTGCTTAGATTTATTGATGGAAATTGTCCAATAACATCTGAAAATATGGGTATTTTAAGACTTTCTGACGGAGTTTTGTCGGTTAGGGCATCTGTTAGAAGCTCTGATAAAAATGACGAGGACAAACAGTTAAAAGTGCTTTCTGCTCTTGGCAAAATCCATGGTTTTTCATTTGAAATTTTGTGTCAAAATCCATTTTTTGAGTGCAAGGGTAGTTCTATTTTAAGAGATGCATTAAAGGATTCTTATAAAAAACTTTATCAAAAAACCGTTATTGAAAAACACATTCATGCCGGTCTTGAAGGTGGTGTTTTTGCAGAAAATATTGAAGGACTTGATGTTTGTGTTGCAGCAGCAGATATTTTTGATTTACATTCAACAAAAGAAAGAGCATCAATCAGCTCAATAAACAGAACATATGATTGGATTTTAAGTTCATTGATGGATTATGAAGGAAGATAATTATGATAAAAGCGGTATTGTTTGATTTAGATGGAACTTTGGTTCCACTTAAAGATGATGAGTTTATTAAGGCATATTTTGGTTTGCTTTGCAAAAAACTTATGCCTTTTGGCTATGAGAAAGATTTGCTTGTAAAAACCGTTTTAGAAGGCGATAAACTTATGAGATTAAATGATGGCAAACAAACAAATGAAGTTGTGTTTTGGAATCATATGGCAGAAGTTTATGGTGAAGAAAAAAGAGCAGACGAACAAATTTTTCATGAATTTTATTTAAATGAATTCAAGCAAGTTCAAGTTGTTGCCGGTCAAAATGATAAAGCCAGAGAAGTGATTGATTTTTGCAAGAGCAAAGGATTAAAGGTGATTGTTGCAACCAGCCCAGTTTTTCCAGTTGAAGCAATGGTTGCCAGACTTGGCTTTGTTGGTCTTAAAGAAAATGACTTTGATTATATAACCAGTTATAAAACCTGTTCATATTCAAAACCAAATCCTAAATTTTATGAAGAGATTTTAACAAAAAATGGTTTGTCTGCTGACGAAGTTTTATATTTTGGTAATAGTGAAAAAGATGACGGAACACCTGCAACCGCTGTTGGAATTAAATCGTTTATGGTGGGAAATCAAATTATTGTTGATGAAAACAATCCAAATAAGTTTAAGCACTATGAATTTGATGAAATAATTGGCATTATTAATGAAAATATAAAGTAACAAAATTAATAAAATTGAAACAATTTTCTGCTAATAGATAAAATTATTTTGAATTGATTATTGTTAAGATTATAATTTAACTATGTTATTTTAAGGAGAACCTTATGAAAAAATTTGCAGTTTCTGCTGATTCAACATGTGATTTATATAAACAAGAAGTTGAAGAACTTAATGTGTATGTTGGAAGACTTAATTTTGTTGTTGAACAAGGCAAAGAAACAGAAGAATTTTTAGACGATTTTAACAGTTATGATGAATATGTTGAATTTTATAAAAAACTCAGAAATGGTGCAGTTGCAAGAACCAGTATTTTAAATTTACAAGCACACATTGATTTGTTTACAAAAATGGCGGAAGATGGAGTTAAATCAGCGGTGCATTTTTCACAGTCAAAAGGTCTTAGCCCAACAATTGACAATGCAAACAAGGCGATTGAAATTGTAAAAGAAAAATATCCTGATATTGATTATTTGACTGTTGAAACCAACACAACAACTGTGGCAGAAGGTATGCTTGTTAAACTTGCTTGTAAACTTAGAGATGAGGGTAAAACTGCTGCTGAAACCAAAGAGATTATTGAAAATGAAAAGAATCATATTCAACATTTCATCTTGGTTGATGATCTTATGTATTTGAAAAGAGGCGGAAGAATAAGCACTGTTTCTGCTGCTTTTGGAACTCTTTTAAATATTAAACCGATTATTGAGTTTACCAAAGCTGGAAAACTTGAAGTTGTTAGAAAAGAAAAAGGAACAAAAAAGGCATTAAAATCAATAGTTTCAGAATTTGGAAATTTTTCAAAGAGTGAAAATTTTGATATTGTTATTGTGCATACTGACAATTTGCCACTTGCAGAAAATCTTCAACAAATGCTTGAAGAAGAATATAATGTTAAACCGGAAATTAGAATTATGGGACCTATCATTGGTGCTCATGTTGGTCCAAATGCAGTTGCTTACACATTTATTAGTAACGAAGAAAGACCATATTAATTTTATTTTTGCAAAACAAAAAGACCTATTGTTTAGGTCTTTTTTATATTACTTTGAAATTGATTTTTTATATTCTGCAATATAAGATTTAATTTCTTTGCAGGTTTCATATGGCATTTCAATATGTCCAAATTTGTAAGCTGAAGAATATTTTCCTTCAACAACAGGACTTGCTGCACTTCCAAATGTTACTGAACCAGTGTTCTTTTTAACAATTTTGTCAATAAGGCTAACATAAACATCTACAACACCAATCATACTCATATCAAGGCTTTTATAATCAATACCAAAAATGCCAGTTCTAATAATGATTCTTTTATTTGAATATGCAAAGTAAACATTTTTGTAATAAATGTGGGTGAGTGCAAAAACAACAAGCATTACAGCAATATAAATTCCTATTGGGATAAGAACAAGAATAGGATTTGCATCAGTTTCTGTATCAAATAAAATTCCAAAAATTGAAACAATAACAAAAAATGCCATTGCAAGAGTATAACTAACAAATGTTGATATAAATAATTTTGTTTTGTTTGGCTTATAAACTTTAACGATTTTTTCATCGTCGTCTAAAACTTTTGAGAATAATTCTTCCATAAAACCCTCCTTAAAACTAATATTACTATATCAAAAACAGAGTCATTTTTCAAATATATTAACCAAAATGTTAAAATATAATGACAAATTCAAGATTTTTGTAGAATTTTGTTATATAATGTTTTTATTATATGAAAAAGATAATAAATTTTAGACCTTTTTTAATTTTGATGTTGTGCCTAATGCTTTCAATTGTGTTTGGGACAATGGTTTTGCATACAAAAAATTTGAAAATGGTTTTTATTGTGTTTTTCTCATTATGTTTGATTTGCAGCATTGTGCTTTGTTTTATCTTTAAGAGAAAGTTTTTAATTTTTATTTCAATTTGTTTGCTGGTTTCAATTATTCCACTTATTCAAATATATGCAAAGACAAGTGAATTGAATAAGCTTCGTGGTTATGCTGGTGTGGATATTGTTGTTAGTGGCAGAATTTCTGACAATTACAAAATAACAAGCGGTGGCAGTTTAAATATTGTTTTAGATTCTGTTGAAATTATTGGAGCCGATTTCAAAGTTAAAACAAAAGGAAAGGTTTCAGTTTATACAAATCCAAACAACTTTAACTTAGAAGATTTTTCAATCGGCAGATTTGTGTCTGTTATGGGAAAACTTTCAGTTTATGATTTAGAAGATATTCAAGATTATACAATGTTTAACTTGTCAAAAGATATAAATTCTTCGGTTTATGTGAACTATTCAAAGTTTATTTTGAAAGATAAAACTAACATTATGCCAGATGAATTTGTGAGGGCAACCGTCTTAAATAAAATTGAATCAGAAGATATTGAATATGGTGATGTTGGTTATGCAATGCTCTTTGGTGAATCTATGTTGCTTGAACAAGATATTCTTGAAGCATTTAGAACAACGGGAATCGCACACTTACTTGCTGTTAGTGGACTTCATGTATCAATTATTGCTGCAATTATTAGCTTTGTGTTAAAAAGAGCAAAAGTTTCAAATGTTTTTAATTTGATAATAATGACAGTGTTATTATCGATTTATAGTTATCTATGCAACTTTTCTGTTTCTGTTGTCAGAGCAAGTTTAATGATGATAATGTATTTGTATTTAAAGGTTAGGGGAAAGTGTTATGACAGATTGTCAGCATTGTCACTTTCTGCGATTATAATATTGCTTACGAATCCTCTAAATTTGTTTAGTGTATCATTTATTCTTAGCTTTATGGCTGTGTTTTCTATAACAGTATTGGCAAAAACTTTAGAAAAATTGTTTAGTTGTTTTATGAAGAAAAAGGCGGCGACAGCACTTTCGATTGTGTTTGCAGTGCAGGTTGGATTGATTTTTATTCAATTGTATTTTTTCAAAAAATATACAATTTTAAGTTTGGTTTATAACCTAATTGCGATTCCTGTTGCAACGATTGCATTTGAAGTTTTCATTGTTACATTGCTACTTTCTTCACTATTACCATTTTTGTCAGTATTCTTTAAAATATTTGAACTATTAATGGGACTTGTTGTTAAATTTGTTTATACCGTTTCAAAAATCGGACTAATGATTTCGATTAACAATCTTAATTTTTGGATAGTGTTGCTCGGAATTGCAATAATGATAACGGCAAGTAATTTTATATTTGCCAAAAAAAGATATAAGGCAGTGGGTGTTTCACTGTTTATGTTAATTGGCGGAATTTTGCTGTTTGTGTGATGTTAAAACAAAAAGAAACTAGACAAACAATTTGTTGTTTGATATAATAAAACTGCTTGGAGCTAGAAAAAAAGTGAAATATGTTGAATTAAAGACAAGTTTAAAAAATAAAGTAGAAAATGCCTATTTGATTTTTGGTGATGATAGGTATTTGTGTTATGATGCTTTAAAAAAGATTGAGGACTCACTTTCACTTACCATCAAAGATATGAACTCTGTTGTTATATCAGGGGATAGCACCACAGCAAAAGATATTGTTGATTCTGCAAACCTTTATCCTTTTGGAGATTTGAACAGGCTTGTGGTTGTTAAAGATTTTGCACCAACAAAAAATAAAGAAGAATATAAAACAATAGAGGCTTATTTGAAAGCTCCTCAAACATCAACAGTTTTGGTGTTTTTTAACCCAGATTCTTCTGATTTTTTCAAAGGTATGTCTAACATAACACCTGTAGATTGTGGAAAAATCGGCATTCAGGTTATTTCTGCATTTGTTAAAAATCATTTAGCAAAAAATGAAATCAGTGCAACAGAAACGGCAATTCAAGACCTTATTTTGTTCTGTGACAGTGATATGTCTAGAATTACAAATGAACTTGAAAAGTTGTCAGCTTATGTTGCAGACACAAAAGTTTTGACAGAAGAAGTTGTTCATGATTTTGTTGTTCAAGACAAAGAATATCAAGTTTTTGAACTTGCGGAGTTTATTGCAAAAGGTGAAGGCAAAAAAGCAATTGACCTAGTTGATAGTTTTATGATAAAATCAGGCACAGCTTTTACTATTTTGTCTCCATTATTCAACAATTATAGAAGGGCACTTTTTGTGTCTATTAACAAAGATAAAACAACTGCAGAAATTGCAGGGCTTTTGGGCATTAAAGAATTTGCTGTAAAAATGCTTAAAAATCAAGTAAATTCATTTTCTTCTAAAGATTTGAAGAAAATTGTTGATATGATTGCAGAATATGATAAAAAAATTAAAATAGGTGAAATAAAAGAAAATGTTGCAATAAAAACTATTGTAAACAATATACTAAATTTAAGAGGATAAAATGACAGAAAATTATTTATTTGGAAATCCCGAAAATAAGAAATCTAGCAATGGTTGGCTAGTGATTGTGCTTTTAATACTTTCTTTTGTTTGGACAAGTTTATTCACAACAGCTTCGTCACTTACAAACTTGCTTTATTGGAATTTTGGTGATTTGTTAGATTTTGGTTCGGTAAACTTTGGCAGTGTTTTAACAATGGTTTTTGCCGAAGCAATTAGTTATTGGATTGTTTTTGAAATTGTATTTTATTTGTATAGATATGTTTTGCAATTTAAAATATATTCATTTATTATTCCAAAGGAAAGATTGAAAATTGAATCAAGAACATACTTTATTTATAGAAAT
This sequence comes from Clostridia bacterium, assembly GCA_045648025.1. Taxonomy (GTDB): domain Bacteria; phylum Bacillota; class Clostridia; order Christensenellales; family UBA1242; genus RGIG1681. The sequence continues at coordinate 25,931 of JAZRNH010000045.1, forward strand.
GTGTTTTATGGACTTTTCTTAAATTTATGTTTCTTGTTTCCATACCTTTACATTTTTGCACCGGTTGTGAGTTTAATTGCAACATTTGCGACTTTAATACTTTATTCAGTTCATTTAAACAAAACTTATGCTGAGCCAATTATTGGACATTTTGTGTTTAAAAACTTCTGTTTTCCAATTTTTGTTTATCAAGCAATCGTGTTGTTTATTGACATAATTGAGGTGCTATAATGAAAAAGATTTTTAAAACAATTATATTCGTGCTTGTTGCTGCAATTGTTTTGCCTGTATTTATGGCAAAACCAGTGACTATGGGTGAAGCAAATGCTGCAACTCCTGCAAGTCCAATTATAAGTGCTTCTGACTTTGAAACTAACATAAATGGAATTTTAACAGATTTTTCAGTTTATAAAGACAGAACTCCTGGTTCTGTTGGTGAAAAAACCGCTTCGGAATATATTAGAAACTATTTAGTTGATAACACAGAGCTTCAAGCTGTTACAACAAAGCATTTTGAAAACGGAATTCAAACATTTCAATTTGAATCGTCAAATGCTGGTGGATATATAAATTCACAAAACATTGTATTTAGACTTGCCGCAACAACCGAAACAACAAAAAAGGTGATAATTGGTTGTCACTATGATGCTGTTGCTTATGATATGGATATGGCAAGTGAAAATTATGGCAAATTTGTTGATTCTGAATCACTTAACGGCAGTGCAGGAAATGTTGCAGTTTTGCTTTCACTTGCAAAGTATCTTCCAGCACAAAAAGATTTTGCAGTTGAATTTGTGTTCTTTGGTGCAGGTGAAGACAACAAAGCTGGTTCAAAATATTACACACAAGGAATCAGCAAAGAAGATAAAAAGAATATTGTTTGTATGATTAATATAAATCAAGTTGCAATTGGTCAAAATTTGTATTTTTATATGAACGAAGTTGATACAAAAACAGCTGATTTTGTTGAAACCACAACTTATAATAGCAGAGTGGGAATCGAAAGAGTTTCAGTATCTCACTTGAACAAAATGTTACTTTCTGAGCCAAATGAACTTGGTCTTGATTATACCCATGTTGGATTAGATTCAGACAATATCAACTTTATGAGCGAAGGTATTGAAACAATTAATATCTTTGCAGGAAACTATTCAGAAGGTATTATTATTGGAAGACAAGAGTTTTATGACTATGAACTTTTGACTTATACTGCAAATGATAATCTTGCTTATGTAAACGAAACATTCCCGGATTTTTCGGTAGCTGCAAATCTTTATGAAACATTTAAGGCTGTAACAACAATTCTTTCAGCAGATTCTTTTGTTGCAACATTTGAAGCTGCTAAGGGAGGCACAAACTTCTTCTATAAAGTGTTTACAAACAAAAATTTGGTTTTATATTTAACTGCAATTGTATTTGTTTTATTTGTTATTATTGCAATGTATGTTTATTATAAACTTTCAATTAAAGCTTATTATGCAAATGTGGAAGTTGAATTCTTGTCTTCGGTTGTAAAGATTTCTGATGAGCTTGATAAAACAGGAAAAGATGATTCTGTTGCAAAGGTTGTAAGTCAAGTTATTGCAAATGATATCAAAAAAGACAAAGTTATCAAAGTTAAGCCATCAAAAGATGATAAAAAAGATGAAAATGACAAAAAATAAAGACTTGAAAATTTTCAAGTCTTTTTTATTTGAATATAAAAGAGTAGGGTGTATATTTTATTTTAAAAATAAAAAACAGAACCATTAAGGTTCTGTTTTTTTTTCACTAATTAATTTTTAGCTTCATTTTTGAGTTTAGTAAGCTCAATAGAAAGATTAGCTTTTTTGTTATTAGCTTTATTTTTATGAATAATTCCTCTTGAAGCTTCTTCATCAATTTTAGAGAAAGTTTCAGGAAGCAATTTTTCAGCTAATTCAACATCTTTATCTGCGATAGCTTTGTTAAATTTCTTTATAACAGTTGCAAGTTCGCTTCTTTCACTCTTGTTACGAGCATTATTTCTAATAGCTACTTGTTCTCTTTTCTTTGCTGATTTAATAATTGGCATATAAATTTGCTCCTTTGCAATATTACTAGACCCAATTTTAGCATAGATTTTATACTTTTGCAAGTATTTCATTAAATATTTTTTTATAAATTTCTTTACTGGTTAAATTGCTGTCAGAAACTATAATTTTTAATGTTTGATTTTTGTTATTTGAATTAAGTAGTTTATCTTTATAATATGAGATTTGGTTTAAGACACCATTTGTTCCATCAATGGTTGGTTTTTGAGTGATTTTTTCAATTTTTTCTTTAACAAAAATATAATGAGTACAGCCCAAAATGATGCAGTCAGAATTTCTGCAATAATAACAAATGTTATAAATATTTTTTTGTATAACAAAACTGTCCCACAATTGTTGGTGAGTGAAAAAATTTTCAATTGCTGTTGCAAATGTTTTTAACTTTAAACTAAAAATTTTAATAGGGGTTTTGGCTGTTAAATTCTTATATTTTTGCTGTTTGATGGTTGTTGGGGTGGCAATCACCATAGCAGATTCAAAATGCTTTTTATGAGCCAAATTTATTGCTGGTTCAGTGCCAATAAAACGAATATTAGTAAATGTTTTTCTAAGTTTTTCAATTGCAGCAGTAGTGGCTGTGTTACAAGCCAAAACAACAATTTTAATGTTATATTTTTTTAATAGATTTAAAAGTATATCTTGAATAAATTTATATATTTTTTCTTTTGAGTGAATTCCATAAGGTGCATTTTTGTTGTCAGCAAAATATATATAATTTGATGGCAAATTTTTATATGCTTTACTGAGAATAGATAGTCCGCCAACACCACTATCTATAACTAAAATATAATCTTTTTGCATATTAAAGTATATGCTAAAAGCTGTAAAAATGGGTGAGTTTTGGAATAATTTGGGGTGATTTGAAACAACTTTCTTAATTGATGATATTCTGTGCCGCTCTGAGACCGTTTTTGAAAATTTAAATGAATAATTGTTCGTTTAAATTTGATGGTTTTTGTAACAAAAAAAACACATTAGATAGTTGTCTAATGTGTTTGATTTTTATCTTGTAGCAACTTTTCCTCTTGCTTTCATTACGAAAAGAATAATAACTGCTGCAATGATTGATGATAATACAACAAGCACGATAGCAGACATATTCATTTGTTTTTTGAAAACAAATGTGGCTTCGGCTTCTGTTCCCATTGAGTCGACGGCTCTTACATGATAAGTGCCATATTCGGTTCTATCAATTGTACTATTGCCATTTTCTGAATTTAACATAATGATTTCAGTAACACCATTATATGTTAAATAAACAGTGATATCACCAACACCTTGTATATTGAGATATACACCTGGTGGAACCTTTTCATCTTCTTTTGCAGGAATTGGTTCATATTCGTTAATTTCAACTCTCTTTACACCAAATTTAACTTGAAAACGGTTAATATAAGTTTTTTCAAGAGTGATAGGTGGTTCTTCTTCAGCTGAAGAAGAGAATTTAACGGTAAGGTTAATATTAGATTCGATTTTTGTTCTATAATCTTTTATGTCGGTTTTAAATGGTGTAGTTGCTTCAAATGCATTACCTTCATGTCTGAAAGTTGTTTTCGCATGTTTTATGATTGTAAACAAATAATTAATTGGTTCGTCTGTTTCTTGTTTTGGATTGATGATGATTTGATAAAAAGCATCGGTTTCATATTCAAGAATGAAATCATTGTTGACCAATGCTGCTTGAATTTCTTCAACAGTATAAACCTTTTCAACGGTTTCAACATGGTCGATACCAAAGTCTGCCATTCTGACAGTAATATTGCTGATAACATCAGAAAGTAAGATATCATTGCCACCGGCATCTTTTCCAAAATCACCAAGGTTTTTAAATGTGATTCTAACGGTTTTGTTTACGGTTGAACTGCTAACAATATATTCATCAGGAACAAGTTCAACCGGACCAGTTTCAACTTCTTCTTTTTCTGATTCTGAAGTTGTGCCGTCAGTATTTTCATCGGTTTCTGTTTCAACAGAAGTGTCAATTTCTGGCAATTTTTCTGTTAATGTTTGTGCAACAATATAAATGTTTGAAAATGGTGAAACCAACTCAGATTCTGATTTGATAAAGAATGATGTTGAATAATAATTTGCATTATTCATACCAAGAAGGTGAGTTGAGTCATAAAGTTCAATTGAATATCTGCCAGTGTTTTTGAAAATAAATGAAAATTCATTAGTGTTTCCACTGCCAGCATCATAGGCAAGAACTTTTCTGTCAATCATTGGATTTTTTGTAACCGCATCATAAATAATTTCTTTGTTTGAATCAAGTTTAAATGAGGTTGCAAGTTGACGGCTATTATTATAAACAATTTCTTCTGTTACAGAAGAATATTCATCAATATAGTTAACAAATAGCAAGTTTTCGCCGTTATAAACTTTTGAAAATAATTTATAGTTATAGACAAATCCGTTAAAGTTGATATTGAAGTAAAGTGGATTGCCTTCGGTGTAGTTGTTGTTTATGAAAGATACTTGAAGTTTGTCAAAAACATCATCTAAAGGAAGGGCTTTTTCTGGTGGATATGGGTTGCCGCCACCATCTGTTTTGTATGTGTTAAACATAACAATTGGTTCAGTTAAATTAAAGAAATTTACAACTGGCTTTTGGAAATTGATAACATATTCAATTGTTGTGTATATTGATTGTCTGATAGAAAATTCAAATGAACAACTGTCAGTTGCTTCGTTTGCAGAATTCACAAATCCAGTTTCTTTTGTTGTGTATGATTTTGTAAGGAAAATCTTAAGTGTTCCATCAACAGAGTCGTCATATTTAACAAGTGAAGAGTTGTTGCTATCAACAATTGATATTGATTTTGATGGGTTTGTGAAGATGTATAAAATTGTATTTTCAATTTCCCAATAATATGTGATTCCGTTATATTCAAAACTAGGAGGGAGCTGTTCAGTAACTTCATCTTTTGTTAAAACGATTTCATCTTTAACTTCAAAAAAGTTAGTGATTGTGTTTGAATCATTTAAGACTTTAATATTTGAAGCAAGTGGATTAAGAGTGATGGTTACCGATTTGTTTGTGATAACATAGGTAACTTCTTTTTTCTCTTCATCAACTATTGTTTGAAGTTTTTCACTATCAATTGGTTGACCTGCTTGTGATAAAGTTACATAACGAAAAGCATCAGCTTTGTATTCGATGTTACTAAAATCCGCTGATGATGATTCGTCTGTTTTTGGCTGCATCAAAAAGCAACACAATGCAGCCACAGAAACGATTGATAATACAAAAATTAATATCTTTTTAAATTTTTTCATTGATAAATTTCCTTGAAAATTTTATTTAAAAATTAATAATAGATTAGTCAGAGAAGTCATCATTATTAAGAACAATGCTGTTTCTTCTTCTAATATCATAATAAACTTCGCTTTCTTTAAATGTTCTTCCAGGAACAAATTCTGCAGGAACACAACCAATTTGATAAAGGTCTAATGTTTTGAAGTATGGTGTAACAATTGCCTTGCAAGGATATTGTTGGAAGTTGTTTGTAATGTTTTGACCAAGAGGAATCTTGTCAAGTTGTGAAGGGTGAATAAGTGGAACTTGTTGAAGGGAAGTGCTGGTTGAAGAAGTGCTTGATTCTTTGCCTTTTCCTTCGTTTTTGGTTTTTGAGTCAACTTCGATTGTGTGGTTTCCAAGTTCTTTTGAGAATTCTTCACGGGTTTTAAGGTCAGGGGTTCCATAGAAAAGTGTGGCACGGCATTGACCTCTAACGATTTCAGCAACTTCTTTGCCGTAAACATCGTCAAGCTGTGAGTAAGATTGGATAGCCATATTAAGGAAAATCCATCTAGATCTCGCAACGGTAATAATTCTGTTTAAGCCTTCAATTTTAGGCATATTCGCAAATTCGTCGAGGATGTAGAAAAGTGGTCTTTTAAGGTGAGCCATTTTGTCGCTATTTACAAGTTCATTTTCTCTCGCTTTTTGAACGAATTCTTTATAAGATTGTGAAATACAAACAGATGCAAGTTTATATCTGGTTGCTCTTTCATCAGGAATTTTAATGAAGAAAGCTGTTGGCTTATCGTCAAATTCTGTAAATCTGATATCGTTTTCAGAAGTTAAATAACAGATACCGTTATCAGAGAAGATTGAAAGGTTTGTTGTAAGTGATGACATATAACCGTCACGAGTAACGGTTGCTTTTGTTTGAGTGATGTTGGTTGAAAGTTCTTTTGATTTTGAAAGAGGATCTCTTCCAGAGAAATAATCTTTAACAACTTCATAGTCGTCATCTTTGTTCATTGCAATTTTGAAAGCATTGAAGAAGTTGTATTTTTCTCTTGTCATTCCAAGAGCTTCATTTTCACTATCTTCAAGCATCGCAATCATACAAGCAAGGAAGTAGTCTCTTGCACCATCGGTCCATTGTTTGTTTTTTGGATCTGGGTCAGATGGAACGATAGCACTTGCGATATCGTTTAAACTTTCCATACAGTCATCTTTGATTTTTTGTTTTTCTACATCAACTTCAACCAAAGTTTCACGAAGGGTAGAGAAGGCTTTGCCCATAAATTCATACCATTCAGAACTTTTGATTTCGCCGCCCTTTAAAAGGTTTGGATAGTTTTTAATAGGGTCGTTTGTGTGTTTTAAGATTTCTTCTTCAAGATGAGCTCTCTTTTGCCATTGAAGATAGATGTTTTCAAGTGGATTCCATCTCTTACTAGCATAAGGTTGGGTGAGGTCAAGTTGCAAAACGACATAGCCTTGGTTTTTGAGTTTTAAGCTATGGTGTGCATAAATTTCGCCTTTAGGGTCAGTGATAAAGAGAGATGGTCTGTTTTTAAGCTCAGACAAAATTTGCATGGTTGGTTCAACCCAACATGCAGTTTTACCAGTACCAGAAGCTCCTACAATCAAGACATGACAGGCAGGTGTGAAGTGAATATGTAAGTTTCTTCTTTTATATTCAAATCTAAAAGGAATACCTGTAATGCTTAAATTTTTAAGTTCAGAAAACATACAGTTAGTGAAATTTTTGTTAAGCTCTTTCATACTAGCAAAGTGTTGATTTTCCATCGCACTTTTACCTTTGAGTTTGATATCTTTATCCTTGTTGGTAAGTGAAATAACATAGAATAAAAACATTACACCAAAAATAATGAGAGCATAAGAAAGAGTTGTTGTGGAGGTGAGAGAAATTCCACCGCCATCAAGAAAGTAATTGAGTGCTACACCACCGGCAAGGGAGATGACAAGCATAAATAATGTTACAACTAAAAAACTTGTAAAACCACCAGATGATTTTTCTTCAGACATAATAACTCCTTTTAAAAATACAATATATCAATTTGAATTATAGCACAGCAATTTCAAATCTCCAAACAAATAAAAATGATTTATAAAAGAAATATTTATATTTATTATATATTTATAAAAATTTTGATAACTTTCAATAATGGTATAATAATGGCTAAATATTTGAAAATTTTACAAAATAAACGAAATTTTAACCAAATGTAAAAATAAAATAAAAAAAATCTATTATTAGTGTAAAATTTGTTTGCAAAGTTTAAATTAATTGTGATAATATTTGCTTATATAAGATTAGGTGGTTTGTTATGATTGAAGCAATTAAACAACAATTATCAATGTTTTCATACTTGTCAGCGGGATCAGGTGACGAAGTTTTAAACCCTATTTATGAAGGTTTGTCTTTGGTTGGTCCTTATGCACTTTCGGTAGTTGCCGTTCTTAGTATCTTTTACGGTATCTTTTTGGGTGTTAAATATGCCCAAGCAGAAGATGAGGCAACAAAAGCTAATATGCAAAAAACACTCATAAATTTCATTATTGGTGCGGTAACAGTCTGGGTTCTTTTGGCAGTTCTTTATGCAATTCGTGAACCTCTTGGCAGGTGGATTACCGCTGGTTAACTTTTGACTTAAATTGATTGAGTTAATTCAAATATTTTCCGAAATTTAGGCAAAATGAAAAAAAATAAAAAAATTGTAAAATTTGCTTTATTTTATTTGCCAAATAAAAATTGGTGTGATACTATTAAGTCAGTCGATTAAGTAATTTTTAATTTAAAAAGGAGAAAATTATGGAAAAATTATTAAACATGGTTAGCTTTTTAGCAGAAGAATCTGAAATCGTAAGCGAAGCTTATGGTGCATTTATCAGAATCGTTAACATCGTTCTTCCAGTACTTATGTCTATTCTTTTAGTTATCGGTATGTTCTATGGTATTCAACTTGGTGTTAAATATGCTAAAGCAGAAGAAGATGATGATAAGAAAAAAGCAAGAGGACAACTTATCAATGTTATCGTTGGTATCCTTATTGCAATTCTCTTCGTAGCTATTGTTGAAATTGTATTGAACATGGACTTCGTTGCTAAATTATTCAGACAAGTTAAAGATACATACTCAGCTGCTACATCAGCATACTAATAAAAAAAATAAAAACACGAAGCAATTCGTGTTTTTATTTTGCAAAAAATTACATAATTTTTAAGAAAAACAGCCAGTGAATTTTGGCTGTTTTTTTATTTGTTTAAATTATATTTAAAAAGTTTGAAAAAAAATAAAAAATAATGTTACAAATTGAAGTTATTCGTTTGTGTATTTGATTCTTGCTATGTTATAATATACTCGTTAAATTATATATATTATAAGTCGCTCTTAAATTTTAAAATTTTTACTAAAAACAATTTGTTTTGCAAAAACTAAATTTAAACGACATTTTGGGGGAATTATGTCTTTCACTTCAATCACATTATTAGCATCAAAATTAATCGGAGCTCAAACTCTTGAACCAGGCGGTCTCGCTTTTGGTTCTCCTATTTTATGGCTTTTGACATGGGTTTGGGAAGGTATCTGCTTGGGTATTTATAACCTTGTTAGATGGCTTCTTGCAATTGTTGACTTTATGCAATACTTCATTCAGAAGCTTATTGGTTTAGACTATTGGCTCAACCGAACCTATTACACTTTGGAGGGTGCTATTGAAGCGGATTTGATTTTCGGATTCCTCTATAGCGAAACCGTTCAAAAAGTGTTTAGAGCAATGGTAGCTGTCTTTTTTGCACTTTTGATTATCTTCACAATTTATGCAATCATCAGACAAGAGTGGAGATACATCATGGGTAAGGATTTCGGAAACGGAACCGGCAACTCAAAGACACTTATCTTCAGAGAGTCAATCAAAGCTATTGCAATTGTTCTTATTTTCCCAATTGTTCTTATGATTGGTGTTATTTCAGCAAATGCTATCTTAGCTTCACTGATTAAAGCTCTCAACATTGACACCTCGTCAACACTGGGTGGTCAATTGTTCCAGATTGCTTCACAAAATGCGGTCAAGTATGAAAAGTATGCAAACGGTGGTGAGCGAACTTCAGTCTCCGACGAAGTTACATTCTACATCGATGATGATACGAAAAAATATATAACAATGTCCTCCGGCAGTGCTGATGCTACACTGGTTGATAGGGCAACGACCTACGAAGCATTCCTCGAAAAAATATCAAATGCAACCAAATATACAGTAAACACAATGTTTGAAGAAGTTAACCCTTCAAAAGAATCTTCTTTCAATGGTTATTGTGCAAGACTTGTTAGAGATGGTGAACCATATTATGTCATGGTAAAATGTTCAGATGATGACAATGGAACAAATGGCAGATATGCAATGGGTTATTATCTCAAAAATGTTCTTCAAGTAAAAGTTGTTACTTCTGAAGATTCTGCAGGTTTTGGTGGTGCAGATGATTTTTCTAACAAAATTGGAACCGATGGTTTTATTTCAAACTTTAACTTAAAAGAATGTTATTCAGATGATATTGCTGATGCTTGTTATCACACTTGGAACTATGCAAGTATCTATGAAAGAACATTTGAATTCGAAGATGCAGAAGATTACCTTGTTACAAAGAGTGGTAACTCAATCAAGGTGACAATGGACGGTTCAACAGTTTCAAAGATTGGTGAAGGTCCAACATCTTCAGAATTAATTTCTGCACTTGGTCTTGGTGTAACAAATGCAAAAGTTATGTATAACTCAGACCAAATTTCACCTTATTTTGATGGTGGACAACATGGTGTTGTTCAAATGCAAGCAGAGTATATGGTTATGTCAGAAGTTGTTAACTATATGGCAGAGAGTAACCTTAGACTTTATATGCTTGACATCACATCTGACCTTATTGACTGGGGTGGTCATGGAAGCTATTATGTAGATTCAAGATGGATTGGTTCAGATGACTCAGGAAATGTTAAATACTCAACACTTGTTGATGGTGGAAGCACAAAAACAACACTTCCATTTGTAATTTCTTACAATGACAACTGTAACGAAACAGAAATGGGAAATGTTTTATACTTTGGTGATAAAATTGCAAATGGCAACGAAATCAAAGGTGCAAATTACATTATGTGCCTTAAAGTTGAAGGTATGAAAGACAATGCTGGCAATATGTTAAATGCAAAGTTTATTCCACTTGTAAATAACAAAACATTTACAGATCCATCAACTGGAAGTCAATATAACTTCAAATCAAACTATTATGCTTCAAACTACCGTGGTGTAGTTCTTGCAAAGGGTTTATTAGATTCTGGTGCAACAAATGCATACCGTGGTGAACCAACATATTTGGTTAGCGGTGCAAAAACTGAAAAAGATAAGATTGCTGGTAAAGATATTCCATATTACTTTGATATGGAAACAATTGGTGGATTCAACCAATTTGTTGAAGATAGTGGAACAGTTGTTATGAATGGCAACACCGTTGAAGGTCTTGAAGTTCCTCTTAGAGCAGCAAACTATTCATATAGTGTTTCAAAAGTATCTGGAGCAACAGATCATACTTATCAAATCAAAAAACATACTGCTGAGGAAGATGGCACAACCACTACCACAGATCAGTCTGTAACCGAAGATATCATTAGAAACTTGCAGATTAATATGAAACTTTCAACTGGGGTTGTTTCGATTGGTTCATATGCTGGACAATCTGTTTCTTATGGTTCAAAGGTATTCTACTTATTCACACATTTAAAAGGAGCTCAAGCATTCTACTTTGTTGTTTCTGCTGATAGCAGCAATGGACAATTGCAATTGTATTCATACACAGCAAATAGCACAGAAGTTGTTGATGCAGCTAATCCAAACTTACTCTATTATGAATATGTTGATGGAGATGTTTGGAGTGTATCATCATCAACAATCAGTTCAACTTCAAGATTCTACAAGATTATGTATGACTATAAGAGTTCAGTTGGAACTCCTATTGAATTGCTCGACAAAGTTGTAGATGCACAAGCAACTCCAAACTATTTTGATTATTCAAAATATTCAAATGGAAAAGCTGTTTATACAACAGTTGATATGCAAAGTATCAATGAAAGTGGTTTTTCTAAAACACTTTATGTTAATGGAACATTTAACACAACTTCTGCAACACTTATGAATCTTGGATTTGATGGTGAAGGAGTTCCTGCTGTTAGATATGCTGACCCATATGTTCCAGATTATCCTTCTAGCAATGTACATGATAAATTTGAATATAGAACAGACCATTCTGATTCAATTCAAAAATCAAAAATGGTAAGATTCTATTTGTATGATTTCTATAATGCTTCTGTTGGTGGAACCATTAAGAAATATGATATTGATAATGACAGTTCTCCAATTTCTGGTTCAGAAAAACCAACTGATGAAGAATGGTATTTTGATATCAAGCTTGATTCAAACGGATTTAGTTTCCCAGCAAGAGAATCATATTTGCATTTATATAATGGTAAAAAATATGTAGCTACAATCTATAAAGTTGCATCAAAAAATGAGGGTGATGCAATCACAGATATTGGCGATTTAGACGATTATACAACATACATTTTGTATGACAATCAAAATTATTACAACATTGACACTCAAAACAAATTTACAAATGATACCGAAATGAAGGAATCTTATGAGGACATTGAAGCATCTGCTGTTATCACTTGTACAAGAGGTAACAGAAGCTATAACTTTATGGCTCTTGACTTCGCATTTGGTGGTATTATTCCTTGGAAAGCAAGAATGCATGTTGAGATGTTCTTTAACACTCTTAAAAGAGAGTGGAAAGGTCATGAATTCTTGATTAATGAAGGTATTCAATTTGACTATTTCTTTGAAGGAAAAGCATCACTTGTAACATTCTATATTCCAAGTAAAATTAGTTATTGGATTATAATTATTGCATCCGCATTAATGATAAAAGTTTTAGGCACGGCAATTTGGGGTGTAATCAAGAGAATTTACGAAATTACATTATATTTCATAGCGGCTCCTGCGGTTGCTGCAACCATACCTCTTGATGAAGGTCAGAAGTTTAAAACGAACATACAGGGTGAACTGATACGAAAAGTTCTGGGAACCTATGGTGTAATGCTGGGTGTTAATGTATTCTTTATTTTACTGTATCCTGTTAAAACATTATCGCAAATCTTCACTGCAGAAGACATTGCGGTATCAAATTCATATTTCTTGAAGAATTTCTTCTCATTCTTCTCGTTAGATTTTAAAGCTAAACTCTTAAATATGTATGTTTACATATTGTTTGTATTAGTTGCATTTACAATGATTAGCTCACTTCCAAAGATGATTTCACAAATGATCGGTGCGGAAGATGTTCATGCTCAAGGTGAAGCAACAAAATCTGCGGCTAAGAAAAATGTTCAAGGTGCTATGGATATGGCATCTGGTAAAACCTTAGCAGACGGTGCTGGAAAGGCTATGAAAGGCATTAAAGAAGGTAACTTCTTGCCTGGTGGTGTTCTAGCCAAAAAGGCAGTAGATGCCGGAAAGGGTGCGGCAGGTTGGATTGCTGACAAAGCAAAAGGCGGTGTTCCAAGTGAAGCTGGTGACGAAGATGAAGAAAAGAAAGACGACGAAAGCAGCAGAGAGGATGAAGATCCAGCTGCAGCAGAAGTTCAAAATGCAATAGACTCTAAAGTTAGTGCTGCAACTGGTGGACAGTTTGCAACCTATGCTGATGTTATGGCAAACGGAACTGAAGAACAAAAAGCCGCTGCTGAAGCTGCAAAAACTGAAGCAGAAGCTGATATTGCTGCAAATGGAACTGAAGAACAAAAAGCTGCTCTTACAAAAATGCAAGCTGCTGAAGCTGAGGCTGAAACAGAAGAAGGAAAAGAACCTGTTGATGCTGCTACTCAAGAAGCTCAAAATCAATTTAACGGCTCAATGGAAGAAGTTGCTGCAAATCTTAACGGTGACCAAGGCTCAATGCAAGCAAGCACTGTAAGAAATATGGCCGCTTCTGGAAATGCTGCTGTTGGTTCGGTTGTTGCAAATGTTCTTGCTACAAAAGGTGGCGGAGCTGAAGCTGTGAAAGCCGGAGACAAAGCTGGTATGTCAACCGCTGTTAATGCTGCATTAAATGGTGCAGATGGCAAGGGTGGAATGATGACAGCTGATATGAAGAAACAAGCTGTTCTTTCAACAATGTCTGCTGACGAACAAACTGCATTTAATAATATGTCTGAAAAACAACAACAAGCAGAACTTGCAAAATATGATGTTCAAGCTTCTGTTGGTGAAGACGGACAAGTTGGACTTTCAGTTCAAAAACAAGGCGAAGAAGCAAAAGCTGTTGGTGCACAAGTTACAAATGGCATCATGGGTCAAATTATGAGCAACCCAAGCAATGTTTCAAATGCCGAAATCAACAATGCTGTTGCTGCTGCTGATAGTGGTGCTGAAGGCTCACCAATTGCAGGAGAAATTGCAAACCTTTCAAAACAAAATATTGCTACTGCAATTGACTTTAATGCTGGTGGTTCTGATGCTATTGGTGAACAAATCAAAACAAGCATCTTAGACAATCCAGATGACCCACAAAATGGTGCTGTTTTAGACCGTGCTGTTATGGCATTCTTACAAGAAAAGGGTAATGAGAAAGTTCTCAAGAACTTCCAAAAAATTACTGGTCTTTCAGATGATGATATGAAAGATGAACAAAAAGTTCTTGCAAATATTTCTGCCGCTCGTCAAAATGGTTCATTAGAAAATATGGGTATTAACAAATCTGCTTATGAAGGACAAGTTATGGGAGCCCTTCAAACAGCAGTTCAAAAAGGCGAATTCAAGATGTCTGCTTGGAATATGTTCACAACAACAAATGAACAAGGGGCACAAGCATACATTGAAAATATTGCCGCTCAAAACCTTACAAGAAATGCTGATGAAGCTGCATTTGAACAAGAAGCATCTGAAAAGATTGTTGCTGAAATGCAAGCAAAGAGTGTTCTTGAACAATTTGGTGTTGATACTGATGGTATGAATTCAGAACAATTGGCTCAAGCTCAAACAGAACTTGAAACTAAGATGTTCTTAGAAAAAGCTGGTGTTGATGTATCTAAGATGGATGCAGCACAAATGGCTCAAGCAAAAGAAGACTTAGAACAACAAAAGATGTTCGAAGCTGCTTCAAAAGCAACTGGAAAACAAATTACTTCTATGGAAGAATTTGAAAAATTATCTGGCACAGAACAAGCTGCTGCTCAAGAAGCTGCAAGTAATCAAATGGCAGATATTCAAAAAGAAGTTGACGGTGAAGTTGGTGCTGTAAAAGCACAAGCAACCGGTGAAATGTTGTTTAGCACATTCGCTAAAAATTCTGAGGGTAAAGGCGAAGTTGTTGGACAAATTGTTGATGCTTATCTTGGCATGGACGAAGAAGGCAAAGCTGAACAAATTTTAATGGATGCAAATATTAGTGCTGCTGATATTAACAAACTTAAACTTGAAGGTTATAGTGTTGAAGATATCGCAAGAGCTAGTGCTGCTGCAAAACTTATGGGTGGCGATGGCGGAATTGATTCAACAATCGCTGCACTTGTTCAAGCTAAAGAAGATCCAGATGGTTATAACAAATCTGTTCTTGAAGCAATGCAATCAAATGGAGATAAAGAAGCTCTTAATAAGGCTTATCAAAAACTTGGCGATGGCTCAGTTGTTGGTGAAGACGAAATTAAAGATTTAACTGCAAAAGCTGCTTCTGACAGCAGTTTCATGGCTGCTACATTGGCACAAACAATGACAGTTGATGCGGCTGAAGCTACATCTATTGAAGCTAAGAAAGAAGCAATATTGTATAACCGTCAAGGTGCAGATTTAGATAAAACATTACAAGGTCTTGGTATTGATACTAAGGGAATGACAGAAGAACAAAAACTTGCAGAATTCAACAAACTTGATGATTCTGATATCGAAAGTATCTTTACATCTCTTGATCCAGATCAAATGAGAAATGGTTTAGCTCATAGTGCTGCATTTGCTAAGAGCTTAGAAGGTGTTTCAGCTTATGAAGCACAACAACTTCTTCAAGGAAAAACCAAAGAAGAAGTGTTTAACGGTCTTCGTGAAGATACTAAACATAAGAAGATTATTGACGAAGCAATGGCTGCCGAAGATGTTTCAACCGAAGCTCTTATGGAAGAAGCTGGTGCTGACACTGAAGCTAGAAAAGTTATGGCTGAAGCTTATAACCAAAGAATGAGAGTTGTTACTGAAGGTGATAAGACAAAAGCTAGAAAAGATGCCGAAGATGAATTGCTCTTGGAAGAAGTTGAAAAAATGGGCTTCACAAGAGAAAAGAATGGTACATTTAAGAAAGTTGGCGAAGACGGCAAAGTTAAAACATATAAAAACATTAACGAAGTTTATGCTTCAATAACTGATCAAAAAGAAGTTGAAAAACAAACAGCAGCTTACTTATCTGATGAAATCACCAGAAACAAAAAACTTAGAGCTGCTAGAGATGCATTCCTTAAAGAAAATAAGGGTAAAAACCAAGATGACTTCGTTCAAGCTCTTATTTCTAATGATCCAGAAGCTGCAAAACATGTTGCAAAAGCTGCTGGTATTGCTAGAGATCAATTTACAGGTGTTGATAGTTTAAATAATATTCAAGCCGCAAAAGCACTTGGTATTGATAAAATTGACCTTGGTGCTAAGAGACAAGAAATTGCTAGAAATCTTGCAATGGAAGATGCTAAGAAAAATGATGCTACATTTGAATCTAGAATCGAAGAGCAAACAACCAGAAATATTGATAATACCAATAGAAGAAAGTTGGCTCAAGGTTATGGTGAAGAAACTATGGCAATCGCAGCTGCTCTTCAAAAAGATGATCCAGACATCATGAATGATGCAATGGCTCTTTATCAACAAAAATATAAAGGTCAAAACTTCTCAGATGCTGATGAATTCACAAAAGCTGCATTCCTTGCTGAAAACTTTGGTGACAGATTATCACAAACAGAAAGAGATAAAATTCATGAGCAAACAGTTACTAGTCACAATGCTGTTAAAGGTGATTATGAAGCTGCAATTTACACAAGATTAACAGAAAATCCTGAAAGATTCAGAGAAGTATTCAATGAATTAGATTCATTTGATGGTAATGATGATTCAGATGCTGTTAAGGAAAGATTAAAGAGAAATGCCATTGAAAAAGAATATCAAAAATATGGTGGAAAACTTGATATCGCTGCTGATCCTGAAAAGATGTCAGCTGGTGAAAAGAAGAGATATGACTTTAACAAGGGTATCTTGCAACAAGAAATGAGAGACAACCCAGAAGTTGTTGCTAACTTGTTTAGAAACAGCAACATCATGGGTCAAGATTCTATGATTTTGGAAATTGCAAAATCTCAAGGTCTTAATGTTTCTCTTGAAAATGGCGAATTTAGTTTAGACGGTGCAGCAATTTCAACTGCTGACTTGAAAGCTAAACTTGATACAGAACATATCAATAATTTCGTAAATAAAAATGAAGCAACAAAAGATAAACTTCTTTCAATCGGTGCTCAAGATATGACAAAAGCACTTGATAAAGAAACCTTAGAAATTAAGAAAACAGAAGCTGTTTTAGGCTCTGCATTCTTAAGAGGTCAAGTTGCAGACAAAGTTCTTAAAGAACAAGGTATTGTTGATAAAACCGGTGCTCTTGATGAGGGCAAAGTTAGAGACCTTATTAAACAAATGCTTACAGCAGATGGAAGGGGTGATAAGGCTAACGATGAATTCATTAATGCACACTTCAACGAACTCAAAACAGAACTTTCACTTCATGAAATTACTGGTGATGGAACAACTGTTGGAAAGAAAGATTCAACTGCATTTACAGCTGCTATGCAAACAATGCAAACTGATAGCAACTTATTCAAGTCAAGTTTGAACCGTGAACTTACAAGAGTTATTGATCCATCTAACTATGATCCAAACACAAGTGCTCAATCATTCTTCGAACAAAGATCACTTAGTGAATTTAAGACAAAAGATAACCAAGAAATCAGAAACTTACATGATGCAATTGATGCATATAACACAGAAGGATTTGTTGGATTTGACGGCTTTGGCAAGGCTATGAGAGAAAGTGTTGCTAAGAGCGATGTTACAAGTACACTCAAGACATTAGTTCTTGGAAATAGAGCAGATGGTCAAAGAGAAGGTATTGTTGGTGCTGCAGAAGCTGCTGCAAAATCTTGGGTTGGTGCTGCTAAGAGAATGGTAACATTCAAAGCTGCAAGATCAGTTGTTTCTACAATCAAAGATTACAAACAATATAAGACTCACGGCGACAATATGGGCTTTGCATCATACCTCAAACAAAAAGCTGGTATTGATGAATTTGAAAGAGATGAAAAAGGTAAGATTAAGCTTGATAAGAGAACTGGTCAAGCTATCCGCAAGAAAACTTATGTAACTAATGCTGATGGAAGCTATAAGTTAGATAAAAACGGCAATAAGATTGAAATGGGTGGATTTAGAAGATTTACTAAGACATCACTTCATATTGCTAACAAATTTGCTGAAAATACCGGTGTTGGATACTTTATCAAACAACAAGGTAAAGCTAAGGTATTAAAATATAAAGCACTTCTTCAAACTGCTGATAAGGTTGCAACTGGTGGAATTGTTGGTGATCTTATTGCAAAGAAGAAAGCTGGTGAAAAGATTGATTGGAAATCAGTTGGTAAGAGATATGCTAAACATGCAGGAAAAGCTGCACTTGTTGCAACAGCTATTGCAGGTCCTGGACTTGGACTTACCGCTGTTGGATTCACTGCTTATCATGCAGGAAAGACATTCCTCAACAAGACACATTCTGGTAAGAAATTTAAAGATGGAACAAAGAAATTCCTTAAATCTGGATATGACATCATGTTTAAAGCTGGAATGGCTTATGAAGACTTTAAAGCTGGTAGAATTGGAATTAAAGATGTTAAGAGAGGTGTAAGAAGATTCTTCACAGCTGATAAGAAAGTTGGCGAAGGTGGTGGTGCTCAAATCGTTAAGAGAGTTAAGCAAATTTCAAAAGTTGGCTTAGCTGCAACCGCAGGTATCTTAACTGTTGCATCTGGTGGAACACTTATTCCAGCACTCTTAGCTGTTGGTGGTGCTGCTGCTACAATGAAGGGTGGAAGTGCATTCTTGAACAAGACTGCAATTGGTAAACACATCAGAAAAGCTACATCACTTAAATCAATCAAAGAACACTATACAGGTGGATTTACTGCAAAAGATGGTGGCAAATATAAGAGACACTTGGCGACACAAATCACCAAAACAGTTGTTAAGACTGGACTTGCTGCAACTGCTGGTATCTTAACTGTTGCATCTGGTGGAACACTTATCCCAGCACTTTTAGCTGCTGGTGGTGCTGCAGGAACAATGTTTGCAGGAAAATCTGCATTAAATCATACCAAGATTGGTAAGAGATTTAAGAAATTCGAAGCCGAAGCTATTGCTGATCCTAAGAAAAAATGGAGCAGCATGAAGAAGAGTTTTGTTAACTACTACACTGGTGGTTTACAAAAAGGTCAAAAAGGTTATACATCTAACATTGTTAAAGGTATTACAAAGTCTGTTGCAAAAACAGGTCTTACAGCAACTGCTGGTATCTTAACAATTGCATCTGGTGGAACATTTATTCCAACAATGCTTGCTACTGGTGGAGCTATGGCTTCAATCAAAGCAGGAAAGACATTCCTTAACAGAACACAAATGGGTAGAAAATTCAAGAAATTTGGAAACCTTGCATTTAGTGACCCTAAGGCCGCAGCTGCTAAAGCTGGTAGAGGATTTATAAACTTCTATACTGGTGGAAAGAAGAAAGGCGAAAAAGGATTTGCAACCAACATTGTTAAAGGTGTTGGAAGAACAACACTTGCTGCCACTGCTGGTGTGTTATCACTTGTTTCTGGTGGTGGATTCCAAGCAATTGCTCTTGCTGCTGGTGGTGCAATCGGTGCATCTGGCAAAAAAGGTCAAAGCAAAGTTGTTTCTGGATATAATGCTGTTGTATTTAAGATGACACAAAAACTTCCAAAGATGTGTTCACAATATGATAACTGGAATAGAGTTATTAATAACAAGATTACTCAAGTTAAAAATAACAAATCAATGACAAGATCTGAAAGACTTAAAGAAATTGAAAAACTTGAGTCACAAAAGATTTTTGTTGAAAAACCACAAAATTACTACAACATGACAATTGAGCAAAAGAATCAATTTGATTTGGCACAAGACAAGCTTAAGAGAGAAGCATTCACTGATGTAAACCTTGCTAAGTTTGTTAAGAATTTAGACAGAGTTCAAAGAGTTAAACAACCTGGCGATATTGATATTCCAGACATTTTGACTCATCTTTCAACTCCAACTAAAGACAGAAAACAAAAACACCTTGAAGCACTTCATCATGCAAGAGCTACAATGGATAGATTCCATGCAACTGCTGCTATGAGAAATGCTGAAAGAGATTACGGTGAAGATTTTGAAAAATTTGCTCAAACAATGTTGACAAAGAGACAATTCTTTAGAATGATGTACTTCTATCACATTAAGAGTAAGAAAGAATATGATGCTCTTAATGATAGACAAAAGGCAGAAGAAAGAAAGAATCGTGAAAATGCTATTAAAGCACAACTTGCACAAACTGAGAGAAGACTTGCTAGAAAAGTTGCTAGAGATAATAATGTTAGACCTGAATCATATATGAGATCAAGAGGTCTTGTAGGTGACATTTATAGATATAGCGATGGTTCTAAGAAGTTTAGAGATGCAAGTGCTTATAAGGGTTCAGGTCTTTCTGATACTGCTGCAAGAATTGCTCAACAAACACAAAGACAATCTTCTGTTGTTGCTATTCAAAACCAAGCATTAAATATTGATAAGATGATGCAAGAATTTATTAAGTTTAATGCTGAATATAAAGGTACAAGTGCTGACTTTGCTGCAGCATTTAAGAAAGAATTTGAAAAATATGGTCCTTATGCTAAGAAGATTTATGAAAAATATGCTAAGTCATTTAGAGGACTTGATGTTTCATTAGAAAAGAGACCTATTGCAGTTCAACAAAGAAAGATTATGGAAGATTTAGCTCAAGAGCTTAGTAAGTGCAAACAAAGAGCTACATCAAATGGTATGATTCCTGCATCTAAGGAACTTAACGATTTGTTTGTTGCTAAGACATTTACAAATGCTACAACTCATGCAGAGCTTAAACTTCATCAACAAAATGCTGAAGAACTTTCAAGACTCTTGAAACTTATCAAAGAACAAAGAAAGAGCATCAGCTATGATTCACTCATTAAGAGAATTGCTTCAACTCACTTATCTGACTTTGAAATGTCACATCCACATATCAAAGGCAAGTCAGAAGAAGCTAAGAAGAACCTTCTTGAAAAATACTTTGCTGACAAGTTAGACAAAGCACTTAAGATGGTTCACAATGATTCAAAATATAGAGCAGATAGTGCAAAACTTGAAAGACTCAATGGTAGAAGAGTTGAAAGATCTTCAATTGATCACACAGGAACATCTGCAGTTCTTGCAAATGCAATGAAGACCGCAAACAGCTCAGTATATCAAACACTTACAAGAGATGTTAAATCTGCTAATGAAAAGGTAAATGCTGAAAAGTTTAACTTAGAGCAACTTACCAACCAACTTAGAGCTATGCAATCAGCTCCAAGAACTCCTGCTAATATTGCTGAAATTGCAAATATTAACAGAGCAATTAAACAAGCACAAGTTAAACTTAACAACTTATCAAGAGTATTAGATTCTGCTAAGAAGAAAAAGAAAGACTTTGAAAATGCATTTGCTTCATCACAAATTAAAGAAGCTAAGGCATCTAACCAAAATCTTGCTTATAACACTTCTAAAGCTAGTGTTGTTAAGAAATATGAATTCCCAACAACTTCAGGTGGTAAGATTTCAGAAGGAACAGTTGAAGCTAAACAAGTTGAAATGCTTGTTTCTAAGTTCATTATGTCTTATAGACAAACTGTTCAATCAATGACTAAGACAGAAATCATTAAACAAAATGATGAACTCAAAGAATATGTTGATAGCTTAGCTAAGAAGTTCTCAGACGACTTCGGTAAGAACATGAGAGATACTCAAAAAGTTCGTGAAGAACTCACAAGAAGAATTAAACTTCTCAAAGAGTCTAATGCGAAGATGGATAGAGAACTTGCAGGTAAACTTGACGAATATCTTAAGAAGTTTGTTCAATCTGAAACCCAACTCAATTCTAAGCTTAGAGGCATGGGTATAAAGGTTAGCGGAATTAAACTTAAAAAATAAGTCAAACACCTAATTTTACTTAATTAATCAATAAAACTTTTGCCACTTTTTTGTGGCAAAAGTGGTTATTGATTTGCTAGAAATTTTTGTATGTTATATACTATAAATGAGGAGAAATTAAGACTATGTCTAGAATGATTCCAAAATCAACGAAAGTTAAAGTTCAATTCTTTAAAGGGTTTAACTTTTCGGATATTTTTGTAGTTTTATTTGCATTAATTATAGTGGCTCTTGCGATGACCACTTCTTTTGGCATTATTGCAAAATTAGTTATTTCAGGTATTACAGTATTCATTACTGCGGCTATGTTTATGAGCTTTGAACCAGGTGTTAGGTTATATAAACAAGTTGGTGACTTATTCAAATTTTTGTTTGGTATTAACACATACAAAAAAATGAAAGGCAACTCAAAAAGCAATGTTAAACAACTTTTGCCTTATGTTGGTATTTTAGAGCAAGAATACGATGAAAAACATCAAATCGGTATCATCGACTATAAAGAATATTTTGGTGCTGCTATCGAGGTTAACTCTATTCAATTCCATATGCTTTCTGAACAAAGACAAAATGCATATATTGAAACCCTTGAAAGTGCATTCAAAACAATTTCTGCAGAAGACCTTGGTGCGATTTATAAACTTCAAAGACCTATGGTTTTTGATAATTACATCGACAACGAATGTAAAAAGAGAGAAGAAATTCTTGACTCAGTTCGTAACGGTTCAACAAATATTAACGAGGCTAGACCTAGACTTGAAATTGCCGAAGCTAGAATTAAGAACCTTGAAAACATGAATGTTGATAGTGAATTTCCTGTTTTTAAGGATCATATGTATATTGCTTTCTTCTGTACAAACATTAGAAACTTAATTCAAGTTGTAAACTTCGTAGCAAGTTCAATTGAAAGTGGTTCTGGTGGTTCAATTGAACCAAAGATTCTTGATAGAAAACAAACTGCTATTTTCTTAAAGAGTTATTACACCACAAACTTTGACGAAAGAGAAATCAAAAACATCGATCCAAAAGATTTGATGGATTGGATTGCACCTGAAAAAGTTACATTTGGTATTAAAAGCTGTACCATTGACGGTAATGCTTATGCCTTATATGAACTTTCAGACTATCCACTTGCAGTTCCTAATGCATGGGGAAGAGCATTCTTCTCAGTGCCTGGTGCAAGAATATGTGTAAAATTTAAACCTGTTGAACAAGGTGAATCTGAAAAGCGACTTGATAGAGCCATTATGGATATCAGAATGCAAGCATCAGAAGGTAGTACAAAAGCCTCTGCGGTTATGGAAACACAAACTCACCTTGACACACTTACTGAACTTATGCAATACATTAAACAAGGTTCAGAAATGCTCTTTGATACAAACATCTATATGATGATTGAAGCAGAGCAAAAGAAATCATTTAAAACACAAGTTATGAGAGCTGGTTTTAGAGTTTATGACCTTTTTGCAAAACAAAAAGAAGCATTTACAAACTGTAACATTTCTCGAAGAATGACAATCACAAGATTCGAAAGAGGTATCAACTCATCATCACTTGCTGCTATATTCCCATTTGTTTCGGATGCTATTCAAGACCCTAAAGGTTTCTATGTTGGTATGAACAGTGAACCTGTATTCTTGGACTTCTTCCAAAGAGACAAAGAAAGAATTAACTCAAACATGGTTATCATGGGAAAATCTGGTTGCGGAAAGTCATTCTGTACCAAGTCAATCCTTGCTAACCTTGCTGCTGATAACAGTAAAATCTTTATTCTTGACCCTGAAAAAGAATATGATATTATTGCTAGAAACATGTATGGAAAAGTTATCGATGTAGGTTCTGCTAGAGAGGGTAGAATCAATCCGCTTCAACCTAATGCTTCACAAGACGATGAAGATAGCGGCGGCGGAAATGTAGCTCTTGCCATGCACATGCAGTTCCTTGAAACCTTCTTTGGTATGATTCTTGATGGTATTACCATGGACGGTATGGAACTTTTGAACGAAGCTTTAAAAGAGCTTTATGCTAAATTTGGTATTAACAACTCAACCCAAATTGAAAAAGTTAAACCAGAACAATTCCCAATCATGCAAGACTTATATAACTATATTTGTGAAAAGCATGATAATGCTACTGACGACTATAACAGAAACAACTATAAGATTTTAAAAATCTACTTAAACAAGTTTGCTGAAGGTGGTAGAAATGCTCAGCTCTGGAACGGCCCTTCAACAATTTCTTCAAAAGAAAACTTTATTGTATTTAACTTCCAATCACTTCTTGCTAACAATGCGGGTGCGGTTGCAAATGCACAGATGCTTCTTATCATGAGATGGCTCAATAACGAAGTTATTAACAACAAAGACTATAATGCAAAGTTCCACACAAACAGAAAAATCATCGTCGTTATCGACGAAGCCCATGTATTTATCGATCCAAAACAAACTGTTGCTCTTGACTTCATGCAACAAATGGCTAAACGTATTCGTAAGTATGCGGGTTCACAAATTGTTATTACACAAAACATTAAAGACTTTACTGGTTCGCCTGAAATCGCTAGAAAATCAACTGCGATTATCAATGCTTGTCAGTATTCACTCATTTTCGCACTTGCTCCTCAAGATATGAATGACCTTGTTATTCTTTATGAAAAAGCAGGTAAGATTAATGAAAAAGAACAAGATACAATTACAACCAACCCTAGAGGAAGAGCATTCTTGATGACTTCAACATATTCAAGAACCAATGTAGATATCCTCGTTAACGACAGGGTTCGTAACTTGTTCGAAAAACTTAGAGATGACATAAAAGTATAAAAACAATAGGAGAAAGACTAGAGTTATGGTTAGACTATTTACATTTTTAATAAGTATATTTGAGTTTGAGCAGGGCTCTAGTTTTTTATCCATACCTTTATGGATAAAATTTATTGGAAGAGGTATTGCAAACTTATTCAGCCAAATTATGAACTTCATTCTCAAAATGGCTTGGGTAATCATCAAGTTTATGCTTGGTGTTATGGAAGCCTTTGAATATATGATTAATTCATTTATTGGCATTGATACTTCTGTTCAAGATATGTATGATTTTGTATATAATTCTGAAAACGGAATCAAACTTCTTGATGTACTTTCAACCTCACTTAAAGCTATGATGGCTTTGAGTATCGTATTTTTAGTTATTTTCACAATTTTTGCTATGATTAAGCAAGAATATAACAATGCATTTAGCGGTGGCAAAAAAGGTAATGATAAAAAACCAATCATTACTGGTATGTTTAAGAAAATGTTGTATATTGTTTTACTTCCAATTACAATGATGTTCATCATTACTGGTGTTAACTCAATTTTAACCTCATTTTCAAGAGCTATGACTGGCGGTGAAGATGTAACAATTGCAGCACAAGTGCTGTCAACATCAACATACGATTCAAACAAGTATCGTTATTATGCACAAGAAAATAAGAGAATTCCAATTATCATTAAGGCATATGATCCAAATCAATATGCTCCAGATGAAAACGAACTTCTTGCAGAAAAGATTAAATCGGTTGCAGTTCAAGATGTTTTAAAAACAACCGTTTCTAGTATGTCAAGTAAGAACTTACTTACATTTAACGAAAGTGTACAATACAAAAACAACAAATTATCAAATAGTGTTGAATATGGTCAAGGTGAATGGTATGAAACATTTATTTGTACTGCTGAGCAGTATCAAATTATGGCAGACTTCATCGATTATGCTCAAAAACATAATTTAAAATACTATATTAAACCTACTGATTCAGAAGATATCGATTGGAGATATGTTGATTCAGCAGTCTTCAATGCCAGTGATATATCATTAAAAATCAATTATCGTGATGCTAATGATATGAACGGCGATGGCAAAAAAACAGACTCTTATACAGTTGAATTTTCAACAAGTTTTGAAGTTACTTCACCAATCTCAAATGCTATGGAAACAATCTTAGCACTTCTTGGTGTTGATAGCAAAAATGAAAAGTATTCTGAAAATATTTTCAAAACAATGGAAAGAGATGAAAACTATGTCAATGTTGTAAACTGGGCAAATGAAAAAGTTTTGATAAAACTTTCAAATGACTTTGACTTAGATGACCCTTCAAATTGGACAAGAATGGACCAACTCATAATTTATGAGTATTACCATTTTTCTTCAAATAACACCTTCGGAAAGTATTCAATTGCTGACCTTGTTAAAGGTGTTGAACTTGAAGCAAGTCTTCTTGTATATCGTGAATATTATCCAGTTGGAAATGCTTACTCAGAAGAGAGAACTATTCCTTGTGTAAAGATCAATGGTTCATATTATAGAATTTGGCAAGATCCAGAAGATCAAAAGACTGATAAATATGGCAATATTTATTATGAACTTGAAGATTCTTTAACAGAAGAAGACACACTCAATTTCTTAAATAATGATTATTCATTAATTCAAGAAGTGGGAACTGAAACCGGAAAACTTAAACTTAGTGGTAACTTTGAAGCAAATGACCCAACCACTTGGGAATATTATGATCAAATTATTGTTTATGAATTCTATAAAGATTTAACATCAAACAATAAACTTTATAGCTATAACTTCAATCAATTTAAAGAGGGTATTGAAGTTCCTGTTTATCAAATTACAAAGAGAAAATTCTCTGATAAAACAGTTGCTGATAGAGTTGATGATGAAACCGGTTATTATCTCGAAATCAATGGCATCTATTATGAGGCTACCAAAAAAACTACTGGTAGTTCAAGTGATCCAGATTATGGAAAATGGTTCCTTAGTGATGCTACAATTGATTATTTAATAGAAGCAAATCCATTTAGTGATACATATTATTATAACTATGAAATCAACCTTGATGGTGTGACTGATGGTGAAGGTGAATTTAATGATATTTATGGTGATAAATATGGTATTAGCACCAGCTTAGAATCAACCAAAAAAGCAACAAACTTTATTGTTGACAGAGATACAACAACAAGATATGTTGACTTCACACCACTTGATGAAAGTGATACTAATTTCTTAAAATACAGCAACTTCTCATTAATGCTTTCTAAAAACTTTGACCATAACGAAGTTGATACTTGGACTTTTAAAGATTATTTCATTTTCTATTTATATATTAACTATAACCAAATTGCTGGAAGACTCGGACTAGAATCCCTTAAACTCACCGGTGTTAGTGGTGAAATCGGAACAATTGAACTTGAAGGAACATCTGCTACTAAGTATGTTTATAAAGTTAAATATGGTTCACACATCTTAACAACCGCAGATATTTATTGTGAACATTGTGGAAGATTCTACACAGAAGCTCAACTTGTTGATAGTAAATGTCCTACCTGTGACATTAGAATTGATGACCAAGCAGGAAGAACTCTTGATTTATGTTTATATCTTGATATTGATGGTATTAGAAAGATTTCTAATATGCTCATTAACAATACACTTGATAGCACATATATCAAACAACACAACTATACAGATAAGGGTATTGGAAACACACTCTTTATTGATGTTGATTCAAATGATTTGGTTGTTGCAGACACAGAAGTTAGAGAGTTTAAACTCAGTGAAGGATTCAGCCAATTATATCCAAACAACTGGACCGTTTTAGATTATATTTTATATTCATTTAGCAACGAAGGTGTTATTAATCAAATTCCAAAAGATGAGGCTGGAATTGAAAGTTATAAATACTCAGCTGTTGTTTATAAAATATTTGATGGCGAAGTTTTAAAAGATATAATGTATAAATTTGGTTCATCAACCAGAGGAAACGAACAATATTTAAGTTTAGAAAATGTCAAGGCATTGAAAGATGCAAATGGAGATTCTTTAAACTATAGAGATGTTGATGACTTTTTGGAATTAAATTTCTTAGATTATGTTGCAAAAGCAAAAGGTATGCATTCTAATGAAATTATTTCTAACCAAGATGGAATTATTAACAACTTGTATAATGATTTGATTGAGTATGTTTACTCAACAGATAAAATCATGGAAGAGATTGTTAGACAAAAAGCATTCCATATTGGTGCAAATGAATATGATTTATACAGCAGTGTATTATCATATACATATTCAAATCCATCTGTTAAGATTGATGATTTATCAACTTGGACATTGATGGATGCATTAATTTATATTGCAACTGGAACTGTTAGCTTAACATATACAGCACCAGTTTATAGACATTTAAACAAAAATTACTTTATCGTTGGAAATTATGCTGTTGATATAACAACATCAACCAGTCCATTTAAGGGAACACTTTCAAGTGCAAACAAGATTACATCAAGAAATTCAACATTTGATGGTTCTGGACCACTTGCTGATTATGTTACAGCAAACTGTGCAGATTATATCTTTGATGAAGCTTACTTTACAGGCAAAAAGGTAAAGAAATATTCTAATGCTAGTTTCACATATAAAAATGAAGATACAGCATATACAACATTTGATGCAATATATGAATATTTAATGGGAACAGCAATTGCATTAGATGGAACTGTTTCATTAGATGCTTTCATTGAAGGGGAAAATGTTTATTTAAAAACAACAAAATCTGGTGTAAATAAATACATCTTAGTAAGCGAAGCATACAACGATTATATTTCTGTTGAAAAATCAGGAAAATTTACACTTTCAAGCACAGCAAAAATTGCAACAAAAGAACCAACTTCTTATGTTGCATTTGATAATGATCTTGATACAACAACATTTAATGCTGACAATTTACATATTAAACCATTAGATGCTCTTATTTATTTTGATACTGGGGTAATCGAAAAGAAATCACTTAATGTTTATAAATATGTAAACAAAGACGGCAATGAAAAGAAATATGTATATTCTGGAAAAGGATATATTGAAATTAAAGATAACAATGAAGTTAATATTATTAATTCAAGCTTAGACAACTTAACAAACTCTGACCATGAGTTATTAACTTTATTATATTCAACATATTATCAACAATATTATAAAACTGCTGTTGACAATATTCTTTCAGATGCAGTTGTTAAAAATGCTACATTTGAATATGTTAGACCTGTTGACGGTGGTGGTATTCCAAAAGATGTAACAATCACAAGAGTTTCACCATTTGCATTAATCTTCTCAAAATTAGGTCTTATTGACTTAACATTGTCAAGAGATACCGTTACAGGAAAAATTGTTAGAACAGCAAGAAAAACTTACTTCTATTATGAAGGAACAACTGCAACTAGCAATGAAGTAACAAAGATTTATGTTGATGTTACTGATATTGGAACTGTTGGTTATAAACCAGGTGATGAAACAAACTTATTCTTGTTTGACAACAATTCATCTGTTTATGAAATGGTTTTAAGATATATGCTTATGAGTAATTCAGATGGCGGTACTGGTTATTTGAATCAAAACACTTATGCTACAGCATATAAGACATTTGATGCAGAACTTGAACCATATTTTGAAGATAACTATTTGGCTGCAGATGCAGTAAATACAACACTTTCAAATACATCTGGTTTCACACTTACAGCTGCAACATCTTGGACTAATTTCAACACACTTTATTACTATTTAACAAATTCATCTAATATCTCAACAATGCAAAACATATATACAGATAAAGATGGATATATGTATGTAAAAATTCAAAAGAATAGTGATGTAACTTATGTTAAAGTTGGTAAAGATGGAAGTTATTATACAAACACATTGTTTGATCATTATACTTTTGCATCAGCAGCTTATCAACTTGAAGATGCATCAACTGGAAATTATAGTCCACTTGGAATTATTGCTTATAAACAAACTGCAATAAAAAATGGAACTATTCAACTTATTACTTATGCAGAAAACTTCTGTCCAACTTGTGTTAGAGAATTGTCATCTGGTCAAGTAAATGCAGATAAAGAATGTACTACTTGTCATACAAAGGTTATTCCAACACAATTCCATTTTATTAAAAATAACTATTATGATGAATTTATTTGTGTTTATAACTTAGACAATGCTTCACTTAGAAATGCAACATCTTATGATAATTATTATTACAATTTTAGAGGCGACACAGATGCAAATGGAAATTCAATTGTAAAGGACTGGACAATTTTTGATTATTTGATTGCTTATATCAATGCATATAGCAAAGAATATAAGGTTTCTCAAAATATTCAAATTTATGGTTCAAATGCATACATTTCTGTTGATGGTTCTGATAATGGCAAATTTATCAACTTGTCAAAACTTGGCATTTTGTCAGAAGATGATGTTAATGATATTTATGATTCTGTTGGATATGATAAACTTGCATCAAGGCCATCAGGATATAGTGGCTCATATAATTCATCTGCAGTTGAGGCTTTATATAATGAAAAATATGCAAGTTTGGTAAAAACATCAACACAATTAGATCTTGCAAATATTAATGTTTATAATCCAAAAGCTAGTGAAACAACAATCAAATATATTAAATCAGAAGAAGTTACCGCATTTGATATTATTTATTCAAAACTTAAAGGGGTAGGTTTTGCGGCAAATAATAGTGAAATTGAAGTATCAACATTTGTTGATATTACCAGCGGAACAAAATATATTTTAATTGAAAAAGATACAACAGATTATTATGTTGCTGTTGGTGAAGATCTTTACTTTGGTTCAGCTAATCCTGATATGATTGAACTTGAAGTTAATTTAAACCCAGTGTTTGATTATGTTTCAACAGGTGCTTATGATGTTTTTGATGATGATAGAAAAGCATCTAGTCCTGTTCCAGGAATTGGTGATATTGACAAAGTAAGTTTCTCATCATATTTCCAAATTAATGATTATTCAACTTGGATGCTTTCAGATTTTGTAATTTATTACATATTTAATGAAAGTCCAGAACAATTTAATATTGATGGAAATCTTGATTCAACAAAGAACTTCCAAGAACTTGTTAATAAGGGATATTCTCCAGCTAAAAATTATAAATACTTCATTGAAGATGAATTTGGAAATTCAATCTTAAAAGATGTTATTTGGATTGGTATTGGAGAAAAAGATGATGGTATTGCTGTTGACAGAACATTATTCACAAAATATTATGCTCAACAACTTGCTAACATTCAATTCTTAGATAAAACCTCTGTTGATTATAAAACTTATAATTATGATAAGGGTATTGAACTTTCAATGGATTTTGGTGCAAATCAAAAGTTTACAACACAATCTATCAAGCAGTTCTATACCACAAAGAATACTGTTTTAAATGCAAATCAATTCACTTATGACAGTTATTATTATTATGATTTAGACAGTGGAAAGCTCACACAAACAGACAATAACCTTCTTAGTGTTAATGCAAACTTGATGAGTAATATTGCAGATGGAAAGGCAACTGTTTCAGATGCTCTTAACATTGCACTTTCAGACGGCTTTATTATTAGTGAGCCATCAACATGGACATGGCTTGACTATATTATTGTTTATGAATTTTCAAGAACAAATATAAGACATAACTATTTTGAAGGTATGGCTTTTGAAAATCTTAGAACAAAGAGTTATGTTCCTGTGTTTATTGATGGTTCTGAAATTGTTATTGAGCTTAACGGAAGATATTATGATTTATCCGTAATTAAGCATGACACAGCCGCAACAGACAAACTTACTCAAATTAGAAATAGTTATAAACTTATGAACGACACAACTGTTAGCGATGCCGTTACATTAAAGGCAGATGGTGATAATGGATTTGATTTCAAGACATTATATCAACAATTTGAGTATAATGTTCAAAAGAGTGAATATTCATTAGATTATTCAAAAACACCAAACAGCATTTTATATGAATATGCTGATCCAACTGATCCTTATGCAGATCAAATTATGTATTATATGACACTTAACACAGATATCATTGATACATATAAGGTTAACATTGCATCTCTTAACACAAATGGTTTCTATGCATTCACCAACATTGTTAGAGAAGTTAGTTGGCCACAAAAATTAATGAATGACCTTCAAGTGTTATATCCAGATTTGAACTGGGCAACACTTATTGCTACTGATGGTTGGCTTGATACTCTTGGAGAATTTACATCAGCACAAGCTTCTGGGGAATATGTTTCTGAGGGCAACTCAGCAAACATTACAGCTGCTGGTTTGGTTCTTTCAGAATTCTTTGTATCAGTTGCCAAAGAAATGGATCCATTTGCATCAGTTCATAGCTATGAATATCAACCAATATTTAGTGAATCAACAATCAAGGCATTAATGCTTGCTATGCTTGGTGAAGAACAATATTATGATTTATCAACACAAGCTTCAGTATTTATTGAAATGTTTAACAATATGTTCTTGCCAGTGCTTGAAGATATTGCAAAAGAGAGAGGAATTTCAATTGTTGATGGAAAAGTTGATAACTTCTATATCAGTGTTTATAAAGCATATCTTGCAACTGTTCTTTTAGGTTCAGATATTGGCGAATATTTCTATAAGATTGCAACAAGAGTTTATGCTCAATATACAATCTTTGATTCACTTGCAGCTGCAAGTGGTGACTATGCTGCTTATATGGATTATATTAATTCATTAAGCAATCAAAATGGTGAAAAAGTAACATCGTTTATGTATTCATCATTCCACGAACTTGCTATTTATGAAAACAGCTTCTCTGGAAACAAAAACCCAACATTTACATATAACTTTGAATCTTCACTTGCATATTTCTATGGCAAAAACTTCACATACGGAAAATTGGCAGGGGAAGGCTATGATTTATCGGGTGTTCAAGATAAGACAAGCAATGATGCTATTGTTACTGCAAGAGATGTCAAAACAATTATGAAAAAGGCATCAAACTTTAACAACCTCAACAAACGTATTGATGACACTTATAGAGATATTTATAGCAAGGGTGGAAGAGTTAGTGATACTAATGTAAGTGGTATTTATTGCTTTATGTTTGATGTTTATTGGTCAATTCATCAAGTTGTTCAAGGCAAAAATCAAAACGATCCAGTTTACTTAGAGTATTATCGTGAATATATTATGGGTGAAGTAAAGAGATGGCAAACCGTTGCTAACGAAACAATTGACGGAACATCATCTTATATTCCAGATAACTCAAAATATAAATTAGCACTTAATATCAACAAAATCTTTGCTATGACATCTGTTGTTGGTCTTTACCTTCCAGATGGAAAGAGTATTGATGTTGAAGAAGAAGGCAGTTTATTTGATAAAATTAATTCAGCATTAGATAGTGCTTCAATTACAAATGTAGGTGTTATTACTGACACATTTAATAACACAACAGCTTATACAGAATTCAAGAGAGCTTATAACAATGTATTTGGTCAAGGCCAAATTATGAACATCTCTGACATTATGGATGCTTCAAATGAAGGTAATACCGACAAATGGCATCAATTAGTTCAAATGAGAGATGATCTTGGAATCTTGGTTGAAGAATTAAACCAAGTTGCAAGTATGTCTGGTGAAGGCTATGTTAAAGGTGACTCAACAAGAGGTTACCGTGCACCAAGATATGACAAAGAAAGATATACTGATGCTTATAATGATTTGCAATCTTTGTATGGTTATATTGATACATACATTTCAAACCAAATTATTTTGGATAAGATCACAAAATCAAGTATCACATTTACTCTTGCTCAATTTGGTAAAAACTATGTAACTGATGGTTATACATTCTCATTCGAAAATAAGTCTTACACAATGAAGGCAACAGCTTCTGCTGAAAGACTTGCTGAATATGTTTATGGTGGTGCATTCCTTGTTAAATATGGTGTATCTCCAAAATATACAAATGACAAGTATCACGGATTTGTTGAAAGTTATAAGGTTTATGATTCAAATTCTGGTTCAACAAAAACTAGACTTAAAGTTTGGACAGAACTTAGAACATTTGTTTCTGAACTTGCAAACTATACAGCAAAATTATATTACTTAAGTAATATGAATGACCTTTCTAAAAATATTAGTGATGGCATTTTATTAACAGATACCATTTATCAAGGAAACTCTGATGATGGCGGCACACTTGTTTCAAAAACATTAGAGCAAATGATTATTGAATATTTGCTCACTAGTGAAATTGAAGCAGATACATTCTTGAGATTATCATTTGGTGACACTGTTGCAACACTTGATGCATTAAGTTGTCCAAATGATGAATTTAAAGCACTTGCATATTATCTTGAAGGTAATTATGCTGGTGATGACGGTGTTGTTGAAAAAACTGGATATGGTGACTACATTATTGATATTGGCGAAGGTGATGCAGCTGTTAGATTTACACTTACAGGTGCAAATAAAAAGGCATACATCAAAAACTATTGGGATTATGTTGGAAGTTCAGCATATAACTCAAATGGTTATTATAATGATGGTTCAAACAATGGTGTTGATAGATTACACCTTATCTTCAAAAAGATAATTTCATATTTGATTGTTACTGAAGAGGCAGAAGAATCAACTTCTGAAAAAGCAATTAATCTTGATAATATCACATTTAAAGAATTTAGAAAGATTTTAATGCAAGCTCTTAGTGATTATCAAAAGAACCCAACAGAAAATGATATTCAAAATT
Organism: Clostridia bacterium; assembly: GCA_045648025.1. Taxonomy (GTDB): domain Bacteria; phylum Bacillota; class Clostridia; order Christensenellales; family UBA1242; genus RGIG1681. The sequence goes on from JAZRNH010000045.1 coordinate 60,239, forward strand.
CAAACAGATATATCACATTATTCAACTTAATTAGTTCACAATTTGCTTACACATATAGTTATACAAATGATGATGGTGAAACTATTCATGTTCAAGCTGGAACAACTGTTAACCCATTATTTGTTTCAAAAGTGAATCCAGATACAGGATCAGCTATTGATAAAAACATTTCTGCAAAAACTGCTGGAAGAGTAAATTATGTTTATGAAAATCCATCAGGTATTAAAGAAATAAGACCTCTTTATGGTGAATTTTCTATTGATATTCCAACAAGAGATATCATTTTAACATTAGCTGGAATTGAAAACCGTCCAATTGAAGAACTTGTTGGTCTTGAATATGAAAGCCTTTATGATAAAGGTGGAAACTATGACGAAGAAGATGGTGATACATTCATTATTTGTTCATATGACGAAAGTGAAGGAAAGTATTATCCAGTTCTTGGAAGAAATACCGGTTGGAGTGTTTCTGATAAAGGTTTTGATTATATCGACAACATCGGCATTGATATTAAAACATCTTATTATGCACCAGATGGACATTATCCAATCATTGCAAAAGGTGTAATCGATGCTTCGGGTTATCCAACCGCAATCAAACAGGTTGACGGAAAGATTTTATTCTATAGAACAAATATCACAACTGCACAAGATGTCGGCGAAAGTGCTTTGGGTCAAACAAGAAGCGGTGGTGAAGTTACAACCATTGGATATACAAAATATACCACTGGTTTCTGGTCTGCTATCGGAAACAGTGATAAAGTTGCTATGTTCACTGGAAACTCTTCAATTGACTCAATGGCAAATTCTGATTTCCAAGTTAATTTCATTCAAACGACACAGCAATATTCAATCACAAATGCTGAAGATTTTGAATCAATTGCAGTTCTTGAAGAATTTTCTGCATTCTATACACTTGAATCAAGACAATTGTTCTTATTCTTGCTTGGTTTCTCAGTGTTACTTCCAATGCTCTTTAGTGCATCTGCAACGGTTCTTAGAAGAATTCTAGATCTGATATTCTTGGTGTTGATGGGTCCAATGGCGATAGCTTCGCTTTCACTTGGAGCTGATCAAAATCCAGATGGAAAGAGTAAGATTTTTGATACCTGGAAAACCTATATGACTCAGACACTGCTTCATGTGTTTGGTTATATCATTGCATTTAATGTATATTCAATTTTGATGTCAACAATTCTCAAGATGGATCTTGTTGGTCAAAGCACAATGGATGCAATTTATAGAATCGGTGGCTTATCACAATTTGTTACTGAAAATAGTATTAATGCACTTTTAAGATATGTTTACATTATTGCTGCGGCTGCTGCAATTAAAACATCAGCCGACCTTCTTGTTAACATTGTTACTGCTGGAAAAGTTACCAATGCATTCCAAACACCAATGGGCGGAGATGTTATGGCTGACATTAAGAAAATGGCAGAACAACTCAAAGATGCATTTGATGCGGTTAAAGGTATTGCTAGTGGACAGGCTGCAACAATGCTTAAAGACTTTGCTATGGAAACGGCTATGAAAGCGATTCCTGGTGGAGCACTTATTGGCAAAGCGGTCAATGCTGGTCAAAACCTGATTTCACAACAAAAAGGTAAAGCCTTAGAAAAATCGGCAATTTCAAACGGAGTTTCACCAGAAGTTGCTAAGAGTATGTCAAAACAATTTGTTGACAACGAAATGAAACAAAGACAAGCCAAGAGAGAGCAACGAGCTGCAAATGCTAACCAATTCTCTAAGACATTTGGAGGCGATGCAATGTTTAAGGCACAAGAAAACGGTGCACTTACAAAGCGACAACAAGCCGCAAAGAAAGAGGATGCAGCAGCAAAGAAAAAAGCTGGAAAAGCAGGAAAAGCTGCAAAAGGAAGCAAGGGCAGTAAAGGTGGCTCATCAAAGGGCGGAAAGAAAAAAGGTAAAAAATAAAACTTAACGAACAGGAGAGAAAATAGATGGGGTTAATTAATATGGCGACAAAAATTCCAACTTTAATGATGAAGTTATCTTCATCTATTTTCCCGACCGGTTCTTCAAGTTTCTTGGCGGCAGCGGGAACGGATTCGTTCTTGTCGGTGGTATTCAACTTTTTAGCCAAAATTTTCTATTTTGCGGCTAAATGGATGTTATATCTGCTTGATATTTTGTATGCATATATAAAAGAACTTTGCGGTCTTAATATGAGTTATGAGTCTTTAGAAAAAATGGTTTCAAAAGAATCTGACTTTGTATTTAATCTTTTGATTACATCAAGAGAAACAATTACTCCAATTATTAAAAGTTTAATAGGTCTTGTTATTGCACTGGTTATTTTCTTTGCAATTTTAGCGGTTATTAAAACCACTTTCAATTCAATAAAACAAGGTGCAACAGCAGACATTAAGGGTGTATTTAGAAACACATTTAAAGCATTTATCTTGCTTGTTATTACACCAATGCTCGCAATTGTTGGTATTGTTGCTGCAAACACAATCTTAAAGACATTATATAATGCAACAAACCCTTCAGGTTCGACAAGCATAAGCACTCAGTTGTTCTCAGCTTCTGCAACATCTGCTAGTAGTTATCGAATATATGCTCAAAATGGTTTAAAAATTCCGATAACTTATGATTTTACCGAACAAGAAACAATTTTAGAATATTATCAAAATCATCCACTTACTGATGATTTTAGAGAATATGTTGTTTCCGACAAAAACCTTATATATACAAATTATAAAAGGTTGCAAGACGGAAATTTTGATGAATTTATATATCTTAACGATGCCATTTCTTCTGGAACAGGTGTAACAGAAAGTTATGTAACAAGATATTATCAAGCTTATGATAGACATGCTGAATCTGTTAAACCAGTTTCTCCATATCATGCATATAAGAGAATTCAGGCTTATAGATCAGAATATCTTGTTATGGCAGATGTTATTGATTATTGTATAAATTCAGGCAATACTCTTTATTTAAAAACAATACAAGAAGTTCTTGATTCTATAGCTGCTGTGCCAGATGACAGTGTGTTTGAATCATTTGTAACATTGTTTGATATTGAATTTTTAACAGCAGATTTAAAAACTTATGTTTTGAGTTCGATTGTAACAACTAATGCAGATGATGTAAACAGCACATACAACTCGTACAAACAAATCTATAATCACGATAGTTGGGAAATTATTAGATTTAACAGCACATATTATGATGCAAACGAAAGCACTGAGCCTACAAGAAAAATGGTTATTCAATATAACCATGTTAAAGATGCTACAGATGAACTTGATGGTGCAAAGTATATAGTTGCTAGTGAACAAATTAAAACCGTTTATGATGCTTATTCAAGCAGAGATAAACAATATCCTTATTTCTATCCAATAACTCTTGGTTATGGAACTGGAAGTGGTGGTGCATTTGATACAGACTTTATTCAAATGGGTCAAATTGTTGCTGCAAAAGGTATTTTCAGCGAAGGAAAATATCCAACAGCAATTAGACAAAGTGATGACAAAGCTGAACTTCAATTTTATAGAGAGACAATCTCACAAGTAAATGTGGGTGATGAAAGTGGTATGGCTGGAGGCTCTCTTGCAACTGAAGAAAAGAAGAGTGGTATTGCTGGATTCTTCCAAAAACTTAAAGCAATGTTTAGCCCCAAAGTTAATTTAAGTGTTGACGAAAATGCGGTTATAACGGCTTATGGTATTGAAGAAGTTCAAGTCAATATTTTAACGGCTGGTAAACTTAATATTAGCTATATGTTCTCAGATGCAATATCAAACGGTCTTGGCGGTATCATGACTGCTGCTTCAAGAGCAGTGTCTGGTCAAGACAATGTTGAACAAATTGGTATCTTTGGATTAAACTTAGATAACTTATTCATACCAAACAAACTTAATATATTAGTTCTTATTGTTGGTGCATTTGTAATGATTAAAATCACTTTCCAAGCGGTTTTTGCACTTATTAATAGGTCTTATGAACTGTTCTTAACGATTATAGTTTATCCAACGGCCTGTGCAACAATTCCTCTTGATGAAAATGGTTTCCAACAGTGGACGATAACTTATACCCAGCGACTGTTCTCAACATACGGTCTGATTCTGGGTCTGAACTTCGTTATTATGTTGTTCCCAATAATCAGTGAACTTGAAGTGTTTACGGCGGGTGAAATTGCACTTTCTAAACCTTTGATGAGATTTAGAAATCTGTTCTCACTTGGTGGACTGATAACGATTAGTTTGGAATTTTTGGCAAGTTTCTTAAACCTTGTTGTTGTAATTTTATTTGAACTTGTTGCATTTACACTTCTTGAAACAATTCCAGAAACAATTTCAAAAATCACAGGTGTTTCTGCAGCTCAAGGCTTCGACCCAATTGAAGCTATGGGTAAGGTTTTGAATGTTATTATGGGTGTTGTTAAAACCGTCGGCTCAAGTGGTTCGGGTGTAATTTTAGGTATATTCGATGTCCTTGGTGCATTTGTAGGTTCTAAAAAGTCAAGAGATAAAGCAAAGCAAAGAATTAAGCAAAAGGTTAAAGATAAAACTGACAAGCTTAAAAAAGGTGCGAAATCAATGATTCCTGGTAAAGGTCTTGTTGATTCAATAAAAGATAAGCAGCATGTAAAACAACAAATGGGTGCTCAAAAAGAAGCTATGAACAAACTTAAAGATGCTATGGATAACAAAGATAGTGATCCAAAAGCTGTTCAAGATGCTATGAGCAATTTGTTACAAGCTCAACAAAAAGCAACTGCTGCAATTAATGACCCTTCTGGTTCAAGAGCTGCGGCTGAATCTGAAAAGAAACAAAATGAAGAGGCGGGTCTTGATGAAGATGGCGAAGTTTCTTCAAGAGAAGGTGAAGAGAACGATGACCAAGAAGGAGCAGATCTTTCACATAGATCAAAGAGTTCTTTGAAGAAAGAAAAGAAGAGAGCGAAGGCTGTCGTTAAAAACCTTAAGAAGAAAGAAAAATCTGGTGGAGTGTTGTCTGCAACTGAACAAGCTGCATTAAAGAGACAAGAAGGTATATTGAAAAATACTACAAATGCTCTCAAACAGCAAAAGACAGATAGCAAAGGCGACAAACAAGCTAAAAGGACTATTAGGCAGCTCACAAAAGCACAAGGAAAAGGTCAATTAACACAAACACAAACCCAAGAACTTGCTGCTGCTCAACAAACTCTTGCTGATAGTAAAACAAGAAAGCAAACCCATGCTGCTACCAGAAAGAAAGAAAAAGATGATATTAAGCAAAAACATGCAGATGCTAAAGAAGATGCAAAGAAAGCAGAAAGATTAAGAGCATTTAGCCATATGGATATGGGTTCAAGAATGGCTCAAAAAGGCTATTTGAAAGAGATGGAAAAGGAACAAACCAAACTTCAACAACAATTAAATGAAAGCGGTTTGAATCTCAATTTGGCTCAACTTACTCAAGATCAATATGATAAAATTGGCACAGGTTTCTATACCGCTGCTCAAGAAGAAATTATTAAAAAATATGTTGCAAAAGAACAAGAAAAGAATGCCCTTATTGATATGACTGGTGAAGATTATCTTAAAGCAAAGGCTCAAAGAAAAGCCAATTATGCTGCTTACAAGAATCAAGATTTAGCTGGAAAACATGGTCTTAATGTTGTAAAAACCATTCAAAAGAAGGCTCTCAACAAAAAACTTAATGGAAATTATATGCAAAATAAAAATGAACTTGCTGCGGTTTCGCAACAACTTCAAAACTTTGGAAATGTTGATTCTTCAAACATTAGAGCATATAATCAGCTTAAACAAAAACAAGCAGAGCTTCAAGCAAGACTTGATACCGCTCAAAAGTGGAATGATAGAAATGCAATGTCTCCTGCACAAAGAAAAGCTGCTGATAAAAATCAACAACTTAGAGATAAGTGGGAAAGAGAAGCTATGCTTGAACTTAGGGCAACTAACCAAGCAATGACAAGAGAAAATCTTGACAAAGTTATGGCTAGAAAGAGACAAGAAGCAATTAATAAGCGAATAAAGAGAAGAAGATAAAACTTATATTTCTTCAAAATTTTGCAAAATATAAAAAGACAAGAGATAATAAATCTTGTCTTTTTTTTATTGCTATGCTAAAATTAATTTGAGGAAAAATGATGGTTTTTGGTTTTATTTCGGCAATACTTACTATTTTTATTGACCAATTAACAAAATTTTTAATCTACGGAACTGCAACAAAATCAATTATTGGTGATTTTTTGTGGTTTCAAAGCACCTTAAACACAGGTGTTGCTTTTTCTATGTTTGAAGGGCAAACAGTTCTTTTTATTGCAATTTCTGCAATTGCAGCGGCAATCTTTGTTTATTTGTTGCTCAGCAAAAAGTTCTTCACAAACAAATTTTTAAAAGTGTGCTTAGGTTTAATTTTGGGCGGCACTGTTGGAAATATGGTTGACCGAATTGTGTTTTCTGGTGTTAGAGATTTTATATATTTTAAATTTATAAACTTTGCAATTTTCAATATTGCAGATGCTGCAATTGTGATTGCCGTGTTTATGATTTGTATTTATATGTTGATTGATATTTTTAAAAAGGAAAAGAAATGATAGAATTAAATTCTGAAATTATTGTTGAAGATTTAGAAGATAAAGTTAGGCTTGATGTGTTTCTTTCAGAAGAAACGGGTTGGTCAAGGTCACAAGTAAAACTTCAAATTGATAGCCAAAAGGCAATTGTTAATGGAAAACCTAGAAAAGCAGGTTTTTTAATTAAAAATGGCGATGTGGTTAATCTTGCATTTTCAAAAGAAATATTAGAAATTAATGCAGAAGCAGAAAATATTCCGCTTGATATTGTTTATGAAGATGATGATTTTGCAATCATAAACAAGCCGCAAGGTATGGTGGTTCATCCAGCACCAGGTGCATATAATCACACTGTTGTTAATGCAATTTTATATTATTTTGAAAATTTGAGCAAAGGCGGAGATAAAATCAGACCGGGCATTGTTCACAGAATAGACAAAGACACATCTGGTCTTTTGGTTATAGCCAAAAATGATGTTGCACACAGTTCACTTGCTTCACAAATTGCAGAACACAGCTGTTTTAGAAGATACTTGGCAGTGCTTGAAGGTAACTTGAAAGATGATGAAGGAACTATTGAAACTTTTATTTCAAGAAGCAAAACAGACCGAAAAATGATGGCAGTTTCTGACTCTGGAAAGAAGGCAATAACACACTATAAAGTGCTTGAAAAATATCAAAACAACTGTTTGGTTGAGTTTAAACTTGAAACCGGCAGAACACACCAAATTAGGGTTCATTCTAAATATTTAAACCACCCAATTGTGGGTGATAAGACCTATGGAATAAAGAATCAAAAGTTTAAGTTAGATGGACAACTTTTACATGCTTATAAACTTGAACTTACTCATCCAACAACGGGCAAAAGAATGGAATTTGAGTGCGATATTCCTGATTATTTTACAAATGTTGTGACAAAACTCAGAAAACAAAGTCAATAATAATTGACTTAAAAATTTTATAAATTATATAATAAAACTAATATAGTGGAGGTATGTTATTATGGCAAAAACAAAAACAGAAGAAACTACAACAACTTCAAAGAAATCAACAAGAAAATCATATTCCGTTGCATATATTTTAAATATTTTATCTTATGCAGCAGTTGTTATTGGAGGCTTAGCACTCTTTATTTCAATGATACTTGCAAAATTTGGACTTTCATCATCAATTACATCTGCAATGAATAACATTGCAAACATTATTGGCTGGTCAGTTCTTTGTTTGCTTTCAGCTTCATATATCACTCACAGAAGAAAAATCTGGATGTGGGTTGTTTGGGTTATTGCAGTTGTTATGATTGTTACAGGTATTATTTTATAAAAAGGTATAAATTATGAGTAAAAAAGAAATTTTAAAAACATTGGATATTGCAACATATATTGCTGCAATTGCTGCAACTGTTTTGGTGCTTATCTTTCAATTTACTGGTGCATATCTTGTTATGAAGTTTGCAATAGTAATGTATGCTGTATGTTTTATGGCATTAGTGATTTTACTTGCGATTTCAGTTTATGATAAATTTGCAAAAAACAAAAATCAAGATAATGAAGAATCAAAGAAAGAAGAAGTTAAGCCAGTGACAAAAAAAGATAAAATTTTATCAATTGTTTGGCTTTCACTGGCAGCCATTGCTTTGGTTTTAACAATTGCACTTTTAGTTGTTTATTAAAAAATATAGAAGACCGCTTGAAAAAGCGGTTTTTTTGTTATGTAAAGTGGTCAAATAGCAGATAAATCTTGACAAATTGTATAAAGTTAATTAAAATAATTGTGTTAGTTTATTATCAAGGAGAATTATAATGACATACAAAATTGGTGAAAAGAAAGACGGAAAACTTACCGTTGACTTTAAATTAAATGCTGATGAATGGGAAGCAGAAGTAGAAAAGGCTTACCAAAAAAATAAAGGAAAATACAAACTTGATGGTTTCAGACAAGGTAAAATTCCTAGAAAAGTTTTAGAAAAAACTTATGGCGAATTTTTATTCTATGAAGATGCATTGAATGCTGTTTGTGATGATAGCTTCTATGATTTCATTGAAAAAGAAACTGATGTTCAAGCAGTTGACTATCCAGAAATTTCTGTTAAGTCACTCACAAAAGACGGTGTTGAATGGGTTGCTACAATCACACTCTTACCAGAAGTTACTCTTGGTAAACTTGATGGATTGAATGTAACAAAATCAAAAGTTTCTGTTACTGAAAAAGAAGTTGATGAAAAAATTAAAGAACTTCAAGAAAAACAAGCTAGATATGTTGATGTTACAGACAAACCTGCAAAAATGGGTGACCTTGTAAACATTGATTTTGCTGGTTCTATGAACGGTGTTGCTTTTGAAGGCGGCACAGCAAAAGATTATGAACTTGAACTTGGAAGCCATTCATTTATCGCTGGTTTTGAAGAACAAGTTGTTGGTATGACAATTGATGAACAAAAAGATGTTAATGTAACATTCCCAGATGCTTATCATGCAAAAGAACTTGCTGGAAAACCTGCAGTTTTTGCTGTTAAACTTCTTGCTATTCGTGAAAAACAAGTTCCAGAAATTGATGACAAATTTGCTGCTGATGTAAGTGAATTTAACACAGTTGCTGAACTTAAAAAAGACACAAAAGAAAAACTTAAAGCAGAAAAAGAAACAGCTGCAGAAAAAGAACTTGAAAACAAACTTGTTGAAGCTTATGTTGATGGTGCAACTGTTGATATTCCAAAATGTATGGTTACAAACCAAATTAACCGTGGAATTGAAGAAACAAAGAGAGCTCTTGCTTCACAAGGTATGAGCTATGAAATGTATCTTGCATATATCGGTATGAACGATGCAGACTTCAGAAAATCAAGAGAAGAAGAAACAGAAAAGCAAATCAAAGTTAGTCTTGTTTTGAGCGAACTTGTTAAAGCTGAAAAGATTGAAGCTACTGAAGCAGAAATTGATGCAAAAGTTGTAGAACTTGCTGAAAAGATGAAAAAGACAGCTGAAGAACTTAAAAAGACAATGACTGCAAATCAAAAAGATGTTATTGTTAACAACATTGTTTCAGACAAGATTGTTAAACTTTTGAAAGAAAAGAACAATATTTAATAAAAAAATCAAAAAAGTGCAATAATAATTGCTTTGGTTCGGTAATAAAGTTTTATTATGAACTTTTGCAGTATTGCACTTTTGTTTGAGTAAAAAATATTTTTTTGTTAAAACTTTAATGTATTAACAATTGGAGTTATTTATGAACGAAAAAGATATGCTTATTCCTATGGTTGTTGAACAAACAAACAGAGGCGAAAGATCTTATGATATTTATTCAAGACTTTTAGAAGATAGAATTATATTTTTGACAGGCGAAATCAATGATCAATCAGCAAATTTGGTTATTGCACAGCTTATTTATTTGGAAGGCAAAGACCCTGACAAAGATATCACTCTTTATATCAACAGTCCTGGTGGAAGTGTGGTTGCTGGTATGGCAATTTACGACACTATGAACTATATCAAATGTGATGTTTGCACAGTTTGTATTGGTATGGCTGCATCAATGGCGGCAATACTTCTTTCTAGTGGCACAAAGGGCAAGAGATTTGCACTTTCTAACTCAGAAGTTATGATTCATCAGCCACTTGGTGGTTTCCAAGGTCAAGCAAGTGATATTAAAATCCATGCTGCTCATATGGAAAAAACCAAGAAGACTATCAATAGAATTTTATCAGAAAATACTGGTATGCCTATTGAAACCGTTGAAAAAGATACAGACAGAGATAACTTTATGTCTGCCGAAGAAGCAAAGAAATACGGTCTTATTGACAAGATTTATGCAAAAAGATAAATGTTTATCAAGATATACAAAAGATACTTTGTTTTTTTGCATATCTTGATTTTATTTTAAGGAGAATTTATGGACGATAATCAAACACCTAATAAGCCTGAACCTGAAAAAAGAAATGGCAATTGTTCGTTTTGTGGAAGACCAAGAGGTGCATTTAAAGAAATTGTTGAAAATCCTAATGGCAGTGTAGGTATTTGTAATGATTGTATTAGAATTTGCAGAGATATTTTAGATGCTGAAGAAAGAAAAAGAACAAAGGAAAAACTTTTTGAACTTCCAACACCTGAAAAAATTAAAGAAGAGTTAGACCAATATATTATTGGACAAACAAAGGCAAAAGAAGTTTTGTCTGTTGCTGTTTATAATCACTATAAGAGAATCAATTATATCATTTCAAAAAGACAAAAAAATGAAGAACTTGCAAAAAATGGTGATTCAAAACAAGCAAAGATTTTTGAAGATGTTGATCTTGAAAAGAGCAATGTGTTGATGCTTGGACCAACTGGTTCAGGAAAAACTTTGATTGCAAAAACACTTGCAAAAATTCTTGATGTTCCATTTGCTTCTGCTGATGCAACAACACTCACTGAAGCTGGTTATGTTGGCGACGATGTTGAAAACATTTTGCTTAAACTTATTCAAGCTGCAAACTATGATATCAAAAAAGCAGAAAAAGGTATCATTTATATTGATGAAATTGACAAGATTGCAAGAAAAAGTGAAAATGTTTCTATCACAAGAGATGTTTCTGGTGAAGGTGTTCAACAATCACTTTTAAAAATCTTAGAAAGCACAGTTGCAAATGTTCCGCCACAAGGTGGAAGAAAACATCCAAATCAAGAATGTTTGCAAATTGACACAACAAACATTTTGTTTATTTTAGGCGGTGCTTTTGTTGGAATCAATGACATCATTAAAAAAAGAACAGAAAATTCTTGTCTTGGATTTGGTGGCAATGTAAAGAGTAAAAACCAAATCAAGGAAGATGAAATTTTGTCTAAGGTTGAACCACACGATCTTATTAAATTTGGTCTTATTCCAGAATTTATTGGAAGGGTTCCAATCACTGTTACACTTCAAGAATTAGATGAAAAAGCTCTCAAAGAAATTTTGCTCAAACCAAAAAATGCTCTTGTTAAACAATATAAAAAATTGTTTGAACTTGATGGTATTAAGCTCGAATTTACAAATGAAGCTATTATGACTTTTGCCAAAAAAGCAATTGAACTTAAAACTGGTGCTAGGGGACTCAGAACAATTATCGAAACTGCAATGCTTCCAGTTATGTATGAAACACCAAGCAACAAAGATAAAATCAAAAAGATTGTTATGGATGTTGATGAAAAAGAAGAGGGAAAAGTTGCTCCTGTGATTATATATAAAGAAGAAAATTCTGATTCAGAAACAGTTGAAACATCTCAAACAATTGCATAAGGTCAAAGTCAGTCAAATTAAAAAATAAAATCGCAAAATATATTAAAATTTATTAAATAAAAATAAAAACATCACCAAATTTGCACAAAATTGGTGGTGTTTTTTTAATAACTATTGATTTTTTTTAAAATTAGTGTTAATATTATAAGCGATAAAATGGTTGAAATTTATTTTTGTTTAAAAATCGCAAATTATTTCAATTTTTTAATAAAAAATAGGGGAAATTTATTATGAAAATGATAAAAAATGCAGTTTTTTTAAAATCTGAATCAAATCCAGAAGATTATAAAGGTTTTAACCTTCCAGAAGTTTTGCTTGTTGGAAGAAGTAATGTTGGAAAATCTAGTGTGATTAATATGCTTTCAAATAACTCAAAACTTGCAAAGGTTTCTTCAACTCAAGGTAAAACAAAACTTATTAATTTCTTTATGTTTAACAAAGAATTTATCTTGGTTGACCTTCCTGGTTATGGTTATGCAGAAGCTAGTAAGCTTGAACAAAATCGTTGGAGCAAAATGATAGATGGTCTTTTAGAGAAAACTCAAAATCTTGTTAATGCAATTTTGCTTGTTGATATTAGACACACTCCAACAAAACAAGATGTTCAGATGTTAGATTACTTAACATTTAACAATATTCCTGTTACAATAGTAGCAACAAAATATGACAAAATCAAAAAGTCTGAAAGAATGAAAAAGTTAACTGACATTGCAGCAACTCTCAAAGTTGGAGTTGAAAACATTTATATTGTTAGCTCAGAAACATCTTATGGTAAAGACAGTTTGGTTAATCGTATTTATCAATTTGTTGATGGAGAATAATATGAACATTTATGCAATAAGTGATTTGCACCTTTCAAATTCTTGTGACAAACCAATGGATATTTTTGGTGGACACTGGGAAGGTTACACCGAAAAAATTATTAGCAATTGGAAATCAAAGGTTAAAGAAGATGACATTGTTTTGGTTGCTGGTGATATTAGTTGGGCAATGAAACTTGAAGAAGCTGTTGCTGACCTTGAGTGGATTGATAAACTTCCTGGTAAGAAAATTATCATCAAGGGCAATCATGAGTATTGGTGGAAATCAATTTCGTCTGTGAGAGAAATTTTGCCAGATTCAATTCAAGCTATTCAAAACGATTCTATAAAAGTTGGAGATTTTATCATTTGCGGAACAAGAGGTTGGACCGTTCCTGAAAAAGATAAAGAACTTGAAGAAGCAGATTTAAAAATTTATAAAAGAGAAGTTGAAAGGCTTAAACTTACACTTATGTCTGCAAAGGTTTTAAAAGGTGATAGTGATTCAAAGATTATTGCAATGATGCACTTTCCACCATTTAACACAGACAAAGAGCAAAGTGAGTTTACAAAACTTTTTGAAGAATATTCAGTTGATACAGTTGTGTTTGGTCACTTGCACGGATATGTTAACTGTGACCTTGTTTCAAACATTAATGGTGTTACATATTATTTCACTTCTTGTGACCACATTAAAAACGACCCTGTTTTAATCTATTAATTTATAAAAAAGCACTCACAAATATTGTGAGTGTTTTTTTATTGTTCATTTTTGACCACTTTTTATAAAAATTTATTAATATTCATAGTTAAAATAACCAAATTTATAAAAATTTTAAAATTTTAGGAAAATTTAACCACTTCGCAAATGCCGATAAAATGGGTGGTTACAGAGTTTTTAACAAAATTGTTAATAACTTTGTTAAAAAAGTGGTCAAAAGTGGTCATTTTTGGTTGCAATTTAAAATTTGAAACAATATAATTAATTTATAAACTTATAAGGAGGGATTTTCTATGCTCATTGGCACCTATAGACATTCAGTTGATGCAAAGAAGAGAATGAGAATGCCTTCTAAGTTTAAGTCAGAGCTTGGAGCAAACTTTGTTATTACCAAAGGAAACACTGGAAATTTGTTTGTTTTTTCAAATGCACAATTTGCTGCACTTTATGAAAAAATGGTAAACCTTCCACTTTTTGATGAAGAAGCTCAAAAACCAATCCGTAAGTTTTTATCTTCTGCATTTGAAGCTGAAGAAGATAATCAAGGAAGAGTTCTTCTTCCAAAAGAACTTGTTAAACATGCTGGTATTGAAAAAGGAATGGTTTTTGTTGGTGTTGGAAACCGTGTTGAAATTTGGTCAGAAGAAGCTTGGGATAAACTTAACTCTGATGACGAAGAAAATGACTTTTCAGTTCTTGCAAAGTTTGGAGTGTAAAATATGACAGAATTTTTGCATATTCCAGTTCTTTTAAAGCCAACAATTGAAAATATGGCTGTTAAAGACGGCGGCATTTATGTTGATGGCACATTAGGTGGTGCTGGACACTCTAAAGAACTTTTGAAACAAGCAAAAGTTGAAAAACTTATTGGTATTGACCAAGATGAAGTTGCTCTTGCTGCAGCCAAAGAAAATTTGAAAGAATTTAAAAATGTTCAATATGTTCATGATAATTTCAAAAATATAGATGATATATTAGAAGATTTGGGCATTGATGAAGTTGATGGAATTTTGGTTGATATTGGTGTGAGTTCACATCAAATTGACACAGCTGAAAGAGGTTTTTCATTTAGATATGATGCAAGACTTGATATGAGAATGGATACCTCAAAAACATTTTCTGCTTACAATGTTGTAAATGAATATTCTGAAGAAGAACTTGCAAGAGTTATCAAAGAATATGGTGAAGAAAAATTTGCCAGAAGCATTGCAAGAAAAATTGTAAAACAAAGAGAAATTGGAGATATTTCAACAACAAAAGAGCTTGAAGAAATTATTTTGAAATCTGTGCCTAGATACAAAGGTCAAGATGGCAAAAGCAATGTTCAAAGAACATTTCAAGCGATTAGAATTGAAGTTAACAAAGAACTTGATGTTTTAAAAGAATTTATTGACAAAGCTGTTTCAAAACTCAAGAAAGGTGGAAGACTTGAAATTATTTCTTTCCATTCACTTGAAGACAGAATTGTTAAGCAAAAATTTAAAGAACTTGCAACCGGTTGCATTTGTCCACCAGATTTTCCAATCTGTGTTTGTGGACACAAGCCAGTTGTTAAACTTATAACAAAACATCCAATAGAAGCGACAGATGATGAACTTAAACAAAATCCAAGGTCAGCACCTGCAAAACTTAGGGTTGTTGAAAAGTTATAATATATAGAAATAAAGGAGGGTTAAAATATGTTTGATGATGATTTATATTCAAGTTTGTTGAATAGTTTTTCTTCAACCACAACTGAAACTGAAGAAGATAAAACCACCACAACAAGTTATAATCCTTCTACTAGTTATGGATATAATCCATATTCTGATGATAATAATTATGATGAAGATGATTATACAATCGCTCAAACTTATAAATCTGAAAAGTCTTATGATTCAGGCAGAAGACAAGAAGATGATTCAATTGTTCAAACAAAGACAATTTCTCAAATGAATACTCCAATGATTCAAAAAGAGGAACCTGCCGTTGTTTTAACAAAAACAAAGCAAAGAATTTATCTTCAAGCAAGAATGAAAATTATTATTGCAATGTTTGCAACAATTGTTTGTTCACTTTTGTTTGTTTCAATATTTAACTTTGTTAATGTTTCAAGAATTAATTCTAGCATTGCAGAAAAACAAGCAACAATTAGTGAACTTGAATCAAGCATATTAGACCTTCAAGCAACATACAATTTGTTAAGTGAAGATGGAACCGTTAAAAATCTTGCAACAAATTCAGGTTTTGTTGATTCTTCTGATATAAACACAACTTCGCTTTCAATTGGTGAAGTTTATGCAGAACCTGTTATTGAAGAGTTGCCATCAAACTGGTTTAATGATGTTTGTGATTTTTTCAGTAATCTGTTTGCGGCATAGCTGCTTATAATCTCAAGCAAATACAAAAGATTTTTGTGTTGGATTGAGGTGAAAATGGCAGTTAAATATAGTTCATATTCAATGTTTCAAAGGCTAACAGCACTTTTTGTGTTGGTAGTCTTTTTTGTTTGCGGAATAATTTTTAGAATTTTGTATATTCAAGTGTTGAATAATGATTTTTATGTTGAAAAGGGTTTAACTGAGTGGCTTAGAGATTTGCCACTTGTTGCAAGTCGTGGAGAGATTACGGACAGAAATGGGGTTGTTTTGGCTTCTAGTTATACGGCATACGATGTTTATGTTAGACCGGCAGATGTTGAAAATTTTGAATTGGTTGCAAAGGTTTTGTCTGAACATTTGGAAATGGATTATGACTCTCTTTTGGAAAAGATAAAGGTTTCAAAGGTTAGTGAAATTAAAATAAAAACAGGTATTGAATCTGTTGTTATTCAAAAAATATTGAAAAATTTTCAAAAAGGCATAATGTTTGCAGACAACACAAAGAGAAATTATGTTTATGACAATATGCTATGTCAGGTTTTGGGTTTTGTTGGTGCAGATAATGTTGGAATGTCTGGGCTGGAATCGTTTTATAATACATATTTATCAGGAATTAATGGTGTTGAACTTGTTGAAGCGGATTTGAAAGGCAGCACTCTCAAAGATTCGTTAACTTATTATGAACCAGCAATAAATGGTTTGAATTTATCACTGACAATAGATTTTAGAATACAAAAAATAGTGGAAGAACGAATTAATAAAGCAATGCAAGAAACTTCGGCTAAGTCAGTGTCGTGTATGGTTACAAATCCTCAAAATGGTGAGATTTTGGCGGTCTGTTCGCTGCCGTCTTACAATTTAAATGAAATACCAAGAGACGATATTCAAACACTCAATAAACTGTCAAGAGCAACAACAATAGTTGATACTATTGAGCCGGGTTCAACTTTTAAAGCAATTGTTGCTGCAATTGCAATTGAAGAAGGTTTGGCGGCAAAAAACAGTTACTATTATTGCAGTGGATTCAGACTTATTAATGGTGTAAAGATAAATTGTTCAAGAAGGTCAGGTCACGGAAGTCAAACATTAGAGCAAGGGCTTATGAATAGTTGTAACTGTGTCTTTATGGATCTGATTCAAAAAATTGGCTTAAAAAAATTTTATGACTATTTGAATAAACTAGGGTTTAGCGAACCCATTGGAATTGATTTTCCTGGTGAAGTTTCAGCGGTGTTGATGCCTGAATCTTTGGTGACACAGCCAGACCTTGCCAGAATGGGTTTTGGGCAAACAATTGCAATATCTCCGTTGCATATGATGACGGGTGTTTCGGCTGTTATTAATGGCGGAAATGTCTATGTTCCAAGGTTTATTAATCACATTACAACCGAAACGGGAAGTTTGGTTTATTCAAGAGAAGACACTTTGCATAATAAGATATTTTCAGAAAATACATCTGCGGTTATGAGAGAAATGTTATTTTCTGTTGTTAGCAAAGGTGGTGGCAGATATGCTGCAGTTGAGGGGTATCCAATTATTGGTGGAAAAACAGGAACCGCTCAAAAATATGAAAATAATGCCATTGCGGCAGGAAAGTATATTGCATCATTTATTGGATTTGCTCCTTATGACAAGCCTAAATATTTGGTTTATGTTATGGTTGATGAGCCACAGGGTGCTTATTATGGTGGAATTGTTGCAGCTCCTGTTGCTGGGGATATATTTAAAGGTATTTTTGATATTGACGACGATATTAATCCGAACTTAAAACCACCAGAAAAGACCGGCGAAATGATACTAGATAGCTTGATTGGAAAAACAATGTCAGAAGCGGCAAGTTATTTGTCTGGCAAAGGTTTAAATTATTTGGTTGAGGGTGACGGCGATTATGTGACAGGGCATATTCCGGCGGTTGGGTCAACTGTTTATGCTAATGATATTGTTCTGTTGAAATTTGACTAGGGGGCTATATGAAGTTATTTAAGATTATTAAAAACTATAATAGAAGAGTGGTTGGAAATTTAAATATTGAAATTTCTGGGCTGTATCACAAAGATACAGAAGTTAAAGAAGGTGGCTTGTTTTTTTGTTTAAGAGGCACAAAGGTTGACGGAACAAATTATATAAAAAGTGCAATTAACAATGGTGCTGTTGCAATTGTTGTTGAAAGTGAAATTCCAAATATTCATAAAATTACTCAGATTATTGTTAAAAATGCAAGAGAGGCAATGAGTTTTATGGCAGCGGCATTTTATGGTAATCCTGCTGAAAAACTCAAAATTATTGCAGTTACTGGAACTAATGGAAAGACTACAACAAGTGGAGTGATTGCAAATATTTTGAATTTTGCAGGAAGAAAAACAGCAATTATTGGCACAAACGGAATTGTTTTTGAAGGGCAAAAATTTGATGTTGGAATGACAACTCCAGATCCAATTGAATTGCAATTTTATCTTTCAAAAATGGTTAAGAAAAAGTGTGAATTTGTTTCAATGGAAGTTTCTGCTCATGCTATAGATTTGTTTAAAGTTGAAGGTATTAAATTTGAACTTGTTATTTGGACAAACTTGTCAGAAGATCATCTTGATTATTTTAAAACAATGGAAAATTATTTTGAAGTCAAGGCAAAGTTGTTTGAACAAAAAAGAGCAAAATTTGCATTGATAAACATTGATGATTTTTATGGAAAAGTTTTATGTGACCGTATAAATTTGCCTTATGCAACATATTCTATAAAAGAAAAAGCAACCTATTTTGCAAATCAAATAAGTAATGGTGAAACCGGTCAAGAGTTTTGTTTTAATAACCAATATAATGTAAAAATAAATCTTATGGGAAGGTTTAATGTTTCAAATTCTTTGGCTGCAATTGCTGCTTTGCTTAAAGTGGGCATTGATATAAAAACTATCATTTCAGGTTTTTTAAATATCAAAGAAATTGAAGGAAGGTTCAACTATCAAGTTTTATTTTCAAAGAAAATAATTATTGATTATGCTCATACTCCTGATGGATTAGAAAATATTTTGATGGCTGCAAAAGAGATTGCTGATGGCAAAAAAGTTATTGCTTTATTTGGTTGTGGCGGAAACAGAGAATCGCAAAAAAGAGCAAAAATGGGAGAAATTGCATCAAAAATAGCTGATTTTGTTGTGATTTCTACTGATAATCCGCGATTTGAGAAAAAAGAA
>JAZRNH010000046.1:0-12097 GCA_045648025.1 Clostridia bacterium
CCAAAGGCTGATATGCCATTCATGCCAGACGGAACTCCTGTTCAAATTCTTTTGAACCCACTCGGCGTTCCTTCGCGTATGAATATTGGACAGCTTCTTGAAGTTCACTTGGGCTTTATTGCTAAGGCTCTTGGATGGAAGATTGCAACCCCAGTATTCGACGGTGCAAAAGAAGAAGATGTTCAACAATTATTTAAAATTAATAATTTCCCAGAAGATGGAAAAGTTCAGTTGTATGATGGTAGAACTGGTGAACCATTTGAAAATAGAACCACAGTTGGTATTATGTATATGCTTAAACTTCACCACTTGGTTATCGATAAAATGCACGCTCGTTCAACTGGTCCATACTCTCTCGTCACACAACAACCTCTTGGTGGTAAAGCTCAACTTGGTGGTCAAAGATTTGGTGAAATGGAAGTTTGGGCGCTTGAATCTTATGGTGCTTCTAATATCCTTCAAGAAATGTTGACTGTTAAATCAGATGACGTTGTTGGTCGTTTGAAGACTTATGAGGCGATTGTTAAAGGTGAAAATATCACTGAACTTGGTATTCCTGAATCATTCAAGGTTCTTATTAAAGAACTTCAAGGTTTGGCTCTTGATATTAAAGTTCTTACAGAAGATAAGCAAGAAATCGGCTTAAAAGAACTTATGGAAGATGATAGAGATGTTCCAGAACCTTTAAAATCAAAAACAAATAGACATGAAGAAGAAATTGAAGTCAACTTAACTCAAGATGAAGATTTAATTCCTGGCGAACTCGTTATGGATACTAATTTTGATAATGATGATGCAGGTAGTTTATTTGATTTTGATGACGATTTATAATAAAAATTTAAGGGGAAATATATGTTTGAATTAAACAATTTTGACTCAATGCAAATCGGTATTGCAAGTCCGGAAAAAATTCATGAATGGTCTTATGGTGAAGTTACAAAGCCAGAAACTATCAACTATAGAACACAAAAACCAGAAAGAGATGGTCTTTATTGTGAAAGAATTTTTGGACCAACAAAAGATTGGGAATGTCATTGTGGAAAATATAAAAGAATTCGTTATAAGGGTGTAATTTGTGATAAGTGTGGTGTTGAAGTTACACGTGCAAAAGTGAGAAGAGAAAGAATGGGTCATATTGACCTCGTTACACCTGTTTCGCATATTTGGTATTTTAAAGGTGTTCCTTCAAGAATTGGAACTATCTTAAATATTTCTATTAAGAAACTTGAACAAGTTTTATACTTCACTTCATTTATTGTTACTGACCCAGGTATTACAGAATTTGAATACAAGCAAATTATCAACGATAGAGAATATCGTGAAGCTATTGAAAAATATGGCTCAAAAGCATTTAAAGCTGGTAT
This sequence comes from Clostridia bacterium, assembly GCA_045648025.1. Taxonomy (GTDB): domain Bacteria; phylum Bacillota; class Clostridia; order Christensenellales; family UBA1242; genus RGIG1681. The sequence continues at coordinate 1,365 of JAZRNH010000046.1, forward strand.
GGGTGCTGAAGTTATTAAGCAACTCTTATCAGAAATTGACCTTCAAAAAGAATCTGATGAACTTAAAGTTCTTTTAAAGAATTCAAAAGGTCAAAAGAAACTCAGTGTTGCAAAAAGACTTGGACTCGTTGATTCATTCCTTAAAACTGGTTCTAGACCAGAATGGATGATCTTAGATGTTCTTCCAGTTATTCCACCAGAACTTAGACCAATGGTTCCACTTGATGGCGGAAGATTTGCAACAAGTGACCTTAATGACCTTTATAGAAGGGTTATTAACAGAAACAACAGACTTAAAAAGCTCACAGAACTTGGTGCTCCTGAAATCATTTGCAGAAATGAAAAGAGAATGCTTCAAGAAGCTGTTGATGCTTTGATTGATAACGGCAGAAGAGGAAAAGCTATTGCTGGTGCAGGAAACAGAGAACTCAAATCTCTCTCTGGTCTCCTTCGTGGTAAGCAAGGTCGTTTCCGTCAAAACTTACTTGGAAAAAGAGTTGACTATTCTGGTCGTTCAGTTATTGTCGTTGGTCCATATCTTAAAATGTATCAATGCGGTCTTCCAAAAGAAATGGCTCTTGAACTTTTCAAACCATTTATTATGAAGAGACTTGTTGATTTAAATCAATCACACAACATTAAAAGTGCTAAGCATGTTGTTGAAAGAGCAAGACCTATTGTTTGGGATGTTCTTGAAGATGTTATCAAAGACCACCCAGTTCTTTTAAACCGTGCTCCAACACTTCACAGACTTTCAATTCAAGCCTTTGAACCAGTGCTTGTTGAAGGTGGTGCTATGAGATTGCACCCACTCACCTGTGCAGCTTTCAATGCTGACTTCGACGGTGACCAAATGGCGGTGCATGTTCCACTTTCAATTGATGCTCAAACAGAAGCTAGATATTTGATGATTGCTTCAAACAATATTTTGAAACTTTCTGACGGTGAACCTATTTCTGTTCCTTACCAAGATATGCTTTATGGTATTTATTACCTTACAGTTGAACTTGCTGGTGAAAAGGGTGAAGGCAGAATTTTTGCTGATATTGATGAAGCTATTATGGCTTATCAAACAGGTTCTGTTTCACTTCACTCAAAGGTTAAAGTTAGAGTTCAAAAAGAAATCGATGGCAAAGTTTATTCTACACTTTTAGACACAACAGTTGGTAGAATGATTTTCAACCAAGCAATTCCAGAAGGTATCGGTATTATCGAAAGAAATACACCAGAAGATTCGCTTAAAAATGAAGTTGAATATGCTGTTGATAAAAAGAATATGAAAAAGATTATCAAAGCTTGTTATGTTAACCTTGGTTCAACCAAAACAGCAATCATGCTTGATAAGATTAAAGAACTTGGTTACAAATATTCAACAGTTGCTTCTCTTACAGCAAACTTGTTCGATATCCGTGTAGCTAAAGACAGATTAGAAATTATTGCAAAAGCTGATGAGGCTTCAAACCTTGTTGACAAACAATTCAAGAGAGGTCTTATCACAAAAGATGAAAAGTCGGTTAAACTTCTTGACCTTTGGAGCACCGCTCGTATGCAAATCACTGGTGAAACCATGGAAGCTTATGAGCCAAACAACCCACTCAAACTTATGGTTAACTCTGGTGCCCGTGGTTCAAAAGATAATATGTGTGACCTTTCTGGTATCCGTGGTCTTATGATGAGCACATCAGGAAAAGTTATCGAAGTTCCAATTCGTTCAAGTTTCCGTGATGGTCTTTCAGTTATTGAATACTTCATCGCAACCCGTGGTGGTAGAAAAGGTATGGTCGATAAGGCTCTTAAAACAGCGGATGCTGGTTACCTTACAAGAAGACTTGTCGATGTTGCTCAAGAAGTTATCATTGATGACGAAGACTGTTTTGCAACTCTTGGCGAAAAGGTTCGTGGTATGGATATCTCATCAATTTATGATGAAGATAGCATGGTTGAATCAATTTCTTCAAGAATTGTTGGAAGATACACTGTTAATGATGTTGTTGATCCAAAAACAGGCGAAGTTATCGTGAAAGCTGATGAAATGATTTCAGTTGAACAAGCAAAAGCTGTTGAAGCTGCTGGAATCGAAAAAATTCAAATCAGAACTGTATTTACTTGTAAGTCAAAATACGGTGTATGTGCAAAATGTTACGGAAGAGATATGTCTTGTCGTGACAGAGTAAAAGTCGGTGAAGCAGTTGGTGTTATTGCAGCTCAATCAATTGGTGAACTTGGAACACAGCTTACCATGAATGTCTTCCACGGTGGTGGTACTGCAACTCAAGACGATATTACTGCAGGTCTTCCTAGAGTTGAAGAAATCTTCGAAGCTAAAAAACCAAAAGGTGTTGCTGTTATTTCTGAAATCTCTGGTAAGGTTAGCAAAATCGACGAACCAGGACAAAAAGTTACAATCATTTCTGAGGATAACAATGAAGTGGTTTACAATGTTCCTTATGGTGCAAGATTCAAAGTGGCTGTTGGTAGCCGTGTTGAACCAGGTGCAAGAATTACTGAAGGTCCAATCAACCCTCATGATATCTTGAAAACTAGAGGTGTTAAAGACACTCAAGACTATATGATTGTCGAAGTCCTCAAAGTTTACCACAAATCTGGTGTAGATGTTAACGACAAACACCTTGAAATTATTATCAGACAAATGCTTAGAAAAGTTAAGATTGAAGATGCTGGTGATACAACAATGCTCCCAGGCGACTATGTTGATATGTTTAAATTTGAAGAAGAAAACGAAAGAGTTCTTGCTCAAGGCGGAGAACCTGCAACAGCTAAGAGAGTTCTTCTTTCAATCACAAAATCAGCTCTTGCAACAGACAGCTTCTTATCTGCTGCATCATTCCAAGAAACTGTTAGAGTTCTTACTGATGCTGCAATTAAAGGTAGTGTTGATAACCTTGTTGGTCTTAAAGATAACATTATTATCGGTAAGAGAATTCCAGCTGGTACTGGACTTAAGAGATACAGAGATATCACCCCAACAGAAGTTAACACTTATGATGCTGAACTTGAAAATATGGCAGAAGTTGACTAATAATAACCAAAAATTAATAAAAACACCCAAATTTTGGGTGTTTTTATTTTGTTTAGTTGCTAATTGTTATTTTGCTATGATAAAATAAAAACAAGAAAAGGAGTGTGAAAATATGGCAGAAACAGAAAAGAAAAATGATATTGAATTGCTTACTAGTTTCAGAAACCACAAAGCAATTGGAAAAAAAGATAATAAATTTTATATTGTTTCAAATATAAGTGGTGTTGAGCCACAAAAAATAGAAGCTCGTTCAGAGGACAATTTGGCGGCAACTGAGTTTGAAAGAGGTGTTGCAGTTTTAACTTATGAATATGATGCTCAATATGACAAGAGATGGGATTCTATTTGGGAAAAACAAGGTATGATGGTTACACCATCAGGTTATAGAATTCGCTTAGATTCGGGAATGTCTGATTTTGATATCAAAAGTCAAAAAGTTCAAGATATGATTGAATATGCAAGAAGCATTTATGACAACCCAGCAGAACTTTTGAAAATCGATAAAAAAGTAGAACTTCCATCAGCAGAAGTTATTAAAGCTTATGTTGATATTGCAAAAGCAGGTTTAGAGGCTTCACTTGCAAAGGCAGGAGAGACTTATGAAAGAGATAGACACGGTGCACTTTTATCTCATTCACAAGAAGATAGACAAAGAGCTGCAAAAGCAGGTCCAAATTATGAAAAAACTCTTGATTTAATTTCTAAACTTTCAAAGAAAATTGCAGTAAAATTCCAAAAATTAAAAGACCAACACGAAAAATCGGTTGCAAGTTCACTTAGAGGAAAAGAAGCTGCGGCAAAAGGTAATATTGAAGCAATCTTTGATGAACCACAAAGGGGGGCTGAATAATATGACAAAAGATGAATTTTTCGCTGAATTTGATAAAGTGTTTGATGAACTTAATAATCTTGCAGATTTATTATTTCCAGAAGATCAACAAACAGAATCAACTGAAAATAAATAAAAAATAAAATTAAATATAAAATAAAACAGAGAAATATCTCTGTTTTTATTTTGAAAAATTGCAGTTATGTTAACAATTTAATATAATTTTAATATTTTTTAATTATTTTTTATTAGTTTTTGCGATTTTTTGTTTTTGTTATGTAAAGGCTTAGTTTTGAATAGGTTTTTAAAACTTTAAGGTGAAGATTTGTGTTTTTTGTTTAATATATTGCTTAATAAAAATTATTTAATTGCAGGTTTTTCAAAGTTAAAATATGTAAAAATATCAAATATTAGTTAATTTTATACATTTTTAGAATAAAAAAATAAAAACAGGGTTAAAATTCAACCCTGTTTTTTTATTCTTCTTCATAGTCTTCTTCAAATTCACCAAAACCAAATTGTCTTTGAATTTTTCTGCTATATTTTCTAACATGCACTTTTGCATTGATGAGTCTTATGCATCTTATCTTTTTTCGCTTTAAGTCATGTCTTTCGCTGAGCATAACTTCAAGGCCGTCCCACAAAAAGAGCCAACCAACAACCGCAAGAATTGTATCCAAATACATATTTTCAAATTTAATATATAAAATTGCTTCAATAAATAAAATTAAAAATCCAATAAATGAAAAGATTAAACCTTCAATTAAATTTCTTCTGAGTTTTTGGTTAACGATTGCAAGTTGTTCAGCATGATGTCTTTTAACAGCTTTTCTGATTCTTTTCTTTTCATCGTTGGTTGTTGGGGTTTCGGTGTAAATATCAAGCGACACGGCATCTTTAACCGGAATGGTTGCTTCACACATATTGATATAGTCGATAACCGAAGTGTTCATAAGCTCATAAGATTTATAAGCATAAGGTGAAAAAAAGTCATCAGAATCTTTGAGACCAACATTGATTTGCACAGAGCCATCTTCGTTATAATCAAGCTCATTTGCTTCTCTTACAGCCTTGCTTCTGTTAACTTTTCTTAAGTTGTGTAAATGTTTAAACATAAAATCTCCAATATTTTTTGCCCTTAGGCAGTTTTTATATACCGGTTAATATTATAACACAAAAAAACAACCTTTGCAACCAGCCCCAAATTGAAAAATGGTCGAAAATTGCCAAAATGTTAATAAAAAATTTTCATAAAATGCTTGAATAATAGGTTAGTGGTGTGATATAATCAAATGGCATTGAAAAATGCGACCACAATTTAATAAAAAAATGGAGAGTTACTCAAGAGGTCGAAGAGGCGCCCCTGCTAAGGGTGTAGGTGTAGAAATGCACGCGCGGGTTCAAATCCCGCACTCTCCGCCAATCGGAACTGCATTCGCACATGCAGTTCTTTTATTTTTGTCTAAAAGGTGTTCCAGCAATTATAATACCAAATATTACAATAGCTTCATCTAAAAAATAAAAAGAAGAAGTTTAGCAACTTCTTCTTTTTTAACTCTTATATAAAACTTACTCTTTAATTATTTAACAACCTTACGACATGCTTCACACATCTAAAAACTAGTATATTAAATGATATTTTACAAGAATTTCTTTTTCTTTTTCATATACAACATTTGTTGATAATTGAAATCTATCTATTTCGTTTAATTCTTGTAGAATTCTTTTTAATAATGTAACATCCTTTGGTACTGGAATTGTAAATTTTCTAATTGTTGAAAGTTTAATGGTTGGATACCCAGTATCTGTTAATTTTAAATTTGATGTTCCATAATGTTTTAAAATGTAAAATACATAATCTCTTAAATTTTCATTTTCTATGTAAATAGATGCTAAATGATTTACAATGTTGCAATCAAGTGGTAATTTTGCAATATTGTTGGTGTTAACCGATTGGCCACTTTTAGGGAAAACAATAGAACCTTTATTAAACAATTTTCTCGGTTTGTCAAATTTGTAAAAATTTTCGTTGGATAATAAAATTTCATTGTTCTGAATATTATTCAAATGCTTTGCTCTTATAAAAATATTATTTTTTTCATCATTATTTATAAAATATTTATCATTAGGAGCATTTTCTCCACCGTCAATATTTTTATTAGATATTTCATCTAGCGATTTCAATACAAACTCTTTATCATTAAAAATTAATTGTTTTTCATTCTTTGTAATAATTAATAACTGATTGTCTTCATTAATTTCTGGCCATACAATTATATCTCTAAGATATTTCATTCGAACATTGTTGTGCAAATTAAATTTTTTTACTTCGTTTTTATCAATATTGTTATTTAAACATGTATTGTAAATATAATATGAGAGTTTGGATTTATCAAACACATTACTTTCGTTATATAATCTTGACTCAATTTTATTAGAGTCGTTTTCAGGATAAGGTTTTATTCCTTCATAATTTCTTCTATCTGTATGTTTATACCCTAAAAATTCAATTTCATTTTGTCTTTTCCCTGTATCTGCCACTAATAATTCTTTATCTGCTAATAAATATAAATAGAATTTATATATTTCTATATCAATTTCAGATACATTTTTAAGATACTCGGACACTTCATTTATTTCATATGTTTCGCTTATAAATTTTACCAAATCATTATTTACTTCATTTTTAGTTAATGCCTTATTAAAGCACTCTTTGGCATAACTATATTTATGTTTTTTTTCTTTATTTTCTCTTTTTTGCATAAACAAAACAATTGTTGATTGTCCGGTTTTTATAAATGTTTGTTCCCCTAAATGAACGATTGAATGAATTATGAAGTTTTCTAAAATTATTTTTCTTGTCTCCTGATAAGCTTTACCCTCATTTACTAATATTGTATCTGGCAATATCAATCCACAATAACCACCCTCACTTAACAAATGTAATGTCCTTTCTATAAATAACAATTCAATATCATTACTTGTATCTTTTAAATATTTCATTAATTTGAAATCTAATTTTATGTTTTTTAAATTCTTCATAAAGTCTGAAACAGAGTAAGGAGGGTTGGCAACTACTATATCAAATTTTTCATTACTGTTATTATCTGTTCGCAACAAACCATGATAATTCTCCGAATTAAAAGAATCTAAACCATTTGCATATACAATATTAGCATCGCCGTCACCATTTAAATAACAAGCAACCTTTGTTGTTTTAGCCAATCTATAATCAAGTTCTATTCCATATACAAATTCTTTGGCCCATGCATATTCTTTAATCCAGGTTGCATAATTTTTCTTTTGAGGTAAAGTTTGTAAATCGTTTTGGGAATTTAATAATACTTTATTGATTCTATGCATCGATTCAGTTAAAAAGTGACCGCTTCCACAAGCATAATCAATAATATATGGTAAAAAATTATCTTTATTTGCTTTAATCTTGTTCTTTATTATATTTTCGAAAGGTAAAGAATTAACAATAAAATTAGCAATTGGAATAGGTGTGAAGAATTGTCCTGATTCTTGTTTAACACCAATATTTAAAAGTTTTTCAAAAAAGTCACCCAAAAATTGATGTTTACTAGAATATTTAATTTGATAATTTTCCAACAAATTTACGACTTCTTTTACTATTTTTGCATTTTCTTTAAAAGTCCTCTCGTTTATCACTTCGTTGAATGCAAATTCATTATTTTTATACAACCTAAGCTTTCTAAACATATCAACAATTTTATCAGTATCCACATAACTATCGGATATTAAATCATTTAAATCCTGTTCTGAATAGTCCGATATATCAAGTTTTAAATATTTCTCCATACCACGCTTGTATAAATCACTCAATCGACTTAACACATCTTCATTAGTTTCGCATTCTCTCCATTGAAACCACAAATTTTCATTCTCGTCTCTTTCTTCTTCATCAACAATTTTACATAAAAACAAATTAAAAATTTTATTATAGGCATTATTTTTATCGGATATTGAATTTCTTCTTAAAATTTCGGAAAATCTATTAAAAATTGTCCCTTCTCCATTTTTTGTATCAATATCTTGCATTGAAAAACTTTTTAAATTTTTCTTAGTTAAACCTTTAAATTCTATTTGATAAGGTAAACAACCTTCTTCAAAAATACCGTTTTTTTCAAAAGTTTTATTCCAACTATCATATGCATTTTGCTTACTGGTACCATTGATATTTTTTGTGTTTATAACATTTGATAAATAATGAATATTGTCATTATCATCCATCCATGCAGTATATAAACACAGGTATTTTGCATTTGAATCAGCTGCAAAATAAGTAAATAACTGGCCTCCATTCAATTCCATTTTTACTAATTCAGGGTTGAATTCAGTGTAAGTTTTGCACTCTATCATTAAAAAAGGTTTGTTCTTTTCCAATACTAAAATATCAAGAAATTGACCTTTATTTCTTCTTCCTGATGGATATGATTTTTCTAATATAATTTGCTCGGGTTTATACCCTCTTGTAAGTAACGAATCTACACATTGAAAAACAACTGAAGTTTCTTTCTGGTGAGATAAATTTAAACAAGTTTCTCTATCAAATCTAATTTTACCCCCATAATTAATTTTATATGTTAATTTGTCAACAGTAATTGCATAATTACCATATTGTTTTGAATAAATATTATTGACTAAAATAAATCCTAATTTTTCCAATAACTTATTAACATTCATGTTTTATTTCTCCTTTCTTACAAATGCTTTTCTTTTTTCATTTTTTAATTTTATATCTAAGTTGTTCGTGCTTGTTATTTTAACTTCATCATCTTCAATATAAAAGACTAAACTATCGCCATTTTCAACATGCAGTATTTCTCTTATTGCTTTTGGCACAGTTATTTGCCCTTTGGAAGAAAGAATAGCTTCTTTTATTTTTTGCATTTTTATACTCCATTTTCTTTACTTTCTTTACTTTTTAAGTATAACAAAAAATAATTTTAAATGCAAATAAAAAAATAAGAACAAAAAAACACTTAAATATTTAAGTGTCTCTTTAAAATTGTTTTATAAATTAATTTTCTTTTTTAGAACTTTCTTGTTGTAGTTTTACTATTAAAATATTTCTTATTACTATTAAATTCTGTACAACCATTTCGTTTGTTGCATCTTCAAAAGTCGTGTAACTAGGATTCAATGGTGAATTTAAAGTGGCAACCACTTCATCTGTTGCATTATGTTTTCTAATTATATCTTCAGCTTTTATTCTATCAAAAATAACATTAGGATTAAGTACATCCTCTATTTCTTTTATATCTTTTGCTATATCCAATACTTTGTCTATATTCATACATTACCTCACCACAAAATATTATAGCATAAGTTTGTAAATTTATCTATATTTCTATAAGTTTTTATGTTATACTTTATGTGAATTTAATTAAGGAGTTTCTATGATATTGGTGCCTAGTGAAAGGGTTATGCAAAATTTAGTATCAAACACCTCTTGCTTTACAATTGATATTGATTCTGACAAAATGCCAAACCTTATTTATAAAAATCAAAGTTTATTATTAAAGAGATTTAGTTTAGGACAAACTTTAACAATAAACTTATATAAAATTATAGTAGATAATAAAAATTATTTATTATGTACACACCAACTTGAAAACCATCCTGACTTACATATGTCATTCGTTTATTCCCGTGAAGAGTATGAGGCATTGTTGACTTCTGCAAAATCATCTAAAGTTAATATGTTTTTATTTGACGAAACTAATTCATCACAAGCCGGAACTCAATCCCCAGAGCTTAGTAATAATATTAACATTAATAAATTAGAACATATACAATTTCAACTTTGGAATTATAAAGATATTGTACCAAACTATAAGCAATTATTCGATATATTAGAATCATCTTTTCAAAACAAAAATTTTGAGTCTATAGGAGAATTAAAAATTAGTTGCACACAATGGGTTCAAAACAATGCTTTTTTCTTAACAAATACAGGACAAGCTCCAAAAGTAAGCATTCTAAATAAACAAGAGGGGCAAATATTTAATGACCAAGTAGCAGCTTTATTAATTAGACTATTTGATAACTCAATCTTTCTTAATCCCCAAGCCCAAATCGACAAAAACAAAAGAGAACTAACCGATATTATTTGCTTAGAAAATGACTACATTGTAATAATAGAAACAAAGGTTCAGTCAGTTTTTGAATTCAGAAATCCGGATAAAATCAATGCATCTATTGTAAAAAATATAGACAAAGCAATCAATCAATTAACAGGCGCAAATAATTGGTTAGAGAAAAAATGCAAGGTTTTTGATGATAAAAATAACATACTAACCATAAATTCAGATTTACCTATTTTTAATATTATTCTAGTTTCAGAATACCCCATATTTGACGATAACAACACAACCTTTCACAAAATAAAAGAATTATTTAATAAAAATGGAATAATTATTAACATATTAGATATGCAAATGTTAGAGATGTTAATAAAAGCATCGTGTGGTGATAAAAAATTGTTTTTATCAAATTTGATTGAAATTTTCAACTTGAGCATTAAGAACAACACTCTAAATATTGGTTTAAAATTTCCAGAAGAAAAATAATTTTAGATAAAAATTTTTAATTTTATTAATACTTTTTGAATTCTTAGTTCAACCTGAACTTTGTTCGCTTCGCCAGAAAACCAAAGCAGAACTTCGTGTTTATGTGGCTTTGGTTTTTTTATTGCAGAAAAAATTATACAAATTTTTGTATTTATGTTATAATTGCCATATAGGAGATTATGTTATGAAAGTTTTTATTGCTTGTAGTTCAAGTCCTAATCTTGAAAAATGTTATTATGAAGAAATGCAAAAGGTTTGTGATTTTTTA
>JAZRNH010000047.1:0-16935 GCA_045648025.1 Clostridia bacterium
CATATTCATTTGGTGAAAAAAGGAACAGAAAGATATGATGATTTTTTGATTTTGAGAAATTATTTATTAGAGAATCCTGATATTGCAAAAGAGTATTCTAAGCATAAAAAACAGTTGATTAATGATGGGGTTTTCATTAGAGAAAAATATAGAGAGGTAAAAAGCAAGTTTGTTTCAGAACTCATTCAAAAAGCCAGAGAAATTTATAAAAAATAATAGATATAAAATCTAATGGCTTTTATTTTGTTTGGAAAAATTTTATAAAAAATATATAATAATTTTGTAAGAAAAACGAAAGGATATTTTTATGGAAAAAGAAGAAGTTTTAACCGTTGAAAAAAACAAAGATAGCAAATTGAAAAAGATTTGGAACTATTTTTCTACCTATGAAAAATGGTGGTTTTTTGGAATTATGGGTATTGCAATTTTGGTTACAATACTTTTTCCAAGTTCAGTTGAAGACCTTGATGTGAATCCATGGCTTATAATGTCGTGATATCTTTTGGATATTCTTCTTAGCTTAATGTGTGAACTTTTAATTTCAAAACAAAGCAAGTGGAATTTTATTGTTTCGCTTGGTATTGAAATAACTGAAATTGTTACATTAGTGCTTCTTGCGGAAAGATTTGCAACAATGGCTGTTACAATATTCTTTTGGATTCCTATTGATATTATTAGTTTCATTAACTGGAACAAGCATAAAGATTCAAATGAATCGGAACTCACAGTTGTTAGACAACTTAGGGGTTGGCAAGAAACTTTAGTAATTTTAGGTATTTTTGTTTGGACTTTTGGTGTGGGATATTTACTTACAATTGTTTCGCCAGATTATGGTTTGCTTGAAACAAATTCACTTGCTGACAATGCAGTTTGTTATCTTGATGCAGCTTGTAGTGTTGTTGGAATTTGCAATGGACTCTTTATTTTGTTTAGGTTTAAAGAACAATGGATTGCATGGTATATTTGTGCAATTTTAGAAACAATTATCAATATTATAATGGGTCAATGGGTGCTTTTGGTTTTGAAATTTGGATATTTCACAAACACAACTTATGGCTATGTTAAATGGACAAAATATATTAATAAAAACAGATTATTAAAACAAAATAAATAGCTTTATATTTTTTAATATTTTTATAAAAAAAAAGAAATGCAAAGGAAAAAATTATGGAAGAAATTAAAAATGTTGTAGTAGAACAAAAAGATATTTATAACATAATTAAATATTTCAACGATTATTTTTTGAAAATGAAAGAAATTTTTGATGCAACAGATTCTTTTGTTAACGAAGAAGAACAAAGATATGCTGAATGGTCAAAAGTTAGATATGATGACAATTTTACAGGTGAAAAAGAGTTTAAAAGAGAACTTTTTGCAAACAAAAGAGAAGTTGCAACAATTTCGCTTGATGTTTCTTATATTGACGGCTCAACATTAAATGGAAAGTCTGTTGATGACTTTTTGGCATCGCTTAGCACTATTCAATTTGATAAAATTGAGTCATTGACAATCAATATGAATATCTCTTATAAGCTTAAATACAAAGCAGATGACTATGGTTATGACCCAACAAATAGAGTTAGTCAAGATGTTTACATTAAGTTTAGAGAAGACAGCATTTATTATAATATTTCTGGTGAACATTGCGATTCAGTTGTTACCGACCATAAAACATTTGTGCTTGACACTTTTAACAATTTAGAACCTAGACTTTCACCACTTATTACAAAAAGAAAAAAGATAAAATATATTTCAACAATGTATATTGCATTTATTTTGTCTGCAATTTTGGTTTCAGCGGCTGCAGTTTTGATTGATAGATATGTTACAATTTTTGAACTTGGAAGTTTGAAATTTGCATTTATTCCACTTTATGCTGTTTTTGGATTGTTTTTAAACACTATTGTTCCGGCGGCAAGGCTTTCGAAACTTTATTCACTTATTGTTCCAAAGCAAAGGGTTGAATATGATACCTATAAAAAAGAAAATATTAAAGTTGACAACATTCAAGACTTTGTGAGTTATCCAGAAGTTCAAATTGGAAAGAGTGCAAAAAAAGCAAATGTTAGACAAGATATTGTTAAGATTTATAAAGGCTCAAAACCAAAAAATATTATTTGTTTTGTTTTGGGTTTAGCAATTGTTTCAGCAGTTGTTTTATTGTTGGTATAACAAAAAAAAGAGAATCAATTTTGATTCTCTTTTTTTATATCATTGAGTTTGTTGAAACTGAAATAGATGATTTGGTTGGGTCGTTGAAAGGTGAGGTTTTTGTTTGTGGTGAAAAATAAAAATTACCGGCATCAATTTGAACTTGTGGGTGATTTTCGTTATAGTCTAATGCCGTTAAAAAACCAGCAATGTCAATTTTTAACTCTTCACCATCAATGTCTATTATGTTGTAATAGTGATGCATTTTTACAATGCGGTCATAACTGATATGTTCAAGGTTTGTAAGTGAACCAGAAAAATTGTCATAACAATAAGCAATTGCATCTTGAATTTTTGATTTAATTCCAAAATCCATTGCAAATCTTTGAATTTCACTTGCAAACATTTGGCAGGTTGCCATTTTTAAAGCAAAAATTGTAGGGTAGATTCTGGTTGATCTGTCTCTTAAATCGGTGTCTGCTTGTGGAAGTGTGTGAGCAAAAACTCCTGGTTTGTATTCATACAATTTTTGAATTCGACTGAAGCTTTCATTATAGTCTTCTAAAAAACTATAATCATATTCAAACAATTTAACTGATTCGATTGGAACGGTGTCAATTTTTGCAATTTGTTCAAGTGATAAGTTGTTTATGAAATAATCAACAACAAATTTTAATTTTAAAAATGGAGTAGGTTGTTCGTTTGCGGCTTGAAGCAGTCTTTCTCGTCTTTCATTGTTGAATATATATACTTCAGCCATTTCAAATTGGTCCATCATTTCTCCTAAAAATATAGTGATATTATTTTACTACGATTCAATCAAAATGTAAATAGGGAAACGGAAAAGATTTGGACTTATTTTAGATTTTTGACAAAAGAAAACGACAGCAAATTTGCTGTCGTTTATGCTTTTATTATCTTAAAATAATTGTTGTGCTTGTTGGGCAAATTTCATCGCCTTCAGACAAAACGATTTCTTGGCCATGTTTATATTCTTGAACATAGTTGCCAATTCTGATGTTGAAAACAGATGTAGCATCGTTTGAAGCAAGAACTGTCCATTTACCTGGTTTGATTCCGCCTTTTCCAACATGCATTTTGTTTCTAGGTTTAATGATGATATCACCTTGAATATAAGTGATGTTGTCATTGCCTTTTTCATCAACGATTGTTGCTTCTGGGGTATATCTAACACCATGTTTTACAACAACTTCATCAACTTCTCTTGTTTTTTCTTCTGCACGAATCTTTGCTTTTTTGATTGTTCCAATAACTGAACCTAAGATTGTGAGAACAATAACACCAATTATAATTCCGCCAATAATGTAATCTACCATATCTTCCTCCACAGGTATATCTTTTTAACTAAATTAAATATATCACACAATTTTTGATATTTGCAACTAAATTTGGTTTAATAGTTTAAATTTTTAACAAAGAATTTAAAATTTTTATTAGAAATAACTTTATTTAATTCAAATTGGCAATTTGCTAGTTTTGTTCGAGTTATTTTGTAGTTTGAAAGGTTTGGATTAGAGTATTCAAGTTTGTTATTAAATTTGCAATTGTTGCAAGTTGATTTTGTAATGGCTTTATATGGGCAGTGAGCAAATGTCATAAGAGGGAAGTTGCCTTCTGCAAAGCCTATGAGATTGTATTTTGAAACAAATTCATCATCTGCTTCAACACTTGCACAAATTGTTGAAATGTTTAAGTCGTTTAAACAATTTATTGCATATTTATTTTTGATATTTAATAGTGGTGATGCAATAACATCAAAACCTTCAAAAGAGTAGTAAAGTGATGAAATGTTGTTTGAATAAAGTTTGGTTGTTTTTGAAAGTTTTTGAAGAATGTTTTCAAATAAGATTTTGTCTTCAAATCTTAAAATGGTTGGAACAGAAATTGCAAAGTTGTTTTTAAACTTAGCTTCTGTTTTTAAAATGTCATCAAGTAAATAAACAGATGGTTTATAAACATAAATTAAGTTTGGGTCGATTTTTTGAACATCACTATTTTCAGAGAATATAACAATATTTGCTGGATTTGATATTATTTTTTTGCGGAATATTTTTTCATTTGATTGCGGATTAAATTTAGCGGTTATGTATTTTTCATTATCAAAAACAATTTGCTCTTCAATCATTGAAATAACAGTTCTTCTGGCTTCATTGATTTTGCTTTTTGGAAGGAATATATTATCTGTTTCAAGCGATAAACTTTCAAGTTCGAAATCTGTATCTGAAAGTTTTTCAAATTGAGAAATAAATGAGTTTTTGTCTAGTGGTGATTTTGTAGCAGATTCAAGAATATAGTCAGAAATATATTCAATTTGTGACTTGTTTGCTGTTGCTGCAATTTTTAAATTTTTGCCAGAAAAAGCAGATATTTTGATATTTAATTTTATTTTTTTCTTATTTTTTAATATTTTTTCTTCATTTTTTGCACTCTGTGTTAAATGAACAGAAAGTCCGCTATAAAAGTTGTGTGTTGTGTAAATTGCAAATTCGCCATTTGGTAATTTTTCAACATTTCCAACACCAATAGATGCAACTTGTTCTTTGGTTTTGTGGTTGATGAATTTTAAGCCATCACCAGCAAAGATTTCTTCGTTTAAAACCAGAACCGCTTTGTTTAAATTATTTTTAAATGGTTTAACTGATTTTACAAAACCAATTTCTTTTCCGATATGGTTTTGGTAGTCTGAATAAATTACAGGTTCGTCATTATGTTTTTTGAGATATGCTGCCTTATTGTAATCGCCTCTTGAATAGGATATTTTGAGTTCGTTTTCACAGCTTTTTAAAAACTCTTTTGAAAGAGAAGTAGTTTTAAGTTCTTCAATTGCGGTTTTATAAATTTTGGTTGCGGTTGCGGTGTAACCAGGGTGTCTCATTCTTCCTTCAATTTTAAAACTAGTGACACCTGCTGCAATTAATTCTTCAAGATTTTCTAAAAGTGACAAATCTCTAGCACTTAAATAATATGCGGTTTTGTTGTCGATATTGTTTTTGTATGGAAGTCTGCAAAGTTGCAAACATTTGCCTTCGTTTCCACTTGCAGATTTTTCAAGTGAAGAAAAATAACAGTTTCCAGAAAATGCAACACAAAGAGCTCCTTGAACAAAATATTCAATTTCAAGATTTGTGTTGTTTTTAATTTCAATGATGTCTTGAAGATCCGCTTCTCTTGAAAGAACGATTCTTGAAAAACCAAGTTTTTCTGCAACTTTTGCTCCGTTTAAGTTGTGGATTCCCATTTGTGTGCTAGAGTGGAGAACAATGTTGTCAAAAGAATCTTTTAAAAGTTTGGCAACACCAAAGTCTTGAACGATGAAAGCATCAATTTTTGAATCAACCAAAATTTTTGCCATTTCTAAAAATTCTTCAAAATCATCATCTGTTAAAAGAGTGTTTGTGGTTACATAAACTTTAACGGAATGTTTGTGGGCGAATCTCACATATTCTCTAATATTTTCCACAGTAAAATTTTGGGCCTTCATTCTTGCATTAAATGATGAAAGACCCAAATAAACTGCATCGCACCCAGCGGCAATGTTTGCAAAGAAACATTCAGCTGAACCGGCAGGGGATAAGACTTCTAGTTTTTCAATATTATTGTTCATAATGTGTCCATATAAAAAATGATACATTTACTGTATCATTTTTGATTTTATTTAAATTATAATTTGCCAACTTCTTGAAGTTTTTTAACAACAATGTCGTAGCAGTGGTCAATTGTTTGTGCAATTGACATATCTGTATTGTCAACAACAATAGAGTCATGTGTTACAACCATTTTTGAAAATTCACGGTGTGTGTCACTGTAATCTCTTTTTTGAAGACTGGCAAGAACTTCGTCATAAGTTGTTTGAACACCTCTTTTAAAGTCATCTTGAAGTCTTCTGTTTGCACGACATTCAATTTTTGCATCTAAGAAGAATTTTACATCGGCATTTGGAAGCACTTCGCTAGTGATGTTTCTTCCGTCAATAACACAGTCATAATTTTCTGCAAAGTTTCTGCTGATGTTATTCATTCTTTCCATTGCTTCTGGGTATCTAGCAAGTTTTGATGCCATTGCACCCATTTGTTCTGTTCTGATTGCTTTTGAAACATCTTCGCGATTTAAAAGAGTGATTTGTTTGTCACCTTCAAAATCAACTTTAACTTCAAAAGTTTTGATATATTTGTCAATGATGTCTTGAGTGAATTCTGTTATGTTTAATCTAACAAAATAAAGAGCCATTGCTCTTAAAATTGCACCAGTGTCTAAATGTTTTAAATTAAGTTTTTTTGCTAAGCCTTTTGAAAGTTCGCCTTTGCCACTTCCTGCATAGCCGTCAATTGCGATATTTATCATAGTTTTTCTCCTTTGATACTTTAATAATACATATATTGCAAAATCTTGTCAAATCAACGATTTAAATATTGACAAAAATTCCGCAAAAATAGATAATTAAAGCATGAAATTATTTGAAAAGATAAAGAAAATTTTTACTTTTGTTGAAGATTGTTTTTCAAAAGAACATTCTTGCATTTGTTGCGGAATTGAAATTGTTGATGGAAGTTTTGCTCAGCTTTGCGAAAACTGTTTGAAAAAGATTGATAAAATCAAAGAACCGGTTTGCTCAAAGTGTGGCGAAAGACTTTATGAGGAATTGCTTCAATGTGACTATTGCAAAGAGTTTGATTATAATTTTGATTCAAGCAGGTCATTTTGTTATTATGACGAATATTCTTCAAAAATTATAAAAGGTTTAAAATATTCTGGCAAAAAATATTTTGCAAAGCATATTGCAACACTTATGGCTGAAAACAAAGAATTGTTTGACGGTGTTGATATGCTTGTTCCCGTTCCAGTGACAGCAAAGACAAAAAGAGTTAGGGGATTTAATCAAGCGGAAGAAATTGCAAGTGAAATTTCAAAGCTTGTGGGTGTGCCGGTTAAAAATGTTTTAGTTAAATCAAAAGACCACAAACATCAAGCAGGTTTATCTCAAAAAGAAAGGCTTGAAAATTTGAAAGATAGTTTTGAATTAAACAAAGAATTTGAAAATGAAATTAAGGGTAAAATTATTTTGGTTATTGATGATGTTTTTACAACTGGTGCAACGGCAAACGAAGTTTCAAAAGTATTGAAAAAGAAAAAGCCAAAGTTGGTTATGGTTTATACAGCTGCAAAAACTAAATTAAATTCGATAAATTCTGCAAAAAATTGATAATATTTTGATAGATAGTGAAAATTTAAATACTTTGCAACTTTACATTTTGTGAAAAATAATGTAATATACTATTGATTTATATAAATAAGGGGAAATTATGGGTTTATTTTCTGCTATTAAGAACTTTGACAATAACAAAAGTTTGAAAAAATTAGAGAAACAAGCAGCAAAAGTTGAAGCTCTTGCTGAAAAATATGAGAAAATGTCTGATGATGAACTTAAAAAACAAACAGACATTTTGAAAGAAAGATATAAAAATGGCGAAACTCTTGATGATTTGCTTCCAGATGCATTTGCAGTTGTGAGAGAAGCAGCAACCAGAGTTTTGAAAATGAGACACTTTCATGTGCAAATTCTTGGTGGTATTGTTTTGCATCAAGGAAGAATTGCAGAAATGAGAACTGGTGAAGGTAAGACTCTTGTGTCAACACTTCCAGCATACTTAAATGCCATTTCTGGAAAGCCTGTTCATATTGTTACTGTTAACGAATACCTTGCAAAAAGAGACTCTGAGTGGATGGGAAAAGTTCACAGATTTTTGGGTCTTTCTGTTGGGTTTGTTTATACTAGCCAAAATCCAGAAGATAAGAAAAAAGCTTACCAATGCGACATTACATATGGAACAAACAGTGAGTTTGGTTTTGATTATCTTAGAGATAATATGTGCACCAAAAAAGAAGATATGGTGGGCAGGGGTTTAGATTTTGCAATTATCGACGAAGTTGACTCAATTTTAATTGATGAAGCAAGAACTCCGCTTATTATTTCTGGACCTTCTGGCGAATCTTCTGACCAATATGTTGTTGCTGCAAAATTTGCAAAAACACTTAAACAAGATGATGTTGATATTGATGAAAAACAAAAAACAATTCACTTGACAGAAGATGGTGTCGCAAAGGCTGAAAGATATTATAGAATTGAAAATCTTTCTGATGTTGAAAACACTGACATTAACCATAACATTAACAATGCTATTAGAGCTAGATTTTTGATGAAGAAAGATGAAGATTATATCGTTCGCGATAACGAAATCTTGATTGTTGATGAGTTTACCGGAAGAATTATGGTTGGTAGAAGATACAGTGATGGTCTTCACCAAGCTATTGAAGCAAAAGAATCTGTTAAAATTAAAGGTGAAAATAAGACTTTTGCAACCGTAACTTTCCAAAATTTCTTCAAACTTTACAGAAAAATTTCTGGTATGACCGGTACTGCAAAAACCGAAGAAGGTGAATTTAGAGAAATTTATGGACTTGATGTAGTAACCATTCCAACAAATATTCCAACAAAGAGAATTGATGAAAATGATGTGTTCTTCTTCTCTTATGAAGCAAAAATGTCTGCTATTTGTGAAGATATTAAAAAGACTCACGAAACAAACAGACCAGTGCTTGTTGGTACACTTTCTGTTGCAAAATCTGAAGAAGTTTCGAAAATGCTCAAAAGAATGGGCATCAAACACAATGTTTTGAATGCTAAAAATCACTTGAAAGAAGCTGAAATCATTGCACAAGCCGGAAGACTTGGCTCTGTTACCATTGCAACAAATATGGCTGGTCGTGGAACCGATATTTTGCTTGGTGGAAACAGTGAGTTTATGGCAAAACAAGAGCTCAAAAAAGAAGGCTTTGATGAGTATGATATTGATATTGCCGCATCATTCTTTCCAATTGAAAATGAAGATCAAGAAAGAGCCAGAGAACTTTATTATAAATTAAAAGAAAAATTTGATGAAGAAGTAAAAGCTGAAAAAGAAGCTGTTGTTAAACTTGGTGGTCTTAGAATTATTGGCACAGAAAGACACGAAAGCAGAAGAATTGATAACCAGCTTCGTGGTCGTGCCGGAAGACAAGGTGATCCAGGTTCATCAGTATTTTATATTTCTGCTGACGATGATCTTGCAAGAGTATTTGCAGGTGAAAGACTTAAAAGAATGGCTGAAATATTTAAACTTGACAGTGATACATCTGTTAATTATAAGTTCTTTTCTAGAAGTATTGAATCTGCTCAAAGAAAGGTTGAAGGTCACCACTATTCAATTAGAAAAAATGTAGTTGAATATGATAATGTTTTAAATCGTCAAAGAGAAGAAGTTTATGTTGAAAGAAATCGTATCTTAAATGGCGAAAATATGCACGAAAAAATCGTGGGTATGATTAGAGATGTTGTTGATGATGTTTGCAGCGATTATTCAAGGTTTTCAAAGCCAGAAGAAGTTGATGTTGATGCATTTAATAAATCTCTTGAAAATAGACTTTTAGAACCTGAAACAAACTTCATAACTACTGAAATTATCGCAGATTATACAATGGATGAAATTAAAGAAGAAATCTTTAAAAGAGCCGTTGCAAGATATGAAATCAGAAAGAAAAAATATGAACAAGAAGGCATTAATTTTGAAGCTGTTGAAAGAGATGTTTTGTTGAAAATTTTAGATAGAAAATGGATTGACCATATTGACGATATGGATAACCTTAGAACAGGTATTGGTCTTCGTGGTTATGGAAACAAAAATCCTATCACAGTTTATCAAGCAGAAGGCTTTGATATGTTTGATGAAATGATTTACTCAATGAGAAAAGATGTTGCAAACTTTATGATGGGCATCAACATTAGAGTTGGTCTTTCACCAGAACAAATTGTTCAACTTAAAAAGGCTAGGGCTGCTCAAATGAAAACAAATGCAGCTGGTGGTGAACAAGCTAGTCCTGTTTCCAAAAAGAAAGAAGTTAACAGAAACTCTCCATGTCCTTGTGGAAGTGGAAAGAAGTATAAAAATTGTTGTGGTAAACAATAAAATGAAAAGTGGTGATTGATTCACCACTTTTTTGTGGAAATATTATTTTAAAAATTTGAAAAATTTTGATTTTTTTTAAAAAAAGTATTGAAATGTAATTGTTATGGTAGTATAATATTACGGAAAGAAGGGAGGGTTGCTTATGAAGAAAGAATTATATGAAGAAGAAGCAGCTGTCGCAGCAGACTGGTGGTCAAACCATATTGGTTCAAAAGCTGGTTGTGATAATGGCGATAGTTTTCAATCTATGATGTTATATATGCTTGCAGCTCAATCAGATGTTACTGAATCTCAAAAACAAGTGTTTTCTAAACTAATTAAAGATTTAGTTATGAGAGAACTTAAAAGAACAGAAAGTGTTTGTCTTTCTGTTGATTATGCACCAGATTATGAATTGTATGATGTTGCAGTTAAAAGTGGAATATCACCATCAGCATTTCCTTGCAAAACTGTTATGTGGATTGAACCAGGAAGTGTTTCTGTGAAATATGGATATCAAGGTGACATTCAAGAACTTTATGAAAAGAAATCATTTGTGGTTGCTGCTCAAAAAGGTAGTGAATAGTTTTTTATTTTTAAATCTTGAAGATGGAGATTATCTCCATCTTTTTTTTGTTGAAAAATTTTTTAAAGTGGTTAGTTTGTTTGCGAAAATAATATTAAGTATGTTAATATTATGTTGAGATTATTTTGGGGGATTTTATGTTAGTTAATAATATAAACGGTGAAGCGGTTGCAGCTTCAATGGTTAGAGATGCTGAATTTTATATTGACATAGCAATTTTTGTTCAGGCTTACAATATTATTGTGAAAAATCCAAACGAATTTTTAACAGAAATTGGTGAGCCAACAATTAACGAAAAGAAAGAAAAAGTTTCTTGGGCACAATTTGTGAAAATTATTCAAAAATGTGACTTTGGATTTAAAACAAAGCCAACTGACACAGATCTTTTGGTGTTTTATAATTATGCTCTTGAAATTGGTTCACTTGATTCAGTTAAACAAAAACTTGCGACAGTTAGCGAAGTTGCAGATGCTCAAAAGCACTATTATAACTTTGTTGATCAAGCAAAAGATAGAGCAGAAACTGAGTATAATAAACAACATAAACTTTATCTTTCAAGAGAAAATGAAATGAAAAATGCAGACAATGAACTTTCTGGTCTTAAAGCAGTTTCTGTGTTTGCATATATTATGATGTTATTTTCTGTGTTTATTGGCATAATGGGTATTGTTAGTTTGTTTGCTGCAAACATTATTGCCGATACTGTTGGAAGTTTTATTGGATCTGAAAATGCACACTATGCTGGTGGTGCAATATTTATTATTGTTGGGCTATTAATGTTTTTCTTATTTAACAAGTTATATGAAAACTTCAACAGAAAACATTTTAAACTTAAAAAAGCAACAGAAACAATCTTTTCAAGAGGAAATGAAAGTTATCTTCAAGAAGTTAGTTTGAGAAGAAAGTTAGATGTTTTGACAAGAGAATTAAAAACTGTTCAAACTCAACTTAATGACAAACATAAAAGATTTGATGTAAAAGAGAATATTTCAAAACTTAAAGCAACAAATAAATATTATCAAAAATTTATTGAAAATGATGAAGAGTTTGTTGCAGAAGCTGGTCCTAAAACAGATGATGAAAAGAATCTTAGGGTTGAAGACTTTGCTCCTGTTAAACTTACAAAAGAGCAAGAAGAAAATCTTAGAAGAGTTAGCAAAGAGGCAATTACTCTTGAAGGTCAAATTGACTTAGATGCTTATAAAGAAAAATTTGAAAAATCTAGAAACGAAAAAGAAGAAGTTAAAGAAGATTCAAAAGAAAATGATAATGCATTTGAAGTTGATGCTCAAAAACAAGCTGAACTTCAAGAACAACAAAAACAAGCAGAGCTTAAAGCTCAAGAACAAGAACTTATGAGTTCAATTGATTATATCAAAGGAATTTTGGGATTTAATGAAGATGAAAATCTCGAAAAAGGCAAATAAAATTTGTTATGATTTTATTATCAAAAGGTCTTCCATTTTGAATAATTATATGTTATAATATGAGCACTAGATAATGAGGCAAAATATACGATAGGAGGTATACTATGGCAGGTGATAAACCATCTGGTGGAGATGATAATGTAAAATATGCTGGTTCTCCATTCCGTCCATATGTAGAAGGTAATACCGACCGTTCACCTAAAGAGTTTTATGGTGTTGGTGTTTATGTTACCCTTTATAACCGTATTAAAGGCGACTTGATGAACAAAAAGGGTGGAGATTCTACCGCTTTTGACACTGAGATCAATGCGATCATCAAGCAAATTTTATCTGGTAGAGGTGCAGACCCTAAAAATCCTCTTCCTCCAGATCCAGCAAACACTAGAAAGGTGTTAAAAGACTGGGGTTATGATAGCATGGTTCACATTTATGATGAGCCATATCCAACTGATTCAGCTTCTACAAAAGCATTTAATAGTGGTCACAAAAGTGACTTTAACTTTGAAGTTTCTGCTCAATATTTAGCACAAGATCACAACTTTAACAATATTGTTGGTCTTGCAAGAAGACTTGCAGCTGTTAAGTATGGTGGAGCAGAAGGCAAACCAAAGAAAATGCTTTCTTATGATGATGCCCGTGAAATCTTAAAGATTAAAGAAGAAAAATCTGACAAGAACCACTATTTGGCTGCAAGGTCACTTGTTTCAAGCATTGGTGACTTTAATGCAAAAGGTGAACTTGTTGGTGGTCCACTTACAAAAGCAATGCTCAAATGCAAAGAAAAAATCAAAGGTATGAAAGCAAACCTTTGGAGAGGCAGAGCAAAAGGTTTGGGCTGGACAGCTTTAACTCTTGGTTCTGGCGGACTTGCAGGTAGCATTGGTTGGTCAACACTTCAACTTGGTGGTCAGGCAATGTCTGGTTTGTTTGGAGCACTCTTTACCGCAAGTGGTGCAGGTGGTGCTTTGGTGGGTGTTGCACTCACAGCATTCCTTGGAACTGTTGCAGTTAAATCATTTGGTGCTTTAATTTCAAGACTTGGACAAAACTGGAAAGATAGAAAGAAACTCAAAGACTTTATGCATTCAAGAGGCAAATATGCTGAAGCAGAAGAAGGCCAATGGGATAAAATGGGTTATAAGAGAGTTAAGCAAAGATATGATGAATTTAAGTCAATTAAACTCTTTTATGACAACTATCAAAAAGGTTCTGCTGTTGACCCAAGAAGAAGATTTAAAAACAAAGATGGCAGCTGGAAACCTGAGGCTTATGTTCCAAAGAACTATAAAAAGGCCTTCTTTAGATTTATTAAAAGACAAGAAGATGTAATCGGTCCTGACGGTGGTGCAAGAGACCTTAAAACAATCTTTAACAATGCAAAACTTCACAGATTTGTTAATGAAAAGAGTATGAAGCCTGGCGAAGTTAGTTATGGTAACTTGTATAGATGTATGGCTAGTCATGTTGAAGATTATGAAACCTCAAGCCTTTCACCAGACGAAGTTATTATGAACTATAGTGATGCTAAACCACAAAACAGATTACATAGTGACAGAATTAAAGAACACAAAAATCAACCTGATGAACTTTCTTATTTGTCATCAAACTTAAACGAATTTATTTCGCAAGAACAAGGCTTTAATGATGCCCACCTTCAAGCAGAATATAACAGAGGTTTAACACTCTTTAGAGACAAATTTGTTGATTCATTTAACACATCTCTTTTTGAAAATGCTTATACACCAAGCATTATTAGCAATGCAGAACATGTTATTGATTCTGAATCATTTAAAAAGATGATTGATGCAACAAGTTCTCAAGCTGTTCAAACACAAATGAAGGGTGTTGTTAACTTCCTTGCTGCTGAAAGAGATTATAATGAAAGACCTGTTAAGATTTTATCAGAAAAAGTTGGTGTTGGTATTGAACATCAAATTGATATGTCTGAATCTTCAATTGTAAGAGGTTGTGAAAGTTTGGGTGACACCTCAGCTGAAGCACAAGCTGCCGCTGCTGCTATTGCTGCAATGGATACTTGCTCAGTTGAACTTAGTGGTTCATCGGTTGTTAGAAAAGCAGATCCAACAGTTGAAGCCGCTATTGCTTCTGTTGCTGATGCAAAAACAAAGAGATATTTAGAGCATATGCTTGATGTTAAACTTTCTTCAGGAAAGGTTAGTGGTGATACATATACTGCAACACTTTCAGGTTCAGACAAAACAACAGCTGAAGCATTTACAGCAAGAATTTATGCTATGGGTTCAACAAAAACCGCTGAAACAATTAGAATTCAAATTGCTTCATCTTCTCTTAGTCCAGCAATTAAGGCAAATCTTAATGCGATTTTAGATAACCAAGTTGTTGGTATTGAAACTGCTGCAAGAGACGAAGCTAGACTTAGAGCAATTAAAGGTATTAAAAAGGGTTCAGTTAAATTTAGCGAACTTGTTGAAGAAATTGATAAAATTGAATCATTTAAAAAGAAAGATCTTCATAGTTTGTGGATTAGAATTGAAAAAATTGATGATCCAAACTTGTATGATTATTTAGTGCTTAGATTTAGAGATAAAGTTACTCACGAACTTATTGAATTTGCAAAAGATACAACAAACTTTGCGGGTGATGCTGAAGCTCAAATCACAGCAATCAAGACATTTATCAACGATATGAAATCATTATATTCTGAAAAAGGACATGATAGCTTCATTGATAAATGGCAATTTGATGAATGTATGAAAGCATTAAATGACCAAATCACTTATACTATGGAATCTTATCTTAGAACTATGGAACTTGACTTCTTGCAAGACACTGACAAGAAGAAGAGAGCTCTTGGTGATCTTGTTAAACTTGATGCTCCAAACGGTATTGCAAACTACTTTAAGTTGCAAACACCTGAAAGCCAAGCAATTTATAACAGAGCAAACAGATTTGTAATGTCTGCAAATGTTTATGAATTTATGACAGTTGCATCTGTTGGTGGCTATGTTGGTTTAAAAGATACAGAATCTGGTGATATTCAAACTGCTCTTGGTGTTTACTTTGCAAAAGATAGAACATCAACTGACAATTTGCTTAACACATTTGAAAAATTCAATCACAATATCAACCAATTAGACTTCAACCAAGAAATTGACTTTATTTCTGCTATGCCTGCAAGAACTGGTGTTACAACACTTGGAATTAACAGGGGTGATGGAACAATGGTTCCATTTGACTATCCTGCATTTGGTGATCTTTCAACTTGTAAGAGAATTATGAATCACGGTGGTTCATACAACTTAACATTGTCTGATCCAAAATATAGCTATATTATGTCAACAATTAACACTCTTCAATCTGATTCATTTAGAAATGCTACTCCTGAAGAAAGATTGGCTGCTCTTACTGTTTTGAAGAGAAAAATTGCTGGTATGATGAGAGTTCAAATGGTTCAATTATTCCAAAAGAAAGGTTCTGGTTCTACAAACTATACAGATTTCTATAACACAAACAGAACAGATCTTAACAACAACCTTATTAATGGTTGGAAGGAACTTGCTCAACTTGTTGACGGATTAATTTCAACATCTAAAGCAATGCTTCCAGCTGGTTCTACAGTTGGTTCAACAATTGAACCTAACACAGTTTCAATTGTTAACTCTGTATGTCAACCTTCTAACTACTCAACAATCGTACTTCAACAAACTTTGATGGGTTCTTAGGTGAATATATGGACGAATTAAAAAGTCGAGATAATTTTCTCGGCTTTTTATTTTGCTTTTGCGGTGTTCATTGTGGTTATTTTTGGCTAGTTAATTGACATTTTTGGTGGATTGTGCTATTTTTTATATATTATTGTTAATAGGAGAGATTACTATGCATTGGAGTGAAAGATTAGCGGATAAGATTATTGAAAGAAATCCGAATAAAGATGTTTATGTTTGTGCTGCTGGAACAAGCCCATCTGGAAGTGTTCACATTGGAAATTTCAGAGATGTTGCAGTGCCTTATTTTGTTGCAAGAGCTTTGAAACTTAAAGGTAAAAAAGTTAGATTCTTGCTTTCTTGGGACGATTTTGATAGATTTAGAAAAGTTCCTGTAAATGTTTCAAAAATTGTTGATGGTTATGAAAATTATGTTGGTTGCCCATATAATTTGATTCCAAACCCATATAATGATGGTTATGAAAGCTATGCTGAACATTTTGAAAAAGAATATGAAGCATCTCTTAAAGACCTTGGCATTGAAGTTGAATATATTTATCAATCAAAAGAATATATGTCAGGAAGATATGCAAAAAAGGTTGTTTATTCTCTTGAAAAGAGAAAAGAAATTTATGATATTTTAATGAGTTTCAAAACACAAGATGCAAATGATGAAGATAGAGAAAAATATTATCCTGTAGCTGTTTATTGTAGCCAGTGTAATAAAGACTCAACTGTTGTTGAATCATATAATGAAGAAACTCACGAACTTACATATTATTGTAAGGCTTGTGGAAAGAAAGAAACAGTTAATGTTTTGGAATACTTTAAAATTAAGCTTTCTTGGAAAATTGACTGGCCAATGAGATGGCAAGAAGAAGATGTTGACTTCGAACCAGGTGGAATTGATCACTCAACACCAGGTGGAAGCTATGATGTTTCTTCAAGAATTGCAAGAGAAATCTTTAATCATGAACCACCACTTTTCCAAGGATATGGTTGGCTTGGTTTTGCGGGCGTTTCAAGCATGCACTCATCAAGTGGTGTAAACATCACTCCTGCAGGTGTTTTGAAATTCTATACAC
>JAZRNH010000048.1:0-13551 GCA_045648025.1 Clostridia bacterium
GCAAAAGCAGCAAAGGCGGCAAAAAAAGAAGAGGAAGCATTAAATCAACATAAAGAAGAGGTTGCAAATACAAATCCTGAAGAAATGATTCAGAAAATATCTGCAAATCCTTCTGATATTGCATATGTTCCTGTAACAATTCCAAACTATCAGGAAGTTTGTTTGGAAGCTGTTAAAAAGAACCCTATGGTTATTGGTTTGATTTTACCTGAAAATAGAACTGAGTTAGTTTGTAAAGTGGCAAAACTTAGTGCTTCTATGAGAGGTAGTATGGCAGGGGTTTTTGTTAGAGATTTTCCAGATATAGCAGAAGATTTTGATGCTTTTGGATATATAAATTCAAATGATGAATATCAATCTGAACTTATTGATAAATTAATAAAAGAAGAAACTGAAAAAACAACTGTTGCAAATGCTGATGAAAGAGAAGAAGATGTTGTTGATTCAACAGACAAGCCTCCAAAAGCAGAAGAAAATCCTGAAAGAGATAAAGCAGACTTAACTGTTATTGGAAATACAAAAGATTATTTTAAACATGCTTTTGTTGATTATGGAAAATTAAACGGAAAAAGACAAGATTTATTAAAACAAATTGCAGAAGTTAGAAATAAAATAAAAGCGGAAAGAGCAACACTCCCAGAAAAAGAACTTGGTGAATTGCAAATGAAATATTCTGTTTTATCAGAAGAATATGAGAAATTATTACCAGAAATTAGTAATAAACTTAAGAGTATTTCTGAAGCAATGACATATTTAAGAAATAATGTTAAAAAATATCATGAGTTAGAAGAAACAAGCAGAGAAGCTGAAGAAAGTTTTGCTGAAATTTCGAACCATGATGCTGAAATTCAAAGAGATAACTTGTTATATGAAATTGATAGCACAGAAAATTCTTTTGAAGGAAGACTTACAACCATTGCTAAAATAGGAACATATAGTGAGCCTAGACAAAAGCACTTGTTGGAAGAATATAAAAAACAAGCTGACAAAGTTGACAGAGGAATTCAAACTATCAAATTAAAATTAATTGAATTTGGTATGAGTGAGGCCGAGGCTAGTGAAGCTGTGGCAGGATTGGTTTCAAAAACAAAAGAATTAATTGAAAAAATTGCTGCTGTTAATGAAAAGGGAAATGAGCACACAACTGATACAGTTGTTAAAACAGACCCAGTACCAGAGGAAAGAGAAAACCCAGCACCAACAACTGTGGTTAAAACAGATCCAGCACCGGAGGAAAGAGAGAATCCGGCACCAACAACTGTGGTTAAAGCAGACCCAGCACCGGAGGAAAGAGAGAATCCGGCACCAACAACTGTGGTTAAAACAGATCCAGCACCGGAGGAAAGAGAGAATCCGGCACCAACAACTGTGGTTAAAACAGATCCAGCACCGGAGGAAAGAGAGAATCCTGCACCAACAACTGTGGTTAAAGCAGATCCAGCACCGGAGGAAAGAGAGAATCCTGCACCAACAACTGTGGTTAAAACAGATCCAGCACCGGTTGTAAAAGAAGAACCTGCAGCTGATACAGTTGTTAAGGAAGAACCTGCAGCTGATACAGTTGTAAAGGAAGAGCCTGCAGCTGACACAGTAGTAAAAGAAGAACCTGCAGTTGATACAGTAGTAAAAGAAGAGCCTGCAGCTGACACAGTTGTAAAGGAAGAACCTAAGAAAAAGAAAGGTTTCTTTGCAAGACTTTTTGGTGGAAGAGATAAAAAGAAAGAAGATAAAACAGTGGCTGAACCAGTTGTTGCTGTTGCTGAAGAAAAACCGGTTGTTGGAGCCGATGCTCCAGTAGTTACCAAAATTGATCCGGCAGAAATTGCTGCTGCAACAAATATTCAAGATGGCAAAAATGGAGTTGTTAGAGATGAAGTTCCTGCAGTTGCACCAGTTGAAGCTGTTAGAGATGAAGTTCCTGCGGTTGCACCAGTTGAAACTGTTAGAGATGAAGTTCCTGGAGTTGCACCAGTTGAAACTGTTAGAGATGAAGTTCCTGCAACTAATCCTGATGAAATTGTTAGAGATAATGCCACTTCTGATGCACCAACAGTATCAAGCAAATTATCTGTTTCACCTCAAGAGAGAGCAGCTATTCAAGCAGAAGCTGAGGCTGAAATAAAAGCTGAATATGGTGACAAGTGGAGAAAGAAGTCAATTGCTCAAATCAAGTTAAAGAGACTTGTTGAACAAAAGATGGGTAAATTGTTGGGACAAAAGGCAATTGCAAGAAATAGTGGTCAAGAAGAACCAACAGTTGCAGTTAAACCACAAGAACCAGCAACTTCAATAGTTACAGATACATCAACTGTTACTGATAGCGGAAAGAAACTTTCTGGAGCTCAAAGATCAGCAATGATGAAAGCTGCAAAAGCTAAGGCTCAAGAAAGAATGGCAGCCAGAAGTGAAGGTAAACCATATACAGGTGGAAAGAAGAAAAATAGAAGACTTGGAAGAGAAATTAGAAAAGCTTATAGAGAAGAACAAAGAGCAGCTGCTGCAGCACAAGTGGCAAAACCTGAACCAGTTGCGGCTCCTGTTCAACCAGAAGTTCCAGTTCCACCAACAGAAAAAGATGGTCTTTCAGAATATTTTGTTAGATATTCTCAAAAATATGGTGAGTATTATGCTGGAAACAAGGGAACAAAAGGAAATGCTCACACAAAAGAAGAAATTGCATTCCAAAGAAAACTTAATGCAGGTATGAAAAAGCTTGTTACTAAGAGAATTGAAGATGTTGCAAGAGAAGAATCTGGTGGTGAACCAGACAGAGCTGTTATTGACAGACTTCAAAACCCAGTTGATGCATTTGATTTGGAAGCTCTTGTTGCAGATGAAAGAGCAACATTAAAACTTTTCCAAATTGCAGCAAATGGTGTTTATGATGATGGAGGCAATAGAATTAGACTTACAAGAAAACAAAGAGTTGCACTTTCTGGTGTGCTTATTAGAGTTGCAGAAAAGAAAGTTGAAGCAGAACATAAAAAAGCACAAGAAGCAGAAGCAGCAAAAGCTGCCGAAGCTGCAAAGAAAGCTGGAGCAGATGGATTGCAAACTGAGGGGGTAGAAATTTCTAATGAATAACGAAGAAATTATTGAAGAACAAACTGAAGAAGTTTCTGAACCTGCAAAGATTGAAAAAGTTACACTTAGTGACATTTCAAGTGAAAAAGTTAGGCAAGATGAAGAAAAATCTGATGAACTTGTTAGAAGAATTATGAAAAAAATTCTAGAAATAAAATAAAAAAAAGAAGAAGGAAAAATCCTTCTTCTTTTTAATTGTTATAAAAAGTCGAGCACACATTTTGTTATACAATACCGAAGTGGAAACCAAATAGCCAACTACTACAAAGCTACCTTAAGGCACATAGAAGATTTCGCTTAGTGCTGCTGCGGTCAGGCTCTGACACGGTTCACAAAGTTCTATTGCTTAAGACCTTGTTATCAACATCGCTTGTTTGGTGCGACCTCCCATACCATATACCTAGATGTGCGGTCTATCCTGCTATAGTAGATCTCAGGTTACAGGGCACTACTAGCTCCCCATATAGCTCGACAATCGTATTATATCACAATCATAAAAAAAATCAAGCGAAAATTTTATATAAAAAGGTATTTAAAAGTAAAAATTTTTGTGTTATAATGCCTGTCGGAGATATTTTATGAACGAATTTAGACTAAAAAACAATGAAATGATGTTTTTTGTTGATTTCAATAATACTATTGTTGACTATTCAAATGAATATGATATGCCAAATAGATATTTTGAAATTAAGGGGTATTCTAATCCTTATCACACAAGAACCATTTTGGCAAAGGCTTTGGTTGAGTTTGAAGAAAAAACAGGTATTACTCCTGTTATTTGTATTATAACCAATGCAAGGGGAAATGTAGTTGATTTTAATGGATTTGAAGGTGTTTTGAACGATTTATATCATACATTTTTTTATGAGACAGATCGAACAAATGTGCATCCAAAATCAGATGTTAGAAGATTTTTTAAGTATTTAGTTCATTTTGAAAATGATATATTCATAAAAATAAATCCAATGGCAAAAAATTTTGCAGATGTTTATGAACCTTATTTATTTGATGAAAAGGCTCTTCAAATTAGATATATTGAGCAATATCGAAAAAAAGAAACAGTTGACAGAATGATGTCGCTTGTTGATCCTAAAAAAAATACAGCAAAGTATATTTTGTTTGCGGGTGATTCAATTAAAGATGATTATCCTATGAAGGAAATCTGGACACCTGAGGGTGTTTCGAAAATATTTATTAGACCTGGAAAATCACAAAAACTTACATATTCAGTTATGAGAGAATTTTGTGAAGCAAAAGGCGATGTTTTTTCATCAATTAACCCAAAGAATGGAAAAAGAGTAATCTGCACTGATGAATATTCATTTAATTTGTTATCACCAGAAGATAAAGCAAAGATTTTAAATTATCACAGTGGCGATTATGTTTATTTGACACAAAAAAATTCATACGGTTTAATTGAGGGGATTCAAAAGGCGGCAGATTTAATTTCTCAAGCCAATGGTCCGCAAAAACAACCATTTTAGTTGATAATTAGTTATGAAATCATTTTGACTTGCTTTGATATTTTTGTTATTATAATATCATAAGGAGCAAATATGGAAAAAAATGAATTAGCAACAAGATTTATTTCTGCTTATAACAGATTAGATCAAGGACTTAGAGATATTTACTCAATAAAAAGAACATTAAACTTTTCAGATATGATTAGAAAAGTTGCAACAGTTAACACTGTTGTTAAAAAATTTGAAGAAGACCTCATTGACTATGGCAGACTTAGAAATGCTATCGTGCATAGAAGCAATGATGAAATTATTGCTGAGCCAAATGTTGATGTTGTTGAAAAATTAGAAAAAATTGCAAGGCTTATCAACACTCCACCAAGAGTTGTTGAGTGTTTAAGACCAAGACAAGTGTTTTCTGTTAATGGTGACACAATACTTAGAGATGTTGTGGGTGAAATGTGGAAGAAAGGTTTTTCAGTTGTTCCAGTTTATATTTCAGGCACTCTTGTTGGTGTTATTAATAGAAAAATGATTGTTGACGGCATTGGAAAGTTTATTGCTAATGGCAAAGATATTGATGATGCAATGCAAGAGCCAGTTTCAAAATGCTTAGATATTTTTAATGAAACAAGTCACTATGAAGTTGCACCGACAAGTCTTACTGTTGAAAATCTTATGTATATGTTTCAACAAAACAGAAAACTTTCTAGTGTAATTCTTACAGAAAACGGAAATTATACAGAACCAGCAAAGGTTATTATTGTTAGTGCTGATATAATTGATTTAAATTCAATTTTGGATAACTATTAGAGAAAAATTATGAAAATTGCAAGTGAATGGAAAGATTATAAAGTTATAGCAACCGGTGATGGTGAAAAACTTGAGAGTTGGAATGGTGTTGTTTTGCTCAGACCAGACCCTCAAGTTATTTGGCATTCAAAAAGATCGCTTAATAAAGATAAAAACATCAATGCTTGGTATCACAGAAGCGAAACAGGTGGCGGTGCTTGGGAATATAAGAAAAAGACTCCAGAAGAGTGGACTGTTTCATATAAAAACCTTAAGTTTTCTTTGAAAACAATGGGTTTTAAGCATACAGGTCTTTTCCCAGAACAAGCATATAACTGGGACAAAATGACTGAACTTATTAAAGCTGCAAACAGACCGATTTCTGTTTTAAACCTTTTTGGTTATACTGGTGGTGCAACAGTTGCTTGTGCGGCAGCAGGTGCTTCAGTTTGTCATGTTGATGCTGCAAAAAATATGGTTGACCGTTGCAAAGAAAATGTTAGACTTTCTGGGCTTGAAACTGCACCGGTTAGATATATTGTTGATGACTGCACAAAATTTGTGAATCGTGAAATTAGAAGAGGTCACAAATACGATGCAATTATTATGGATCCGCCAAGCTATGGAAGGGGTTCAAACGGTGAAGTTTGGAAACTTGAAGATAATCTCTTTGATTTTGTTAAACTTTGCAGAGAAGTTCTTTCAGAAAAACCATTGTTTGTGCTTATTAACAGCTATACAACCGGTCTTGGTGCAACTGTGCTTAAAAATATATTAAATTTAACTATGGAAGGTTTTAAAGGCAAAACAGAGGCTTATGAACTTTGCCTTCCAACCGAAGAAGAAGGTGTGCTTCTTCCTTGTGGAACTAGTGGAATGTTTATTGGAGAAGAATAATGGAAGTTTTATATGAAGATAATCATATTGTTGTTGTAAGTAAACCTCAAGGGGTTCCTAGTCAAGCAGATGAAAGCGGCGACAAAGATATGCTTACAATGGTTAAAGAATATGTGAAGGAAAAATATAACAAACCAGGTGAGGCTTTTATTGGTTTGGTTCACAGACTTGATAGGCCAACTGGTGGTGTTATGGTTTTTGCAAGAACAAGCAAAGCTGCTTCAAGACTTGCAGAACAAATGAAAGAAGGCGATTTTGATAAAACATATTTTGCTGTTGTTTGTGGAAAACCAAGAGAAGCAAAAGGCAAAATTGTAAGCTATTTAAAGAAAGACCCTAAAACAAATATGGCTATGATTGTTCCTCAAACAGAAGAAGGTGCAAAAAGGGCTGAACTTGATTATGAAGTTTTAGAACATAATACTGAAACAAATAGAACTCTCGTTAAAGTTAAACTTTATTCTGGAAGAGGACATCAAATCAGAGTTCAAATGAAGAGTATTAAGTGTCCTATTTTTGGTGATCAAAAATATGGTGGTGAAGGTATGGCAAAAGTTATGCTTAACTTGTTTGCAGTTGAACTTTCATTTAACCACCCAACAACTAAACAAAAACTTATTTTTAGAGTTTATCCACCAGAAACAGAATCTGCTTGGAATGAGTTTAGATTAGAAAAATATTTGTCACTTAAAACAAATTATGATGATTAAAAAATATGGAGATAAAACTCCATATTTTTATTTGAAAATTCGTATAAAGTTAGAAAAATTGGGGTGTTATGAAAAACATAACACCATAGGAGAGTTATGCAATTGCCATTATTTTTGCAAGAAAAAGTAAAAGAACTTCACAAAGGAATTCATGGTTCAAAAATTACTGATTTGCAACAAAATTTAACATTTAAATATAAAAACAAATCTGGCGAAAGCAAGTCACTTATTGAAAACAAGTCAGAAAGTTTGCTTTATGCAATTTCAAGAATGCCAGCAACTTATGCTGTGGTTTATACTGTTTTGAGTCAACTTGCAGAGCAGAGTTTGATTAATGATGTTGAATCTGTTTTGGATGTTGGTTCAGGAACAGGTGCTGGATATTTTGCAATAAAAGAGCTTGATGATTCGGTTAATGTTTCACTTTTTGAAAGAGATGAAAATATGATAGAATCTTTCAAAAAATTAACAGATGGTGAAGTTGCCGTAAAAAAGTTTGATTTGGTTTCTGATAAAATTGAAGGAACTTTTGACCTTGTGATGACTAGCTATGTCCTTTCTGAAATGAAAGAGCAGGATAGGTTGAATTCGGTTTTTAAAATGCTTGATGCAACAAATAAATATTTGCTTATAATTGATACCGGAACACCAAGAGTTTATGAAAATATGATGACAATAAAAAGAGAAGTTATAAAAAAAGGTTATCATATTGCTGCACCTTGTATGACTGATAAGTGTGCACTTAAAAATGATTATTGTCAATTTTTTGCTAGAGTTGAAAGGTCTTCTCTTATGAAACAGGCAAAGTCTGGTGAATTGTCTTATGAAGATGAAAAATATTTTTATTTATTAATTGTTAAAGATGAAGTTCAAAAAGAAGGTGAAAGGGTGATTAGAAGACCTATTATAAAACCTAACAATATTGAACTTTTGCTTTGTTCAAAAGATGGTGTATTGAAAAAGAATTTTACAAAAGCAAATAAAGAAATGTTTAAAAAAGCTAAAAAATCAAAAATTAATGATATTATATAAAACAAAGGTGTTATGTTTTTCATAACACCTTATTTTATTTGAGTTTATAACAAATTTTAATAAATTTTTGCAAAATAAAAACCACCAAATTTTGGTGGTTTTTGTTGTGATTTTTATTCCCATTCAATGGTTGAAGGTGGTTTTGAAGTAATGTCATAAACAACTCTGTTGATATGTTTACATTCATTAACAATTCTGTTTGAACATTTATCTAACACTTCATAAGGAATCTTATACCAGTCAGCTGTCATGGCATCAACACTGCTAACACCACGAAGAGCAACTGTGTAGTCATAAGTTCTTTCGTCACCCATAACACCAACAGATCTCATATTTGTAAGAACTGCAAAGTATTGCCAGATTTCTTTGTCTAAACCAGCTTTTGCGATTTCTTCTCTGAAGATAAAGTCAACATCACGAAGAAGATCAAGTTTATCTTTTGTGATATTTCCAAGAACACGAATTGCAAGACCTGGGCCAGGGAATGGTTGTCTCATAACAATATTTTCTGGAAGTCCAAGCTCGAAACCAACTTTTCTAACTTCGTCTTTATAAAGGTCACGAAGTGGTTCAATAATTTCTTCAAAGTCAACAACTGATGGAAGTCCACCTACATTGTGGTGACTTTTGATAACTTGAGATTTTCCGTTGCCACTTTCAACAACATCAGGATAAATTGTTCCTTGTGCAAGGAAGTCAACTTTTCCAATCTTTTTAGCTTCTTTTTCAAATACTTTGATAAATTGTTTACCAATAATTTTTCTCTTCTTTTCAGGCTCTGTTTTATTTTTAAGTTTCTTTAAGAAGATTTTTGAAGCATCGGCTGTGATTAAGTTGATTTTAAATTGTTCTTTGAAAACTTTTTCAACTTCTTCTCTTTCACCTTTGCGGAGAAGTCCGTGGTCAACAAATACACAGATTAAGCCTTCTGGACAAGCTTTTTGAAGAAGGGCAGCACATACTGAACTGTCAACACCGCCAGAAAGTGCAAGAAGAACTTTTTTACCTTTAAGTTTTTCTTTGAGTGATGCAACTTGGTCAGAAACAAAGCTATCCATTGTCCATTCACCCTTAGCATTACAGATTTTGTAAAGGAAGTTTTTCATAATGTCTAAACCTTGAACAGAGTGAACAACTTCTGGGTGGAATTGGAAACCATAAATTTTCTTTTCATCATTAGCATAGGCAGCAATTTCTGTGTCTTTTGTGCTTGCAATAACTTTGAAGCCTTTGCCAAGTTTGTCAACTGAATCGTGGTGACTCATCCAAACAGTGCCTTTTTTATTTACACCTTCAAAGAGTGGGTGATCTTGGTATTCAATTTCAACTTTGCCATATTCACCAACTTTTGCAGTTTTAACTTTTCCGCCGTTCATTTGAGCGGTGAGTTGCATACCATAGCAGATTGCAAAAATTGGAATATTTAAGTTAAACACTTCTGGATCAATTGTGAGAGCAGTTTCATCAAAAGTGCTAAGTGGTCCACCTGTAAAAATGATACCAATAGGGTCAATTTCTTTAATTTTTTCGGCTGATGTTGTGCATGGAATAAGTTCTGAATAAACTTTCATATCACGAACTCTTCTTGCGATAAGTTGGCTGTATTGACCGCCGAAGTCAACAACCACAACAGTTTCTCTTTTTGCCATATATTAACTCCTTTTGTATAAAGTGATTATATCACATTTAATTTTATTTTTGCAATAGATATTTAATTATTATCAATGATTATTGAATTTTGATAGACTAGCAGGAATTACTATGAAAATTGACATTTGTTTTTATTTATGGTATAATTGTGTAACCAGGGAGGTAATATAATGGTAAAAAATAAACCTATTTACTTATATAGGTCAGTTTATAAAAGTTTAATTGAACAATACAAAAATGATCCTTCACAGATTCCTAATCTTGAAGGAAGAAATTTTACTCAATATTCTAGATTAAATCCATATCCTTACAAAAAAGATAAGAGATATATGCACTTTTTTGATAGCAGAGTTTATGCTAAGCAATATGCTGAAAATACCGAACTTGAAACAGGAAAGGAAACTTGTGTTTTAGTTTTTAAATTTGATCCAGCTGTTATTGATTCGTGCAGAACAAGAGGAAAGTTTATTACAAAAAGATCAATTGTGGCTGATGGTGAAGAATATATTGAATTAAATGAATATATTATTCCTGCAGAAGAGTATGTTCCAGCAGTAAACTTTGTTGGAGTTCTTGAAAAGGACACAGCAAAACCTGAACCAAATGTTTATGCAGTTTTGCCAGAAGAAGAAGTTGAATATTATGCAACAAATCCATCTGCTGCAAATGGTTTGGAATATCAAAGTGAAGAAGCTGTTACATCTAAACTTGCTCCAGAAAGTTTGCAATATAAAGAAAAAGCAGTTCACTTGTTTGCATCAAAAGCACAAGCAGAAGCTTATAAAAAGTCACTTGTGGGTTCTGGTGTAAGATATGATCTTGTTCCATTTTCAATTGATCAATCAGTTTTAGATTGTTGTTTTTCATTTAGTTCTGGTCTTGGGG
Organism: Clostridia bacterium; assembly: GCA_045648025.1. Lineage (GTDB taxonomy): Bacteria > Bacillota > Clostridia > Christensenellales > UBA1242 > RGIG1681. The sequence goes on from JAZRNH010000048.1 coordinate 10,511, forward strand.
TTTCTGCTTCAACACCTGCTGATAAAGAATATCTTATGCCTGTTAGTGAAATGAAAACAGATTATTATTATGAAAATAGCAACGAATCACAAGCAAATAAATTTAGATATGATCCAGATGATTACAGCAGTAGTTGGTTCTTTTAATAAATGAAAAAAAGACTTCAAATTTGAAGTCTTTTTTGCTTAAATAGAAAATTTGCAACAAAAAAAGATGGAGTTTATCCATCTTTTTTTATTTTTAAAATTATTTTCTTGAGCCAACTGCAACAGCAAGTGCAACAGATGCACCAACCATTGGGTTGTTACCCATACCGATAAGACCCATCATATCTACATGGGCTGGAACTGATGAAGAACCAGCAAATTGTGCATCAGAGTGCATTCTTCCCATAGTATCAGTCATACCGTAACTTGCAGGACCTGCTGCAACATTGTCTGGGTGAAGAGTTCTTCCTGTGCCACCACCAGATGCAACAGAGAAGTATTCATGACCAATTTCTGTGCAGAGTTTTTTGTATGTTCCAGCAACTGGGTGTTGGAATCTTGTTGGGTTGGTTGAGTTTCCTGTGATAGATACATCAACTTTTTCGTGAGCCATAATTGCTACACCTTCGCTAACATCGTCAGCACCATAGCAACGAACTTTGCTTCTGTCACCATTTGAGAATGGGGTAGTTTTAACTACATTGAGTTTGCCAGTTGAATAATCATATTCTGTTTGACAATATGTGAAACCATTGATTCTTGAAATGATGTAAGCTGCATCTTTTCCAAGACCGTTCAAAATAACTTGAAGAGGTTCTTTTCTAACTTTGTTTGCTGTTGAAGCAATACCAATTGCACCTTCAGCAGCAGCAAAACTTTCGTGTCCAGCAAGGAAGCAGAAACATTTTGTTTTTTCGTTTAAAAGCATTGAAGCAAGGTTTCCGTGTCCAAGACCAACTTTTCTGTGGTCTGCAACTGAACCAGGAACACAGAATGCTTGAAGGCCAATGCCAATCCATTTTCCAGCTTCTTCAGCAGATGTTACATCATTTTTAATTGCAAGGGCAGTGCCAAGTGTGTATGCCCAAACAGCATTTTCAAAGCAAATTGGTTGAATGCCTTTAACAATTGATTCAACATCAATACCTGCTTTGTCGCAGATTTCTTTTGCTTCTTCTAAATTTTTAATACCATATTTTTTAAGACATTCGTTAATAGATGCCTCTCTTTTTTCTTTACCTTCAAAATTTACCATAAATTACTCCTTTCTTGGGTCGATATATTTAACGGCATCATTATATCTTCCATATGTTTTAAGGTTTGCTTTAAGGGCTTCGTCAGCAGATGTACCGTTTTTGATTGCTTCCATCATTTTGCCCATGTTAACAAATTCATAACCAATGATTTCATTGTTGTTGTCAAGAGCGAGTTTTGTGATATATCCTTCAGCCATTTGAAGGTATCTTGAACCTTTGAGTCTTGTTGAATAGCTTGTTCCAACTTGTGAACAGAGGCCTTTTCCAAGGTCGTCTAATCCAGCACCGATTTCAAGACCATCATCAGAGAATGCAGATTGTGTTCTTCCATAAACAATTTGAAGGAAGAGTTCTCTCATTGCAACATTGATAGCATCACAAACAAGGTCTGTGTTTAATGCTTCAAGAATGGTTTTTCCTGTTAAAATTTCAGATGCCATTGCAGCAGAGTGGGTCATACCACTGCAGCCGATTGTTTCAACAAGTGCTTCCTCAATAATGCCATTTTTAACATTTAATGTGAGTTTACAAGCACCTTGTTGTGGTGCACATCTTCCAACACCATGTGTTAAACCAGAAATATCTTTGATATCTTTGGCAGAAATCCATTGTCCCTCTTCTGGAATTGGGGCAGATTTGTGATTTGCACCCTTAGCTACTGGGCACATATTTTCTACATGTTTTGAAATATTCATAATTCACCTCGTAAAATTTGCTATAATTAGCCAAGTCAAGTATAACATACCGTTTTATATAAATGCAAGAATTTAATTTATGCAAATTAACCATTTATGTTTTGAAATTGTGATAATTTGTGATATATTTATTATGTAATCTTATTAAATTGGAGAATCTTATGGGATATGTAAGTGTTGATACCATTTATGAAGAAGAGGGACAAGTTCAACAAGAAGTAAAGAATGACTATATTTCAATTGAACAAATGGTTCCTGTTGAAATGATTATGAAAAAGTCAAGATTTATTGGCATGGCTTTTCATGTTGAAAATGATGATGAAGTTCACAATATTATAGGAAACCTCAAAAAGAGCAATAAAAATGCAAAGCATGTTGCTTATGCTTTTGTTTTGGGTGAAGATTATAGTGTTGCAAAAAACAACGATGATGGTGAACCAGCAGGTTCTGCCGGAGCTCCAATTTTTGAAGCAATTAAACAAGCGAAACTCACAAACACTCTTGTTGCTGTTGTTAGATATTTTGGTGGTGTTGAACTTGGAAAGAGCAGACTTACAAGAGTTTATAATGCGGTTGCAGCCGGTGCTTGTACAGAAGCTAAAAAGTTTAGAATGGTATTCTGCAATCAACTTGAAATTAAAGTTTCTTATCAAAACTATGGTGCTGTAAGCAAATTATTCTCAGATCATAATGTGCATATTATTGAGCAAAAGAATGATGAATCTATGCCAGTTGTTAAAATTGCGGTGCCTGTAAAAGCCTCTGAAAGACTTCTTAGCAGCATTAGAGCAAGAACAAGAGGTGCAGGTTCAATCAATAACTATGGAACAGGATTTTATAAGTTTGATTATAAAGCATTAGATGTGGAAGAATAATGGCGATTATTACTAAAATTGAAGAACAAAAAAACAAAAAGCGAGTTAACATTTTTGTTGACGATGCTTTTTTTTGTGGGTTAAATAAAGAAACAGCATTGATTTTTAAGTTAAAAGTTGGCAAAGAAATTAATGAGAGTGTTTTAAAAGAGGCAGTTTTTGAAAGTGAAGTAAAATCAGCTTTTGAAAAATCTGCAGATTATCTTTCAGTTAGACCACACTCAAAAA
>JAZRNH010000049.1:0-59410 GCA_045648025.1 Clostridia bacterium
TGTTGCTGGAAAGTGAATTCCAAGTTTTTCAAACATTCCCCTATCAAAACAGCTTGTTGCACTTTCACCTGATTCAATGTGAAGTTCGTTAATAAAGTCACACTTTTTGCTTGGATTTTGAACTCTTAAATAGATATTACCTTGAAGGTCATAAAGCCAAACCCTGATAACTTTGTGCCAAAGTCCTTTATAGTGAACATCTGCTTCATCTTCTGCTGAGTGAAATACGCCATCAATATTATAGGTATCGTAAAATGCCATAATTAAACCCCTAAATTTTTTTATCTTTAATGGTTATGTCTAATTTTGAAAGTTCATCTCTGATATAGTCTGACATTTCAAAGTTTTTGTTTGCTCTGAGTTTTTCTCTGATATTTGAAATTAAATTCAAGAGAACTTCATCATTAGACTTTGTTTCCTCTTTCATTATATCAAATTTAAATTCAAAACCCAAAACATCTTCAATCATTTTAACAATTAAATTTGCTTGTTTTATAAGTGATCCATTATTTGATTTTACAATTTGAGCTGCAACTTTTGCAAATCTTAATACTTCAGAAATTGCAACCGGTGTGTTGAAATCATCATCCATAGCAGATTCAAATTTATTTTTAATATCTGCAAGTTCTACATCTGAAATATTGACTATTTCTCCGTTAGCAAGATTTTTGATTTGTCCAAAGGTTTCTGAAAGCTTTTCAAATTGTGGTTTGATATTTTCAATTGCAGAAATACTAAAATCAACTGGTTTTCTATAATGGAATTGAAGAATAAAATATCTAACAAGCATTGGATCAAATTGTTTAAATAAATCTTCAAGTGTAATAAAGTTTCCTAAACTCTTACCCATTTTTGTTCCATTAACAGTAACAAGGTTGTTGTGCATGAAATAATTAACAAATTTTTTGCCGTTTGCAACTTCGCTTTGAGCAATTTCACTTTCGTGATGTGGAAAAATATTATCAAGTCCACCACCGTGAATATCAAATGTTTCACCTAAAAATTTTTTGCAAAGTGTTGAACACTCTAAGTGCCAACCTGGATAACCAACTCCCCATGGCGAATTCCATTTCATAATGTGTCCACCAACAGCAGATTTCCAAAGAGCAAAATCTTCTGGATTTTCTTTGTCATCTGCAATTTCAATTCTTTCACCTGATAAATTATTTTCAAGTTTTCTTCCTGAAAGTTTTCCATATCCGCTGTGTTTGTGAACGGAAAAATAAACATTTCCCTCTTTTGTAACATAGCCATAGCCCTTGTTAACAATTGATTGAACCATTTCAATCATTTCCGGAATAAATCCTGTTGCTCTGGCACTAATTGATGGTCTTTTAATCAAAAGTTTATCCATATAATCAAAATAAGTTGTTTCATATTTATATGCGAGAGCAAATGGATCAACATTTTCTTTTTTTGCCTGAACTAAAATCTTATCTTGACCATCATCAGAATCTCCAACAAGGTGTCCAACATCTGTGATGTTTTGCACATATTTAACTTTATAGCCTTTATATTCAAAATATCTCCTAACAACATCAAAGTTGGTGTATGATCTTGCATGTCCAACATGTGGTGGTCCATAAACTGTCGGTCCACAAACATACATATTTACCATACCTTCATAAATTGGCACAAATGGTTCTTTTTTTCTTGAAAATGAATTATAAATTGAAATAGCCATAAACATTCCTCCTTAAATAAAAAAAGTGAGCAGTTATCTACTCACTTTAAAGATTTTAAAAATTTAGACAACTGAAAACAACCTTTAACTTAAAGGTTATATTAAATTATTCAGTTGCAACAGCATTTTTTCATATCTATTTCCTTCTATGGTCTTAGTATATAACAAGAAATTTTCATTGTCAACGGTTTTTAATTATAAATTCTTTGCCACAAAATATGCCGAATCTATATATTCTGCAAAATCACCTATTGTTGAAGCGGCTCCAATCATAAACACTTTGCCCTTATAGTTTGAATTTGCAATATCATAAAATAAGTTGTTATTTGATATAAGGTCTGGTTCATAAATAAACAAATCTATATCTTTTGAAATTAATTTTGGTTCATATTTATAATTATATTTAGATCTTAAATTTAATGAAAGTGATATCAAATTTTCTTTAAAATGATATTTATTTGCAATAATTTCAACAAAATCAGATTCAATTCTCTTTACTTTTGCTAAAAAATATACATCAATATTTTGTTGATATAACTCATAAAAATAATATGTATACAACCCATTTGGCATTAAAAATAAGCTTTTTAAATCATCAAATAAAATTGTAACAGATTTTCCAGTTGTTGATAAATAGAGTGCTAGTTTAAGAGAAATTTCGCCTTTTGCATAAATAAATATTTTGTTTTTATCACTAAATATATTTTTATTGTCAATCGCATCATAAATGCTATAAACAATTTTTAACACTGAACCATTAAGTTCTAAGAGTTTTTCAGAAAAACCAGTTGCAACAACAATGGCATCATAGTTGTTAATATTTTTATTAACAGCAAAATTTTTATTTAAAAATAATGAAACATTTTCTTTTAAAATATTGTCATTTAATTCATTTTCAATTTGCTGATTATATTCATAAATAGCTTTATCAAAACCAAAAACTTCATTTAATTTTCCATTTTTATTAATGATATTATTCTTATCAAACAATTCAATTTTAAAACCTCTTTTGGCTAAATAATTTGAACAGACAATACCGGCAATTCCCGCACCAACAACGGCTATTAATTTGTTTTTGTTACAAGGTTTAATTTTGTCAAAAAACTCTGGGTTGATAGCACATTTCATCTTTGAAATATCAGCCATTTTTTTACAATATAAACATTTTATACATTTGTTAAAAGAAATTCTCCTTCTTAAACTTTCAATGTAATTCATATCGGATAGCAAATTTTTCGTAATATCAATAAATTGAATTTGATTATCTGTTATAAGCTTATTTTCCAAAGCAAGTTTATCACTGATATTGTCATAATATATTATAATTGGATATTCATTTGCTTTTGTTTTTAAACTATTTACACAAATATATTCTTTTATATAAATGTAATAATCTAAAAACAAATTGTTTGATTCAAATGTGTTGAAGTTGGAAAAATATTCATTTTCATTACAGCCAAATTTAAACAAAAAACCATCAACACCAAGAAATAAAAATTTCTTTAATATTTCGGCAAATTTATTAAAATTTGAACTTTTTGTGATATTTTTTGCAGTTTTTATATATTTAATATTATTTGAAAATGTTTTATAAAATAATGAATCAACCGTTACAGATAGCAAAATTTTGATACTTTTACCAGCTATAATAATTGAATTTATAATCTTTTCAATAAATTCAAATCCGTCCTGATAATAGCCAAATTTTCGCCTATTAAACTCATTAGAGAGAAATTCTCCAAGCAAATTATCTATTTCTAAATTTAGAAAAATTCCATCATAATTTGCTTTTTTTGCAAACACGGCTACATCCTTTATATTTTCAACAATTTCATTACACTTAGAGTCTGATATTCTAATTGAGATATTATTACAATCATTGTAATCCCTATTGAATGATGATGAATAGTTTATGTAATTCATAAATCTATTATTACTTAATGATCTTCCCATTTGTGCTTTTAATTGAAAATAAATTTTACTCCCTGAACACTTTATCGTATTCGTCAAATTTTTATGTCGATAAACTGATTCATTTGAAACTAAATTTTTGACAGTTTGCTTATTGCAAACATCTACCCCACCAGTAATTATTAACCCCAATGATTTTGTTGATAGATTTGTATAAAATTTATAATACTTATCATTAATAAATCCATCATCATAAAACTCATCATCGGTTAGATTTATAAAAGCAAAATGATTTTTAAATTTCAAATTATCATAATCAAAAGACTTAAATATTGCATCAATTTTCCCATTATTACCAGTGCAATTTCTATGTTTTAGATTAAATAAATTTGTCTTAATGACCTCAAAATCAGGCTCTTTTATAATTTTTTCCATCATAATAATTATTTACAAATGATATCAAGTATAATCATATTTTGAGCAAAATAAAAAAGGAGAAAATAATCTCCTTTTTTATTTACTCTAATTAACGAAAGTTCTCAAGAACTGTTGTTATCGAAGTGCTAGATGCAACAGTAAGCTTGACTGCATTAGATGAAAGAAGTAATGGCACATTATTTGCTTCACCGTCTGTATAGAATGCAACCACATAGTAAGTTGTTCCATAAGTTAAATTAGTGAGCATACAAGTATCATTAAGAACACTTCCTCTTGCAGAGTAGGTTCCACCCTGCAAGAAGTTTTGAAGTGTTACATTTTTATCAACAGCCACTTTCAAAGCATTATATTGACTTGATGTCAAAGCAACAAAGTTAAGTTGATAAGTATTTGTTGAGTAGTCAATATGATTTTCAGTATCATATTCAACTGTATTTAAGTTTGAAGTTGATATTGAGAAATGATATTTGCTACCAGCATTTGTTACATTTGAAGTTGAGTAATCATTTTTAAACGATAAAGTTTGTTCAAATGAGTTAAACATTGAGCTAAATGTAACGATACTATAATCAAGTTTAGATACTACAGGGTTGCCATTATTCATTGTAGAAACAAGATCAAGTTTAACAATGTTATTAGAAACTTTCTTATAAACAACATTGGTTCCTGGTGCTTTATCTGCAAGGTTTACAGCAATAATATAGTATGAGTTGAATTTGCCATCGCCTGTAACAGAAAGTCTGTAAGAATTTTCATATGTAGGAGTTGCAAACATTGCATTTGCAAATATCCAATCAAGACCGTTGTTACCAACAAGTTCAGATTTAAGTGAATACATATCTTCACCATTCTTATCGTTTCTATATAAGTAGATTGCAAGTTCAATTGCTTGTTCAAATGTAATATTTGTATGTGTCTTTGTCTTACCATCAAATGTAATAGTAAGTCCATTTGTATAGTAATTATAAGCTTGATAAAGTTCTTCTTTTGTTACCATTAAGTATCTAATGTAATCAGAATTTAATACTTCATTAGTTGCATAGTTTGTATACAACTTATTGAATTTATCATTATTAAATGAAACAGTTGCAGAAGATTTATCAACATTAACAGATTCAATAGTAAATCCGAAGTTGTTTGAAATAGTAGAAATTGATGATGTGAATGCTTCTCTATTATCTCTTACTTCAACAAAGTTAGCTGAAACAGCAAGTGCTGTTGTTTGACCATCTAATGTATAGTAAGCAACAATATAATAAGTTGTTGAATATGCAAGATAACGAATAACTGCATTATTAGATGATTTATCAAATACAGCAGATTTGTATGTTCCACTTGAAAGCATTGCATTGATTGCTTGAACTGGATTCATAAATGTATTTGAAATATTATCACTATACTTCTTGAATTGTTCACCAGTAAATGCAACGAATCTCAATGTGTAACCTGAATCATCGTTAGTTGAATACTCAATATTATTCATATAATCATTTTTCTTGGTTGTCATTGTAACTTCATCAATTGTTAATGCGAATTCTAATTCAGATCTAGTCACATTATCAACTGTACTATCAACAATAAACATGAGGTCTTGGTCATAAATAACCTTCGCTGTATGTATTTTATTGTTAATATAAATGTAGTTTGGAGTTACATAAACAATATTTCCATCGCCGTCTTCAAAGAATCCAACAATGTAACCACTTGCGGTTAATGTTGAAGTGTTATTAATAATAACACCACTGTTATAAACAGATTTAAGAGCAGCAGCTCTGTCTCTTGTTGTGCTATAGTCATATGCCATGAGATATGTTCTTAAAGTTTCTGGACTAAGAAGAATAAGTTTCAAATCACTTGCTTTATATTCAACTTTGTTATGGTTGAAGAATGTTAATAACATTGCATTTGTTGAAACAATTACTTCTGTCTTGTTATCATTCAATTCGCCGTTTGCATCTTTGCCAATAGTTGCAGTAACTGTATTGTCATTAAATGAAACATTGTTAATTGTTGGATAATATCTAAGAACACCATTTTCATTCTTAATAAATGTGTTTGACATAGAAACAATTGTAGTAGCATTTACATGATTGTAATAGTAGAAGAATGCATAATATCCAGGTCTGAAGTTAGAGATAGAAACTTCACCACCGGTAAATACATCTGTTCCACTAGGAACACCAGTTGTAAGTGATTGAATCTTCACTTTACCTCTGAATGTATTTAATACAGAGTTAAATGCAGCACTATCAGTTGCATATCTGTGTCTTGCATATAAGAATGATTCATATTGTTCAGGTGTTAAAATAGCAACTTGAACATAATCTGAATTGGTATCTGAGTAATAAGTAACTTTGTCAGAAATTTCAAAGTATGTAATTGTATCAAGATAACTCTTATTGATAATCAAGTTATTTGAAGATAATTCAAAGTATTCGCTTTCGTAAACACCACTACCAGGAGCAGTTTCCTCAGTATCAATTGTAAATTGAATTGATGAGTAACCTTGAAGGATGAACAAGTTCTTTGTGATAAGTGTTGATTCAGAGAGGACTTCAACACCATCAACTTTTGCACCATCAAGTGAGCCATCACCAACAAATGTTACATCTGCATAAGGTTTTCCACTTACAAAGTAGTAATTTGTTACTCTAGCATATACATTTTGATTAACAATTGTAGAGATGAATTGAACATTTGCATCATTGCCATTCTTGTCAACGATGTTATCTAAAACATCATCACTAAATACTAAGAATCCAATAAAGTCTAAGTCATCATGTCTGTTCATTGAAGAGATTTGAGGCATACCTGAATTTGATAATGTTGCAGATACAAGTGTCTTGCCATCTACACTAAATTCATAGTTTTCAAAATAGTATTGGTTCATTTCATATTCGAAATCCCAAGCCCATCCTGAACCTTCATGATATACATAACCAAACTTGTGAGGATTTACCTTTGTATCATCTTCTTCATCATATTCATAAGCAACAGACTGTAAGATGTATCTATCATTGAATGTTCCAGCAGGTTCAGCATAGTGACCATCTTCACCGCCAATCCATTCATAGAAGATAACTCTCTTTGAGTCGTCATTAGAAACAGTCTTATAAGCTGCAACCATACAAGTATTAGCTCTAATAATTCCATCAATGTCAAGAGCAACAGATGAATCAATGTAAGGGTTGCCTTCCCCGTTTGTTTTGATTGTTACATCATACCAACCAAGAGGTTCACAACCAGCAGCATGAAGAATATCTGTCCAATCTCTAACAATATCTGCAATCTTATAACCATAATCGTAAATTACATTAACTTCTCTTATGGTTGAGTTAACTGTATAGTTACCATGTCCGTCAGTTTCAAGTAATAAGTTAAGACTTCCGTCAGAAGTAATACTTACACAAACCATTGGTTTGAATTGTTGAACAGCAAATTCACAATCCATAACCACACTAGTTTTAAGACCACCAATGTTAAGAACGATGTAGTTAACATCATCTGGACAAAGCGAATCCCAATACCTAGTTGAAAGTGTATAAACATCTTTTGAATTATATGTTGTGCATGATTCAATACCAATAGAATCAAATACATAAGGAATTCTAAATCCTTCAGCTGAATAATGTTGACCGTCTTTTTCGATATCAGTAATTGAAACAGTTCTAGTTTCAGGGTTAAATTCAAATGTAAGAATTAATGTGTACCATCTGTTATCGGTGTATAAATATCTGAGAGCAATCTTAGATAAGTATCTACCAGCAACTCTAGGAACGATCATAACTTTTTCATTTGTGAAGAATGGAACTGCATTATCAATCTTGCCTTTATCGTCAAATTGATCACTTAATAAATCACCTAAATATGTTAAGTCAAATGCACCGTGTAAATTAGCATAAGAGCTTAATCCACTATCAAGAGCATTGCCTACATCAACACTATATTTCTTGATGTCATATTTAGCAAACAAGGTGAATGCATTTCTGTCGTAATCAAGGTTTGGTGTAGAAACAACAATTTCTGCAGCTTTTACAACAAACAAGTCGTCAAGTTCAGTCATTGATGAAATGTAGTTATTTCCTTCTTTGACAACTGCTTGATAGAATAATTTTCTAAGCAATAAGGTGTCAAGAACATAAGGATTACCACTTTCATCAGTTGTATATGTTCTATTAATAGAGCTATCAATAGTTTCAACAGTAAGCAAGTCAATTGCATTTTCTGTTGGCATAAATTCAGAATTGATGTTAAGTGCTTTATAAGAGTAACCAGTTAAGTAAACCATCAATTGATTTAATGTATAATCAACACCATTAATTCTAGCAATAGCTTTATCAAAAGTATCACCGAACTTCATAGTAAATCTAATATTGATATCATCATCACCGCTCTTGTATGTTGCAAGAACTGCTTTGTTATCAAGATTAAATTGTGTGATATCATTGCCAATTGTGTTTACAGTTACTTTATAACCAGCATCGTCAGAACCATAGTTCTTCCTTATCATAAGGTCAGATAAGAATGTATCTAAGCTAATGTTAAATTTATATTCATTAGTTTCCCATACAACATAAATTAATACATAGTGGCTATCAGCATCCTCAGCATCACCCAATGTTTCTGGATTACCTATTGTCTGATAATTTGAACCAATTGCTGATGTGTAAAGGTGTACACTATCATGCAATAATGTGTTCTCATTGTTAAGTCCGATTGAAATCGTCTTATAGGTTTGAACTTTGTCTTTATAAATATCTGATGCATAGTTGACAAATGTAATACCCATATATTTATATCCAAGTCTCAAATATTCAAAGTTTTGAACTGTATCAAATTTAAATTGAGAAATCTTATCATACAATCTTGTGTATGTTAAGGTTGTCATATTTGAATCAGTTGAAAGTGATGAAGTGTTTGGAACAATTGGATAAGCTTCAGAAGATGTTACACCATCTGGAGTTTCAATATATTCAATTTGGTAATTATTTGCCTTCCAACCAGCATAAAGAATAAGTTCTTCAGAGTCTTCGCCTAAGATGTTTTCATCAACAAGTCTAAGAACAGTGTCTTCTGTAAGTCTTGGATCTGAATATCCATCTGAGCCATCGAAGTCAATTAATTGATATGCTTTGATAAATCTGTATTCGTTAACATTTGGAAGTGTTTCGATTTCAGCAGATGAGAATCTTCTGAAATACCAACCTGTCCATGTGTAACCATATCTATCAACAGCAAGGTTAAATGTGTTTGTTTGACCATTCTTAGAAAGATGAGTAAATCTTGAACCAACTGTTACTTGATAGGTTTTTGAAATAGTCTCTGTTGGAGATGTCCAATCACCTTCAGCATAGTAAGCTTTTGAAGAACCATTTCCTTTTGAAGAGTCATTCAAGTCAAATTTAATCTTATAAGTTTTTGGTTTCCATACTGCATAAAGTTTAACAAAACCAGTAGGTTGTTCTGCATTAAACTTCAAGTCGTCACCAATTTGTTCTAAGTTAGCAAATGCATAAGTGCTGCTTCTAAATAAGTGATAAGCATCTTCATCATTTGCATCATCAAATACATTGTTGGTGTCATATTCACCGTAAAGTAAATTCTTACCTCTGTTATCATAGGTCCAGTCATCAACACCTTCTTGCTTATCAGTGTCATAGTAATCGAAGTCACCGAAGATAAATTCAGCTCCATCATCACCTTCAACAATAACTAATGCAAGTGGCGATAACACAATACCAGTAGCATTTTGAATTGTATCATCAATATATGTTTGATATTGAGCAAATGTCCAACCTACGAAGTCGTGACTGTGTCTATTATCAATAAGATTTGGAACTTTATATGCTTTATCAAATATCATGTAATATTTGTTAGCATATGAATCATATTCAAATAAACCGTCAGCAAGTGCTTTTGTTGTGAATGAAGCTACAATTCCATATTCATATGTAATGTAGTAATTCTTTGGATTCCAACCAGCATAAATGTTAATTATGTTATCGTGTGTGGTTGATAAGTCTCCTTCTGTAACATCCAAAATTCCATAGTTGTCACCATTAATTTCGATTCTAGTTTCAGCATAGACTAATTGACCTTCAGCAAGTAACATACCATTTTGAGCTGTGTTGTACCAACCCTTGAAGTTATAACCAAGTCTAGAAATTGTTGCCCTTTCAACAAGGTTCCAATCTGCTTGGTCAAATGTAATGTAACAATCATCTAATGAAATGTAATCATCATCAGCATCAGAAATTTCAAATACATTGTCGTTAATTTGTGAACCAAGTGGATCAAAGTATGCTTGGGTTGAACCAAAGAAGTTTGAACCAGCTGTATTAGAATCAACATCGTTTGCATTGAATACAATCTTATATTTGTTTGCAGTGTTATATGCATAAATATAAATATATCTTTCAACACCAACTTGCTCGTCGTCACCAAGTTGTTCATAAGCTGTTGACGAAGAACCTAATGCATTTTGATTGAACAAGCAAGTGCTCATTGTTCCAAGTGCATCTAAATATTCATAGTTAATTCTAAATTCATTTGGATAACCATCAATGCTTGTTAATACTTTTGTCTCATCTTGAACAAATGAGTTTGAGTTAGTTCCCACAATCCAACCAACAAATGTATAACCAATTCTGTAAGGGATACCTTTGAGTGTTACAGTATCACCAAGTGTAACAGTTGCAGTATGTGCAAATGTATCAGCATCTGTAACAGTATCTTTCTTAACAAGTTTTGTATCAGGATCTGTTAAAGTTGAACCATGTGAGTTAGATTTATCAAAATAGTTAATTTCAACATTGTAAACATTAGAAATCCAATGTGGCACAAGTTTAATTGTGTTATAGATACTAAAGTCACCATATTGATTTAATATGTTGATATTTGATTCGGTATTACTAATACCAAACAATGATTTAAATACATAAACATTGAACTCTGTTCCCTCACCATATTCATCATAGATGATTTCTGTTGAAGTTTCAGATTCAGTTGTCCATAAACCGTTCCAAGTAAATCCATATCTATCAACATCAACAAGTGGTAAGTTTGTCCACTTTGTTGAATCAAATTGAACGGTTAATTGATAATATTCTTTAAATACATTTTCAGCACCTGGCATTAATTGTCCAAGTTGCTTATATGTGTTTTCAAGCGATTTGTAGAACATAATACTTGTTGGATCAGGATCATTCAAGAATTCTGATATATCCATAATTTCAACATTGTAAATATTTGCTACCCAACCTGCATAAATTGTCATTGATTCTTCACCATCATTAACAATTGTAAGAGCTTTCCAAATATCATCATTAAATACTTGTAAATCTACAGGATTTTCTGGATCAATGCTATATATTGCTTTTGTGAGTGGATTAGTAATATCAGCAGCTGTGTACCAACCGATAAATGTGTAACCAAGTCTACCAACAATCAAGCTTTCAATTGATTCATATTCGTTTGCAGAATTTCTAATCTTCCACAACCATTCATCTGTATCAAATGTTGCTTTCATATCAACAATGTCAGCGATTGGTGTATCAACATAAGTTGAGCCATTCTTGAAGAATGCAGGAGTTTCAGATGATGCATTTAAGTCAAGAGTAATATTGGTATATGTTATTGGGGTCCATAATGCATATAACTCAATAGAACTTGGTGTTGAACCGTTGTCATTTAAATCAACTTCTGAATCACCTAATTGTTCAGGAGTGCTGCTACCAGAGGCATATAAGTAACCGCCAGTAGTATCAATACTTGTTGAGCTTCCATCAATCATAACAGTGTCTTTGTTAAGATTAATTGTAATCTTGCTTCCCGACTTCTTAATAATACCATAATATTGATGTTCTGGGGTTGAAGTGTCAATATTAACATTATCAAGTATATTATAAACTGAGAATCCATAGAAATGGTAACCATGTCTTGAAAGGATATCAAGTTCAAATGATGAGTCAAATGTTACTTTATAAGCAAGTTCACCTGTTGGATACTTAGTATCAACAAATGATGAACCTTTTTCTTCTGTAAGATTTAAATCAGGAATTAATGATTTATCAGTAAGAGTTGTGTTATAAACTGTAGTTTCTTTATCGTTATAAAGGAACTTCATTTCATATTCATTAGCTTTCCACCAGCCGTAAAGTGTAATGTATCTGTTTCCATATACATTAGATTTGTCTTTTGCAGCATCATAAACTGTTTCGTTTAATACTGCAGTGTAAATTTCATTATTAACCTCATGGAATCTATTATAGATAACCATTGATGCTTCAGGATCAGATGCTCCATTGAATGTTGGATCAATGTAAGGAACAGTTGTCCAACCATGGAATGCATAACCAAATCTATCAATCATGATATTTTCAATATAGTTAACAAGAACATTGTCAACCATATATTTGGTTCCATCAGCATTCTTAATATACCAACCATCTGTATCAAATGTTACATAAAGTTGCATATTATTGCCATCTTCAATAGCTTGTTCATATTGTTCAAGTGTAACAAATGAATTCATACCTTCTAAGAAGTATGCATTAGTGCTTCCGTTAGAACCAAGTCCTTTGTTGTCACTAGCATCCATCATTACAAACTTAACTTTATATTCTTGTTTAATCCAGTTAGCGATTAATACTACTTCATACTTAATTTCGTCTTCGTTATCAAGTTCATTGTCACCAAGTTCTTCTTGAATGGTTTGAGTTCCCTCAATTTCATAGAAGTCATGTTGATAATCTTGATACAAGAGAACTTTCTCTTCTTCTTCGAAGTCTGGCTTGAAGAATAAGAATCCATCAGTTAAGTTGCCAAGTTTAACTTTATAGTTAAGGTCTCCATAAGAATATGGATATGAGCAACCGCCCATGATGAGTAATCTATAAGAGAGTGACCAACCTGCAAAGTCATAACCAGTTCTTGTTGGGATATCAATAACTGTGTCTTGGTCAAATACAAGTTGTGTAACTTTTTCTCTATCAAATTCAGCAAGAGATGTTCCAGTTGTATCTCCATTGATACGATTGTTAATACCTTCGGCATCGTTCATATCGTAATTAATCTTATATGTATTAGCAGTCCATCCAGCGAATAAGTAGAATGATCTGCCATCTTCTATACCATCGTCAGAAACAGGAATAACTTGATTATACATATCAATATTGAATACTCTTACATTATATTCAGCACCTGAGGTTGTGCTAGATAATTGTGAAACTTTATGACCTTCAACTAATTGAGATTCAATTACATTTGTTGGGTCAAGATACCAACCTGTCCAAGTATAACCATATCTATCAATTAAGAGGTTATATAAGTTATAAACAGTTTCAATATAATCTGTTGCAGTTACCTTTTCAAAGAGTGTGTACTCTGTTGAGTCGAATAATACTTCAATCTTATATTTATTGTTGTAACTTTCTAAATCAGTTTCGTATTCATATGAAGTTGGAAGTGCAAAGAATGTTTCAGTAGTTCCAAGTTTCCATGAATTAATTGTTGATTTGGCATCACGAAGTTCAAATTCTGCTTTATATGAATTTTGTTGCCATCCAGCATAAAGCTTAACCCAACCTGTAATACCTTGTTTTTGTTCTTCAGTTAAGTAACCACCTTGTTCAAATGAATCATAATTTTCAACTTCATCAATATTTGATGCTAAGTTTCTATTAAATGTTGCATTTGAAAGTTTAAAGAGTTCATCAGTAGCATTGTCATAAACAAGAGATGAATCAGCTTTATTACCCATATTCATGCTATAGGTAGTGTACCAACCAAGGAATGTGTAGCCGGTTCTTTCAACATAAACACCTTTAAGTGCTTCTTCAATAACATCTTCACCATCTTTTGCATACCAGAGACCATATTTTTCTGAATCGATATAAGAGTCGAATTCAACATAAATAGTAACTTCTGTCATACCAGCAAGAGGATTTCTATACTTGAGTTCAAGTGACTCAGTTGAATTAACAATACTCTTTGCAGTATTAAGTTTCTTCAAGTCTTTGGTGTATTCATTGTTGTGGTCAAATGTTACTTCATATTTTCTAGCTGTCCAATCTGCATATAACACAATACAATTTTCAAGACCGTTATCTGTTTCACGATCACCCAATTCTTCGTGGGTATATGTATTGGTGTTATTGAAGTAATATAAGTAACAATCTGATGTGTATCCACTAGACAAGATGTTTTGATTTCTTGCATAGTCAAGATTCAATGTTAAGTTCTTAGTTTCTTCACCAGCTGTATAGTTGGTTTCAAGAATTGCATTTTCAGCATTCTTATCAAATCTCCAACCATTGAAGATATAACCAATTCTTGTAATTTGAACATAGTTAGTAAGCAATGGAGTATCAAATGTAACGGTCTTAGCTCTTGGGTCGTTTTGTGTATTTTTAACAAATCTAGCAACAGAAGAACCTTTTGCATTTGTTGTTCTACCAAGTGACCTATATGTTGTCAAGTTTGCAAGGTATTGGATATCTGATCCGCTGTCTGAGAAGTCGTAAAGAATTGAGTATTCATTAGCCTTCCAATCAGCATAAAGTGTAAATTCTGTAAGTTCAGAAGTTGTATATGACTCGTAACCTGTTGCTGCATACAAATGACTGAAGTAATCATTGTCAAATGTAAGAATGTCATGCTCATTTCTAAGCATTTCATCAGGATCGCCCTCATCAACTCTGTAAGCATTACCTGGAAGAACAATCATAAGTTGTTCATTACTGTTAGATTTTCCGACAGCCCAGCCAAGCCATGAATAACCATATCTATCGATTAATATCTTATAAATATAGTCATTTTCAACTACATCATAAACAATGTTTCCATTTCCATCATCAGATTCAGAGCCAAGATACCAGTTATAAGTATCGAATTCAACATATAAGTATTCGTTATATTCTGTTGTATCGTAATCTGAACCATCAACTGAATAGTATGGAGTTGTTGATGTTCCATCAACTTTGTTAGGTTTAAAGTCAACCTTATAAGTTATTCTCTCCCACATAGCATAAACAATTGTGTGGTGAACATAATCAGTTGCTGTGTTAACACCTTCAATGTCACCAAGTTGTTCTTGATAGAGTTTTGAGCATAACTCATTAGTGTATAAGAACACATCGTTAGAAGTTGCATAATCTAATGCCAAGATATATTCATTTGAAAGAATAAATGTTTGTTCTTTTGGAATAAGTGGACTCTTTGATTCGCTAATAGAACCAAGTCTCCAACCTACGAATGTGTAACCATTTCTCATCATCCACATGATAGCATCATATTTCACATCGAATGTTACCTTCATATTTCTGAATGTTGTTCTATCTTCGAACATAGCAGCACTTGAACCAAACTTAGAATATTCTGGAGAATTTACATCATGATAATCAATATGTAAATCATATTCATTAGCACTCCAACGAGCAACAAGTGTCATTGTTCTGTTAGTATCACTCTTAGTTGTAAGAGATCTCTTAACACCAAATTCAAATTTTGCTGTATGAAGTGTAGCAAGTTCTGTTTGATAATTTGATTCATTTGTGAACATTTCATAATTGTGTCCATCAATGATTTCATATTTACTATTATATTCGTTGGCATTTGTGAACCAACCAAGCCATGTATAACCATAACGGTCAATCAATATATGTTGCAAGTAATCATTTTCAACTATTGTATATTCTCTTTCACCATTAGAATCAATAGTTTCAAAACCAAGATACCAGTTATAAGTATCAAATTCAACCCAAACTTCAAGGTTTTGATTGCCTCTTCTATTTCTAAGTTCAGCAAGAGCATTTACATAAGCTGTATGCTCATCGTATGAATTTTCTTTAATGATTGAGAAGTATGGAATTGTTGAACCAAATTGTTCATAACCCTCTTCTTCTGTATATGCTTTATAAAGTTTATTTACATCAAATTCATCAACTTTATACTTCTTGGTTTGCCACTTAGCATAAAGTGTGATTTGGAAGAAGCCTCTACCTTCATTTTCATCTCTATCTTCAATCCAGTCAGCTGCAGTATTTGCATCGCCAGTTGAAGTATAGCCGTATTTGCTCTTCAAATCTGTTGTAATATGAGCAAAACTCTTATAATAATCATAATCCAAAGTTCTAAGAGTTGTATCTTCATAATAACCAACTGATAAGTTATCTTCACCATCTTCTTGGTAATATCTAAGAACTACATCTTTATCATCTTCAACTTCATCTTCATCACATTCAGCACCTGTAAACCAGCCGCGGAAGTAATAACCGAATTTTTGAACTAAAATATAATAAAGTGCTTCTTCAATATCTTCACCACTAGATGTTTCAAACCACCAGTCATTATTATCAAATCGAACATAAGCAACATAATTGTAATTAGGATCATTTACAAGATCCATATCGTCAGCTTTATATGCTTGACTATAAACACTTGTGTCTTTAAAGTCTAATGACAATAAATCATAAGCTGTATAACCGAAGTTATAATGATATTCATTTACATAGTTTAACAATCCTGTCAAATCATTTGTTGTTCTAACAACTGAACCTGTTCTATTAAGAGCAGTTGCCAAACCAGCATTTGTTTGATTAATTAAACCATATGTATAGTTTGCAATAGTTGAATCAAAGAACATACTATTTGTTTTTTGATAGTTTCTATTTACATTAAATTGAACAGTATAAGTATTAACATCCCAAACTGCAAAGATTTGAGCATAGTGTTCATCCATATCTGGAGTATAAACACCACTATTAAATGTATAAGATACATCAGTTGTATCACCAAGAATTTCAAACTTACCAAGATTGAAATAATTTGTTGGGTCATCAGATTCTTGTGTTTCATTATACTCTGTTGTTCTATACAAATAAGAACTGCTTGTTTCTGATGTTCCAGGAACATTCTTAATCTTAATTGTATCGTTGTTTAAGATAATCTTATTATCAGCTGGAATAATAAATTCATCAACTGAGTTAAGACCAAATCTCCAACCAACAAATGTATAACCAATTCTTGTTAAGTATTCTGGAGTTTCACTTTCTTGGTCAAATAAAAGTGTCATTGTAAAGATTGTTGCATCAAAGAGTGTTGGGGTTTGTAATACTTTAGATCCAACAATACTTTCAGTGTCAATTACTCTGCTTCCATTGCTGAGAGTTTCAATAGGAGAAGAGGTTTGCCAAGTTCCGTTATTATCAGAGTTCTTAATAGAATTAACATCACTGAAGTAATATGTAAGTTTATAAGTGTTTGCTTGCCATGCAGCACTAAGAGTAATCTTATGATTGTCATTTGGCTCTGTAAAGTCTTCATGATATGATTCGATCCAGTCACCACTAATTACAAATCCTCTATTTTCTGCTCTAACGATTGATGATGGAGCATTAATAGTTGATTCAATATTAGCAATTTCAATATGACCGTTCACATATTCGTCTTCACTAGCCACACCTTTGATTGTAGCATCAAAGAATTTAGTAAACATTGTGTAATCAAGAATTCTTTCTGTTCTAGCAGAATCTGCATTACCAGTGATAGCAATATAATCATAGAAGTTTGACCAATTGCTATTATAACCAGTTCTTCTAGTGTACCAACCCATCCAAGTGTAACCGAATCTATCGACTAAGATTTCACTAAGAGATGTTCCATCGCTTGTGAGCCATGTGTTAGTATCAAATTCAACATAAAGAATTGTTTCATAGTTGCTTTGTGTATCAACATAAGCAGGAGTTGATCCAAATGACTTAAAGTATGGATTGGTTGAACCACCAATACCGTTATAAGTCTTATTTGAATTAAATGAAACTTTATAAAGATTTGCTTTATAGAATGCATGAAGTACAACAGCAAATTCTCTTTGATCGTCACCAAGAACTTCATAAATTTGTGTATTAGCATCAGCTGCATATCCGTTTAAGTCATATTGATAATACAAATATGAATTAGTTGTTTTTGCACTTGTGCCAACACCAGTAAATTGAATTGCTTGATAGTCAAGACGAACTTTTGTTGACTGAGCACTGTTTGCATCTCTTGTTGCGAAGTAAACATATTCTTGTCCTAAACTGTATCCTCTGAATGTGTAACCAACTCTTTGGAATGCAGTAGTTTCTCTATCTTCACCGCTATCGAAGATAAGTGTAGTAGCATAACCAGTAAGCTTATAAGCATAAGATGAACCACCTACCACTGCACCAGCAAGACTGCCAAGTTCAGAATATGTGCCATCTCTCATAAGAACTGCTTTGCCTTTGAGTGTGCTAGTACTATCAACATCGTTAGCTTCATAATAGATTGTATATTCGTTAGCTTCCCAACCAGCATAAAGTGTCATTGTGTATTCGCCAGTATTTTGGTTTCTAACTCTTGTTTGAAGTGAATCAAACATTTTCTTATTAAACTTGGTAGCATCAATTTCTTCTAATCCCATAGTTGCAAGTTGTGCATATGAGTTATCAAAAATTAATGTGTAACCACTTGAATAAGTTCTAAGTGATGAGTCATGTCCAACAACAAGTCTATAACTGTTGTCTTTCATAGTTCCAAGATAATAAATTGTTCCGTCAGTAGCACTCTTAGCTACTCTATTTTCGTGTTCGTAACCTCTTGTGAACCAACCTGTCCAAGTGTAACCATATCTGTCAACATTGATTACTCTATCAATTCTGTTTCCAGCAACTTCAGCTGCAGACTTTCCGTGTGCTTCAGCATAATCAATAAAGTCACCTTCATTTTCTTCATTAGTCTTAAAGTCAGCATATGTTTCAGCATATCTGATGCTATAAATTTCTTCATAGTTATCAGTGTATTCATTTCTATCAAACATTACATAAATTGGTTTGAGGAATGTGTCTGCTGCATATGTTTTGCCAGTTGTTTCAGTAAGAATATCAGTATTGAAGTAAGCATTTGTTGTTCCAATACCATATGTTACATCTTGATCCACTGTATAAGCTGTTGAATCAAATGAAACTTTGTAAACAATACCTTGCCACTTAGCATAGATTGTAATTTCAAAAGTATCAGTTTCACGATTTTCAATCCAGTTGCTTACAACATCGTCTTCAATAGTTTCAGAGAAAATATCGAATTCGTTAACGATTGTATAACCATTGCCTGTTTCAGTATCGAAATCCATTTGGTCTTCAAATACATAAAGTTGATCATTGGTTGTAGCTTCGTTATATGTTCTAAATACAAATTGGTTGAATAATGTGTAGTTAAGTGTTCTAAGAACAGGAGTTTCTCTACCAGAAATTCTGTCGTAATAATAGTTGTAATCATTCTTTTGATAATTGTAATCATCACCAGCAGTCAAGAAGTCTGAATACTTACTGTTATCGTAAGATTCCCAAGCCTGTTTGTGTGAATACCAACCAATCCAGAAGTAACCTTCTTTATCAAGAATAATATCAGTAAGCTTTTTGTTGCTTGAGATGTTATTCCATTCGTTAGTATCAAATACAATTTCAAGAACAATTCTGATTAATCCATTTTCATCAACTACATTCGATGTAGGTTCACCAGTGTTATGATAAGTAGCAATGGTTGAATCATAATCAGCAGCATTGATGTTAATGTTAACCTTATAAGTGTTAACTGTCCACATTGCAAACATAATTGCGAAGTGGCTGTTAATATTATGAGCTTCTCCACCATCTCTTGATTCTAAATCTCCAAGATATTCGAAGTCGCCAAGATATTCTCTTACATCACCGATGTAACTTCTATCGTGATACAAGTAACAATTGTTATCATTGCCAGAATTATCAAATGTGTTAGAAACAATATTTTGATAATTTAAGCAAATCTTTTGACCTGGATTAATTGTTTTATTTGAATATAAACCAAATCTCCAACCACTGAATGTGTAACCAACTCTTGTGATATATTGAGCATCATATTCAACATCGAATATCATTTCTTTATAGTCACCAGTGTTTGTTTGAAGTGGTGATGATGAATAGTTCAAGTTCTTAATTGAAACAAGATCTGCATTGTGAGCTATTGAATATCTTGAAGACCAATAGTCACCAACAACATCATGTTGATCAACATAAATTCCGTTAGGGCTTTCATCAATACCATTTGTACCATAATCATAAGTGATTTGATAAGTATTTGCTTGCCATCCAGCATAAATTGTAATGGTTCCATAATCGTTAACATCTTGAAGTGAAGAAGCTGCATATTCTGCATTTCTTAAATCAAGTGAGTTAGCCAATGTTTCACCAGCATCACCATAGTTATATCTACGGTCGAAGTTCATTCTATCTTTAGAAGTTGCAGGATCAATAAAGTCTGTTTCTAAGATAAGATCATAAGTTAAGTTTGGAAGTGATTCAGGTTCTGAATTGATGTGTCCGTCAACAATTTGATGCCAAGCATCTTCAAAGTTATCAAGATCATCAAGAAGTGACCAATCGAATCCTTCTTTATTGGTGTTATAGAAATCGTTACGAGCAGTAGCGGCTGCTTTGTTAGAAACATACCAACCTTGCCATGTGTAACCATATCTATCAATAAGTATATCGCTAAGTTTATATGTCTTTCCGCCATATACTAATTCCCAAAGATTTGTGTCCATAGTAACAACCATATTGATGGTATCACTATTAAGAACATAATCTCCATTTGCAACAGCAGTGTTATCAATGAAGTAAATTTCATTTCTGAAGTTGCTTGGGTCGATTCCCATTGTACCTGACTTAAATTGTGCCAAAGTTGAACCATTGCCATCTGCAGCATCATTTGTATCAAATACAAGGTTGTATTTATTTTGTTTCCATACTGAGTAAAGAACTACATCAACATGACTATACATTGAGTTATGAATTCTTTCTTTGAGTGAGTTGTAGAAGTTATAAACATATCCGTAAGCATTTTCATAAGAAACAAAACTTGCAGTATTGTTTATATCATTTGATCTAACAGCAAAGAAACCTGTTCCATAACTATTGAAGCCTGTAAGGTTATAAGTTTCGTTCCAAATATCAGTTTCATGAACAGTTGTTCTTAAAATATTCCAACTTGATTCGTTAGACCAAGCAGATGTTCCAAGAACGAACTTAGAATAATCAAATGTGTCAATTGTTGAATATCCATAGAATGTATAACCAACCATTGCATATTCGTTATCTTGAATAT
This sequence comes from Clostridia bacterium, assembly GCA_045648025.1. Taxonomy (GTDB): domain Bacteria; phylum Bacillota; class Clostridia; order Christensenellales; family UBA1242; genus RGIG1681. Next base: position 21,194 of record JAZRNH010000049.1, read on the forward strand.
CTTCAATTTGGTTGAACCAGAATGTTTGATAACCTTCTTCATCATTCTTCATGAGTGCAGGGCTAGTTGTGTAAGGATCATGTTTATTGAAGTCATACTTAACAATAATTTCTTTAGGAACTGAATAGAAGTCTAAGTCATTTTCAGCAAATGTGTTTGTATCTGCATTAATAGTGAATGTGTAAGTTCCATATTCAGTGCTTGTGCCATTAACATATCTAAGGTCAAGTGAATGTGGAAGAGCAAGTTCATCACCATTTGCATCAACAATTGCAATGTTTGTATTATCAATATCATTTACAAGTTTAGGAGTGTTTTTATCTTCGTTGTAAACAATAAAGTATTCTGTGCCTAAATACTCAAACATATGAAGTTCATAACCTTCGATTTCTGTGTATGTAACAATATACTTGTTACCATAGAATTCGTGAGTCATCTTACCATCTGTTGCAAGTCTTCCCTTATTTGTATCAGTCTTATAAATGAAGCTTGTGAGTGTTGCATCTCTTTCATCAATATAGTATGAAAGAACGATATCTGAAAGTCTTTGACCATTGAACCAAGAATTATCAGCAAGTGGGTCAAGTCTTACATTACTCTTGTTTGGAACACCAGTTTCATCTAAGATATAGAAATAAGATTCAACATTAACAGTTGTGGTTACTGGAACAACAGTAAACTTAACAAAGGTGTAACCACCAAATGCAGAGTTAATTGTGTCACAGTTAGATGATCTGAAGTGGTTTCTTAAATCATCCATATATGCAAGTTTATAAGCAGCATCGGTTGGAACAGAATCATTAGCATTAATTCTTAAACAGTTAGCATTTGGAGTTTTTCCATTTGCAACTTCAAGATCTTTCATTCTGTAACTGTAATTTGTTTCAACTGTTCTAATCACATATCCATCATCAAAGATTTTAGCTTTTCCGATAAAGATAAGTTCAACATAAACACCACCATCATCAAGTGTTCCCTTTTCAAGATATGAAACGAGACCTTTTGATTGGTTGAAGTTATATGTTACATCAGATTCAATTGCATCATATTGATAATCGAGTGGAACTTTATTGCCGTTTTGGTTAACAGCATCATCTTTGATTCCAATATAGAATTCGAATCCAAGGTTAGAAAGTGTAATATCATTAACATTTCCAGCGGTTGAAAGTTCTTTAAGGTTATCTGCTTCAAGTCTAAATGTAATAAATGATTCAGCTCTTGCTGTGATTGTTACATCGTCATAAATACCGAAGATAACAACTTTAACAGCACCAGTTGCTTCATCGTGCTTCCAAGAGATAAAGTCAATTCCCTTATAGTTGAATTCAATACCCGCATCAACCATTGCATCATAGTTGTCGTCGTATGAATAAATGTAAGTATATTTACCATCAGTAAGATCAGATACAATACCATATCCGGTTTCGCCACCAGTTCTTTCAACTCTAAGTGTTCCAACACCATAATCAATGGTGAAGTAATCAATTAAGTATCCACTGTAAGGACGAATTACATATGTATTTGTATATGATGGACGAACACCTGTTTGATTGATTGAATCATTATAAGTGTTCTTGTTTGAAGCTACTGCAAAGTTTTCTTCTGTGTGCTCAATTACTGCACCAACAGTAGCATCATTTTGATATCTATCATTGTCATTATCAATGCTTGATGAATAGATAATATCATTTTCAAATGTAACAAAATGTCCAGTTATTGAAACACCACAAGTTGATGAGCAAAGTTCATTTGCATCATAGTGTGCACAATTTTCCCATCTTGAATCTGCCCATAAGATATAGCAATAATAATCTAAATCTTCTGGTGATGGTGAACAGTAATGACAGAGATATAACATATAGTCAATTCCGCCATAGTTCAATACATAAGCACTTTCAACAGTGTATTCAATTTCAAAGTTGTTAACATCATTTGGACCAATCTTGAATTTTGGATAATAAGCTTTGTTCTTATTGCTATCAATTTCTACACCATTATATTTAATCTTATAAGTGGTGAAATCACTTTGATAACCATTTTCATTAAGACCAAATTCAATGTTAAATACTTTTTCACCATATCTTTCACTATTAAAGACAAGTTTTTCCATATATGAATCTACATAAGTGAGCCACTTTTTGTTGCCTCTTGCATCTTCATATTCTTTAGCTTGTGCTTCTGGATAGTAAACAACATATTGGCTGTTGCCATAGAAGATATTTGTGCTTGGATTAATTTCTTTTTGTTCATCTAATACATCTTGGTTGGTTGTTCCAAGTTCAACATAACCTTGTGGTTTGTTTGCTGGAGTTGTTCCAACTGAAGAATAATCAAGTGATTTATATTCAACAGCTTCAACATCAAGTGTGATATTAAAGTTTTGATATACATCTCTGATTCTAATCATATAACGATATTCTCTGGTATCATCATTGAAGAACTCATCGAATTCATAGTTAGTATAATTAGCAGAATTTGAATCTAAAATTGAAACATCACTTTGAGCAAGTCTATAACCTTCACGAAGATATACATAAAGAACCATTTCATTGTCTTGAATTGTTTTGATTGTGAAGTTTGCATTTGTATTATAAACAAATTCTCTTCCTTCTAATCTATAATCAAGTTCAGAAACTTTTGTTCCGTCAGTAGTCTTAACAAAACTATTCCAAGTTAAGAATTGTTGATTGAAATCATCAATGAAGAATCCATAAGGAGTTCCATTATATGAATTTCTTTCAAAACCATAAATTCTCTTACCTGTTTCATAGTCATTGTTTGTGAAGTTAATGCTATCATCAGCAGCAGTCTCACCTGCATTGCTTGAATATACAAAGTATTTTGGAACATATGTATAAAGCACTGATGAACCCAAGTATGTTGGGAATTGTGAAATTGCATTATATGAACCTTTATAGTTCACACGGTCTGCATAAATCACAGATCTTCCATTGATTGAATCAGATGGATTAATGTTATTTGAAAGATTAATATCTTCAATATTACTATTGATAATATGTGATTGAGTTGTATCTTCTGTTGTGTAATAAGTTGAACCATAATCCGCATTAATTGTAACCTCTGCTTCATATTCAACCATTTCATAAACAGCATAGATATAAATATCGTGATAACAATGTTCAAAAGTAAATGTTAATTCACTGCCATTTGAATCGAAGTAATATTTTGTTGTGTTATCAAGTTTGATTGTTCCATCAGGAAGTGATGTCTTATAAGTGAATTCGTGATAATTGTGATTTGCATCATAATGATCAAAGTAACGATTTTCACCATACCAATCAGAACTTGTTCTTGAATAATATTCATCATTAATTATGTAAGCATGGTATCTGTCAACCATTACATACCAACCAATGTGTTCATACCAAGAAGGAACTAAAATATCTTCATATGCATCAAGTGACCAAGTAAAGTTTTCAGCATATTCTTGTCTAATATCACGACCAGCAACAGCTTCTTCAAAGTAAATATAGTTTGAATTAGCAGATAAGTCTGTAACTTCGTCAGATAAGATGTGTTCATCATCTACTGGTGAAACAAAGAAGTGACCTTTGTCAACACCATTAGTGTCATAATCACTAACTGGATTTTCTTCTGTGTCATAGAAGTCTGCGAAATATTCTTGTTTTACATAGTAAGCAAAGATATATTCGTCACCAGCATAGTTCTTATAAATCTTAGTGTTAGGACTTAAAAGTTTGTTGCTTGAATATAAGTCAGTATCAAGATTATCTTCAATAGTTCCGTCAAAGTTCACATAAGGAACATTTACACCACTATGAGTATAATCGAAGTTATAACCATATCCTGAAATTGTTGGATTTTTCTCTCTTGACATATAGATTGCTTCGTTTGGAATGTTTGGATTATACCACATACCCAAGTTAGAGTCGTTGTATGTTCCAGTTCCATAAACTGCAGTATTATCAACATCAAGCCAGTGGTTGAAGTTTTCACCAGATTGTGAAAGACCATTAGCATCATAGTTGTTATACCATCTATACCATGAGTGGAAGTTATAGTGAAGTGGGATATCTAAATCTCCTGCTCCGCTATAAGTGTCATAAACAATATCATTTAATTTTTCGTGAATATTATAGTAATCATCATAGCTTACTTCGATATAGTTAACTGGGTTTCCAGCTGCATCTGTGTAAGCATTGAAGTTTCTATAGTTATAGAATCCAGCATTTGAAATAGAGTTAACTTGTGCTTCTGTGTCATAGGTAGCAATACCATAATAGAAGTAAATTCTATATGTTTGTGCTGTCCAATGAGCATAGAGTTGAATGATATGATCAGCATCTTCGTTAAGAACAAATGTTTCTTCTCTTTGAATAGCTTCATCAATGAAGTGTCTATCAATTTGATAGTATTCATTACCTTCATCAATAATTGTATAACATTCAGCTGGAATAGCATTTGCAGCTCTAAGTTTCAAGAAGAATTCATAGTTGAATGTTGGAACAGCTTGATTATTAACTGTATCAATTCTATCAACACCATTGATTACTCTGTGGTCTGAGTTGTTCATTGAATAGAACCAACCGTCCCAGATATAACCATAAGCTGATGGAAGTGTCCATTTAAGGTTTGTCCAGATTGCTGTATCAAATTCAAGAGTAACAGTATATACTTGTGTATCACTATCATATCTGTCATTTGAACCAGTATATAATCTTGGAGGTGTCAAACCCGGTTGTTCTAAGTTAACATTAATTGTATAAACTTCTGCAATCCATCTTGCATAAAGATGAACTGTTCCACCCAAAATTTGTGATTCTAATGTGTTATAGAAGTTATATTCATAATCTGCATCAGTTGTTACATTTGATACAAATGCAGTAATGTTTGTGAAGTCTGCATAAGAACTTGAGTGGATGTCGATGAGAGCATCTTCATTAGTTTCCATTGCTTTCTTCAATTCATTATATGTATCTGTGTCTTTATTTTCCCAGTTAGTTGATTCAAGATTATTGCTTGTCCAACCAAGGAATGTGTAACCAACCATATTAAATGGATAGAAGTCTAATCTGTTTGTAAATGTAAATTGATAATAAGCTGTGCTGTTTACATCAACAGAAATATAATTCTTCATTTGCTTCAAGAGAACATATGGAATATGTGAATCTCTTGCTGAATTAAAGATTTGAACAGTGTCATATTCATAATCGCCGTTAATTAAATCATTATAAGCAGTTGTTAAGTCATTATATCCTAAGTTTTCACCAGGAGCTCCTGAATATTCAGAGGCTTGGTTATAAACCATCTTTTGAGTTGTAATAGCATCACCATTAGCATCAACATTGGTTGCAAGGTTTCCAGCACCAACAATTGTGTATGGGTCAGCAACAAATCTATTGATTGTGTTTAAGATAAGTGGACTTGAAGAATTGTGCTTATTTGAATGATATTTAACTTCGAATATGTCTGGAGTTGAATAGAATTCAACTTCAAAACCATCTGTAAGATAAGCAATAATATCGCCTTCGATATCAAATTCATACTTACCAGAATTATATGTATAGGTAATTTGAACATGATCAAGTGGGTCTGAGCTCTTATCAAATAAGTAAACTCCTGAACCAGCACTTGTTGGGGTTAAAAGTGTTGTTGTATCTTTCCAGATGTATTTGAATGTAACTGTGTTATCAGCATTAATATTACCAATAATGTTAATTGAATGGTAATCATTATCAGAAGTTCCGATATAGTTTTCTTTACCATGAATTCTAAATGTGGTTAATGTGTAACCATCAATATCAGTATAATCGAATACAAGTCTTCTACCATAATAGGTATAGTTTCTCTTTCCTACATAATGTGCAGGAGTAAGTTCACGACTATCATATTCTGTGTTATAGCTTGTATTGATATTTGTTAACACTTGACCATTGAACCATGTTCCATAAGAATATGGATCAAGTCTTGCACCGTAAAGTTTTCCATCTTCATTTGTAACATTCAAGTAAGATCTAACAATAAGGTCATTTGAAAGTGGTTGAACTCTGAATTTAACAAAGCTTCTAGCATTTTGTGCACCATTTACATCTAATGCTTTATTGATTGTTTGCATTGGAAGAATGTTTGCACTAGTGTAGTTTGTTGTTGATCTTGCAACAGTTGCAAGGTCACATTCAGAATCAATCAAATATGTATAACTATTGTGAAGTCTATATGAATATGTGTTACCAAGAAGGTTGATATAGAAACCATCTGCATAAACAGGAGCTTTTCCATAAGTTGCAAACTCAATGAAGTGCATTTTTACACTTTGGCCTTTGTAGTTTGTTGCAATAGTTGCAGGAATTGTTCCTTTTAAGAATTTAGCATTGTTGATAACATCGTCATCAATTTCAAATAATAAGTTATCTCTTGTAACATCTTCGATTGTAAGAGCATGAGAGATATGTGTTGATTGTGGGAATTCAAGTCTGAATACCACATGTGACTTAAAGAATGATTTGATATCAATATCATGATAAATACCAGAAATTGTAATGGTAATAAATCCTGTACTTGAATCATATTCAAACTTCAAGTATTGATTATTTTTGAAGAAGTAAGTATCACTTTCTGGAGTATGATCAGTGAATCTATAAATATATGAATAAATATATTTAGCTTCATGAGCAACATTTCCATTTTCGTCGAATACTGGTCCAATTGGATCACCGTTTTCATCGAGGGCTCTTTCAACAACTGTTTCTACACCATTGTTTGTGCCACCTTCAATAATATCATTGATATTAATTGTTGTTGTGTGACCTTGGTATGTAACTAAAATATAGTCAATTACATAACCGTTAGCGGTTGAAACATGAATAACATTTGTTGCTGTTGGAAGAATATTGTCAATGCTTCCGATTTCAGAATTGTTTGCTGTATTCTTAATATATCCAATTTCATTTCCTGCTGTATAAACATCAGTAGGATCTGTTAAATGCTTAGATGCTGTGATTGAGTTTGTCACACCACCAAATGCATCTTGATTACCAATATCAGCGAATTCAACTCTAATATTCTTTCCTGAGTTACCTTCTGTTGAAGAACTCATAAGAACATAGCAGTAAGAAGATTCTGGAGAGTTACCGTCATAGCTGTCAGCAGCTTGACCACCAAATGAGCAGAGATACAATACAAATTGATCTTCGCCTGTTCCAAATGAGAATGCTTTGATTACATTGTAAACAATGTTACCAACATTGAAGCTTCCATTTGAAATGATTCTCTTTGAATTGCTATCAACAAAATCACCAACTTTGAATTGTGTGTAGTATGATGAATAAACCACACCAGAACCACTTGTTACTGTGGTTTGAGCCATATCAAATCTGTGAGTTGTTGGATTAATTCCAAGTGAGAAGATATAACTTGAAGAACCAATTGTAAGTTTTCTAAGGTATGAAGAAATTTCATACAATTCTCTACCATCAGCTGAAGTTGAAAGTATGTCAAATTTTGGATAGAACACAATTGCATTAGTGTTTCCAAAATAAACAAGTTCATTTGATTCTCTTTCAGTGATATTAAATAAGAAGTTTGTGGTTAAATCGTGGTTTGCAGAAGTTTCTTCAGCTTCACCAGGAATATATGTATAACCTTGTGCTTCTTGATTTTGATTACCTTGAGCTGAATAGTTCAAGAACTCATAAGTAATAGTTTTAAAGTTAAAGATTAATCTATCAACTTCAGTTGCACAAATTGCAGCTTGAGCTGAATATGTGTCAGTGCTATCGTTATAAGCATTTGTAATAGTAAGAACATAAGTATAAATTCCGTTAGAAACAAGTGTTTCAGTAATAGAATCTACATTAGTAACAAATGTTGTTCCATTGTAAATTGTTCTAGACTTATTCAAAATGCTAACACCAGATTCATTAACAAGATCATATGTATCAAGTCTGTAACCTCTCTTGGTTGTAAACTTAATAACAAGAGTTGTGTTTTGAACTGAGTGAATTGATTTAGCACCCTTAGTTTGATTTGTAGGAATATAAATATCGTTGTTATAGTAAGAATTTGTAACAATATCAACATCACTGATAATTTCACCAATTGATGTTCTACCGCTATAGAACAATTCTTTCAAATAACCATCAATGCCATTGTTGATTTCATCAGTTGTAGATGAAATAGTTGAAGCATTGTTACTTGCATTTATATCTAAGTTATATTTGTTAACAACTAATCTATAAACAGCATAGAAATAAATTTCTCTATTTTCACTTGTATATGAATCATAACCGATTTGGCTATGGCTGTGACCTTGATATCTATTAGCACCGCCAATAAATTTACCATACTTATAACCTTCTGGATAAATCTCACCATTGCCATCGAATGCTTCAATATAAACTTTATTGTTGCTATCGTCTAAATAATAATATCCAACAATTTGACTATTTGAACCATAGTCAACATAAATCACTCTGTCAAAATGTCTAATAGATGGATACCAACCAACAAATACATAATTTGTAGGAAGTGCATTATTATAAAGTTTTGTGAGTGTGATAATGTTGTCATATTTAATCTTGTTTTCAACACCATCATAATCTTCGTGAATAACAGTATAATTATTTGTTACATTTGCATCAGCATTTGAAGTTGCATCAGAAACTCCATTTGTCTTTGCATAATAGTAATAATAATCATAAATTTCTTTTCTGTAATATGCATAGAAGTAATATTCATCTTGATCATATAAATCCCAGAATTCAACAATTCTATTTTCACCAGTAGTTTGTGAATACAAATCATAAATATAATTTGCTTTAACTTCAGTTGCAGAAGCAGTTGCATTGGTGCTTTGAGTTCCAATTGAAGTATAGTAACTATATTTATTTGCAAGAGTTGATGTACTTGCAATATAACCAAAGTTTTCATACTTATATGTTGTTGGAGCTGTAGAAATCCAATTTGTTAAAGCTTCATCTGAATAGAACTGTGTTCCACTTCCATAAATTGGAGTGTTGTAGATAGTGCTTGAAGTTTGAGCATTTCTAGAGAAAATCCAATAATAGAAGTCAAAACCATAAGGTGTTAAGTGTGTTCCATTAGCAATATCATAAGCATTTAAGTTATATGTTGCATATGGAAGGATTAATGATTTGTTGAAGTAAACTTCAATTTCAACATATTGTTTATAGTTTGTATTAACATTGTAATACTCATCATATTGTCCATTTACATTATCAATATGGCTTGTACCATGATAAGCTGAATCAAAATTATAATCAGCATAATAGAACTTAATTGTATATTTATTTGCTGTGTAATGAGCATAAGCATAAATATCTGCTCTATATCTGAAGTAGAATGTTTGATCATCATCATTCTTCCAATCTTGATAATATTCTGTATCACCAATATAAGAGTCTGATCTTCTCCAATCTGGATTGGTTGGATCATTAAGATATGTTGTGTTAACTTGATAGTTTTCTGTTCCGTTCCAGCCATATCCGTCAACAAGATATTGTCTTGTGATTCCAGAAATAGCAGGTTCTGTCTTATCAAGTCTTCTTGTTGTTACGAACCAACCTTGGAATGTGTAACCATCAAGATCTAATAAATCATATCTAAGTTCAACAACATCATTGAAGTTGTATTGAACTGAATAAGAATTTTTGAATTCACCTTCATAATAATATTGAATATCATTAGCAAATTCAATTCCTCTCTTTGTGCCAGACAAATAAACTGAGTTATCATCTGACCAATAATAAGTTAAGTTATATTTTGTATCTCTTTCGTTAACAGTGAAGTATGCATAAGCATAAACATCATAGTCTTGATCAGTGTTTTTGTAAGTATATCTCCAATTAAATGTGCTGTTAACTGCCCAATTTTGATGATATGTGCCACCTGCTCTTGCATCAGTAACAATTTCAAATGAATTTTCAACTGTACTGTTGATTTGATAGTGCGGTAAATATTCTCTAGTATAGTCTGTTAAACTATCAGCATCAGTAAGTGGATCATGAGTGATATACCAACCTCTAAAGGTATAACCAACAAGTGTAACATCAATTGGATCAAATAAATCATTGAAGTTAACTGTTGTTGAATAATAGTTATCAATATAAGAATCAATATTATTTGCAGAACCTACAAGGTTATCTTGTGGAACACTGAATCTTACTCTGTAATTATCAGTATAATTTTCATTAATAACAAATACAGCATAAGCATAAATATCATCAGTATATCTAAATACAAATTCTCTTTCATAAGGTCTTACATTGTTATAACCTTCTGGATCAACCCAAACATAAGCACCATTAACTGACCAGTTTTGTTCATAACTATTACCAAGAGCTGTGCTTCTTTCAACAAGATCACCATAAACATCATCACGATCACCTCTTGTGGTGTTTGTTTGATAATGTGGTAAGTGTTCTTTTGGTGTGATAACAGACAATTGTTCATTTGTAAGTGGTGAACCTAATGAAATATACCAACCAAGGAATGTGTAACCATGAAGGTTTGTTGTGTATGTCTTATAATAATTGTTAAAGTCAATTGAATTATAAGTTGCATCTAAACCATTAACTAATTGATAATTTGCAACTTTGTTTGCCATTCCAACTTTGTTGTTTTGTGGAACATAATATTTAACATCATAGTTATTAACTGTGTAGTATGCATAAGCATGAATTTCAACAGTATATCTAAATGTAAATGTTGAACCAGCTGTCCAGTCTTGGAAGTATTGAGTATCATCTTCAAGAACAACATCACCACCAGGTTTGTTTTCTTGGTGACCATTTTGAACATATCCGTCTGATACTTCACCAACATATCCTGAAGTTATCTTGTCTCTAAGAGAGATTTGCCAACCTTGGAATGTGTAACCAATGAAGTTTACAACAAGTGGACTAAATTGTGTATTATAAGTAATTGTTTCCTTATAATATTGTGTTGCAATTGTATATTTTGAAATGTCATTAGCATAGCCAATAGAGTTGTTTTGTGGAACATAATAGTAAACATCATATTGACCTTTAATTTCATCTCTTGTGTAATATGCATAAACATATAAATCACGGTTATATCTAAATGTGAATGATGTGCTTGTAGCTTCCCAATGTTGATAATATGAACCAGCCAAAGCAGAATCTGACACTTTATTAACATAGTTGCCTGTGCCAAGTGTGCAATCTACTTGTCTGTTTGATTCATATCCAACAGAAACTGCAGGATATGGTCCATAACCACCAATATAATCTTCACCAAGAATACCACTGTTAAGTGGTTCATAAGAAACATACCAACCTCTGAAAGCATGTCCAATAAGTTCTGCATGGTCGTGTGCTGAGGTCACATGTCCATTATGAAGGAACTTAAAGTCAAATGTTTCGTTAAAGTTAATATCAATTTCAATAAATGCACCAGCTGTGTACATATCTAAGTGGTTTGCATAACCAACTTCGTTTGTTGTTGGAACATAGAATGAAACTTTGTATGTATCTTTGTTGTTTTCGTTTACAGTGAAATATGCATAAGCATATAAGTTTGTTGTATATCTCCAATAGAATTCTCTTTCAAATTCTCTATCTCTTCTATAATTGAATACATCTGCACCAGCATTCTTTCCTACCCAAACAAATGCATCATTTTCAATCCAGTTTTGATGATAATTTGTTGAATCACCAATCAAACTTTCAGATTTGTTTAATTTGTCTGTATCAAAGTTAGTAAAGAGTGTATTAACTTGATAGTTATCTGGGTAATGAGTAGCTGTATATCCAGTTAAGTTAATAGATGAAAGTGGAGTTGTAGAAATATACCAACCTTGGAATGTGTAACCAGCAAGTGCTGTTGTGAAAGTATAGAATCTTTCATTAAACACAAGATCTTGGTCTTTTTGAAGTTGATATTGATCAACTGTGTTTGCTGTTCCAATATGGTTGTTCTTTGGAATATAATATTTAATGTTATAAGAATCTACTGTGTAGTATGCATAAACATAAATATCATAATCTTCAGTATTGTTTTTATTTGTATATCTCCAAGTAAATTCACCATCTTTTGCCCAATCTTGTTCATAAGCTTCACTGTCTTGTGTTAAAACAACTCTGTTTGAACTTAATGAACAATCTGTTTGAGTGTGAACAAGTCTTTCTTGAGTAATTCCAGGAAGTGTTCCGCTAGTGAGTTTATCATAAGAGATATGCCAACCTCTAAATGTGTAACCAATCATAGAAACATTAATTGTTGTAAATGTTTCGTTAAAGTTGATTGTTGTTGTGTGATAAGGGTTGGTTGTGTATTTAGCTGGATTGTTAATATATCCAACTTGGTTATTTTGTGGAACATAGTAAGCAACTCTATATTCCTCAGTATAATTTTCATTTACTCTAAATACTGCATAAGCATGAACATCAACAGTATCTCTCCATACAAATTCTCTTTCAAAGGTTCTTGATTTTGTATAGCCTTCTGGATCGGTCCAAGTAAATGCATCAGCTGTTGACCAGTCTTGTTGATAATTTACATTAGCAATTTGACTATCATTTTTAAGTGAAACATTCTTTTGATAACCAACTTGATATTGAGTTAAATAATGAACTGAAACATCTGAATCAGACATCATATAATCATCAATATAAGAATATGTCATATACCAACCAAGGAATGTGTAACCAATAAGAGCTGTTGTATATGTCTTATAATTTTGGTTGAATTTAACTTTTGTAAATTCATTTCCAAGTGATACAGCAGAATATTTTGAAAGGTCATTTGCAGTTCCAATTAAGTTGTTGTTTGGAATGTAATATGTGATGTTATAGAAAGTATCTTCATTATCATAGTTATTTTCATTTATAGCAAAGATTGCATAAGCATAAACATTTGCTGTGTATCTATAATAGAATTGTCTTTCGTAATCCCTTGTCTTAACATATCCATCTGGTGAACCAAATACATATGCTAAACTATGTCTCCAGTTTTGTTGATAATTAATACCAAGAACTGAAGCAGAGTCTGATTGACCAGGAACATCACTGCCCTTTACTGTGTTTGTTTGATATTTGTTTAAATATTCGTCAGGAGTAACTGCTGTAAGTGCAGAACCTGAAGCAAGTGGGCTTCCAACAGAAATATACCAACCTAAGAATGTGTAACCTTCTAACACTGTTGAGAGTGTGCTGTAAAGTGTGTTGAAGTTTGTTGTGGTATAAGCAGAAGCTAAACCAGAAACAGCAGAATAATTAGCCAAGTTATTGATTTGATTTTGAGTGTTGTTGTTTGGCACATAATATGTAACTGTATATTCATTTGCTGTATAGTATGCATAAACATGAATGTCATTTCTATATCTGAAATAGAACTTGTTACCACCTGTCCAGTCTTGATGATAATCAATATGAATACCTGTATCAGGTGTGATTGTTGTGCTTCCACTAGCACCGTTAACTTGATTGTTTGTTAAATATTCTTTTGTTACACCACCGATATTGTATGATGTAAGTTTTGTATCAGAAACATACCAACCATGGAATGTGTAACCTGTGAGAGATACAACTTCTGTGGTGATATATTCATTATAATTTTTTACAGTATGTGTATATTCAGCTGGTGTATAATTTGCGATTGAGTTTACAAATCCAACTTTGTTGCTGTTTGGAACATAATATGAAACTCTATATTTTTCAATATTGTGTTCATTTACAGTATAAACAGCATATGCATAAATATCATAAGATTGATCTGTATTTCTTCTTGTATATCTCCAAACAAATGATTGACCAACATTCCAATTTTGTTCATATTCATCAGCAGTTTGAGTGATCAACTTATTTGCATCAAGTGGAACACCTGCAGAAGAATTTGTTTGAGTGTTAGTAATAATTTCTTTTGTGATATTAGAAGTAGAAATCATTCCAGATGAAAGTTTTGAATATGAAATATACCAACCTTGGAATGTATAACCAATGAGTTCAGCTGTATATGGGCTGAATGTAGCATTAAAGTTAATTGTTTCGGTTCTATATGGGCTTGTTGTGTATTTTGAAATGTCATTTGCAGTTCCAACATAGTTGTTAGTTGGAACATAATAACTGATTCTATAATTTGCATAGTTATTTTCATTTACTGTGAAGTATGCATAAGCATAAATATCTGATGTATATCTCCAAACAAATGATCTTTCAAATGTTGCATCATTTTTGTATCCTTCTGGATTAACCCAGGTATAAGCACCATTAACTGTCCAGTTTTGTTGATAAGTTGCACCAACTTCTGAATCAATAACAGGATCAATACGATGACCTGTTTGATATTGAGTTAAATACTCATTGATTGCCCTATCAACATTTCCAGTAAGTGGTGTGCTTGAAACAAGCCAACCTTGGAATGTGTAACCAATAAGAGCTGTTGTATAAGTTTTGTAAGTATCATTGAAACTTACTTTTGTGTAAGAATTAGCAAGTGAAACTTGTTGATAATTTGCAATAACATTTGCTGAACCAACTTTGTTATCTTTTGGAATATAATAAGATACATTATATTTTGTAACATTATTTTCATTTACAGTATAAACTGCATAAGCATATACATCATCTGTATATCTCCAATAGAATTCTCTTTCAATGATATTTTCAAGAACATATCCACCAAGTTCACGATTTTCTTCATTCTTGCCGTCAGCCTTCCAAACATATCCATTATTTTGTGACCAGTTTTGTTGATACTTAACATCACCAATTCCACTATCAGAACCAACAGCAGTAGTTTGACCTGAAGAGTTAGTTTGATATTTTGTTAAATATGCAGCAGCTGTGATTTGAGATAATGAAGTTGCTGTTGTTGGTGCACCAACAGAGATGAACCAACCATGGAAAGTATAACCTTGAATAGAATTTGCAAGAACTGGATAATATCCATTATATTCAACAATATTAAATATTTCAGATAAACCTTCAATTTCTTCATACTTAGAAACAACATTTGCTTGTCCAACAGCATTAGTGTCAGGCATATAATATTTTACATTGTATGTATTAACTGTATAGAAAGCATAAAGATAAATATCATCTCTATATCTGAAGTTAAATGAAGCATTCTTTGTCCAATTTTGCAAGTATGCATTATTTGCAATCAAGCTATCATCATCAATAGTTGAACTAAAGATTGGAGTATTAACTTGATAGTTGTCAAGAATCCATTCAGCATTTGTTACTCTTGAAATTGTTTCAGTTGTAAGTGGTGTTCTAGATAAATACCAACCTTCAAAAGTATAACCAACAAGTGTAATATTTAAAACTGAGAAGTTTGTGTTAAATTTGGTTGGAATAACATCAAATGTTGTATATTCTGCAACATTGTTTGCTGAACCAACTTTATTATCTTTTGGAACAAGATAGTTTACATCATAAACTTCTTCTTCGAAGTATGCATAAACATATAAATCACTTCTATATCTAAAGTAGAATGTAGATCCATTTGTCCAATCTTGTTTATAGTCTGAAGAATATGCACATGTGCAAGTTTGTACCCCGTTTGTTGCACAACTGCATCCAGAATCGCAAGAATGTGAAGAAGAAATCTTACAATCACAAGAAATTGAAACTTGATCAGTTACAGTATTAACTTGATAAGTGTTATCTAAATATTCGTTTGTAAATGTTGTCAAAGTTGCAGTGTTTGCAAGTTTTGTCTTAGACACATACCAACCTTTGAAGATATAACCTTCAAGTGAAACAACAACTGGTGAAACTGAATCATTAAAGTTAAGACTATATGATGTAAATTCAGATGTTGTATATTTAGAAATCTTATTAGCAGATCCAACTAAGTTGTTTGTTGGAACATAATAATATATTGTGTAATCAATTTTTTCTTCAGTTTGCTCAATTTCATTAACGGTGTAATAAGCATAAGCATAAATATTTGATCTATATCTATAATAGAATGAATTATTTCTTGTCCAGTTTTGATTATAATCATCATCACCAATACTAGCATCAGTAACAATTGCACGATCGGCACTTGGATAGTTGATTTGATAATGCAACTCATAATTTGTTGCAATAATATCAGAAACATTTCCAGTAAGTGGTGAACTTGATACATACCAGCCTTGGAATGTGTAACCAACCAAGCTAACATTTTTAACTGTTAATCTTTGGTTAAAGTTAATGCTAACTGTTTGATAAGCAGAACTTGTGTAAGCTGAAATGTTGTTTGCAGAACCTACTAAGTTGTTATTTGGAACAAAGTAGTTAACTGTATAATTTTCAGCAACATAATATGCATAAGCATAAACATCTGTTCTATATCTAAAATAGAAAGTATTTCCATTAGCCCAATCTTGTTTATAATCGGTATCATTTGTGCAAACACAGGTTTGAACACCAGCATTAGCACAAGTGCAACCACTTACACAAGTATGAGAAGAAATCTTACAATCACAAGAAACAGTAACTGAATCAGATGCAGCATTTACTTGATATGTGTTATCTAAGTAAACATTTGTGAATGCAGTAATTGAGCCAGTTGAAAGTTTTGTGGTTGAAATATACCAACCCATAAATGTATATCCAACAAGACCTACCCATGAATCATCAGAAGGTGTAAGTGGACTAAATGAAGCATTGAAATCATAAGTTTCAGTGTAATGTGCCACTGAATTATATTTGCTAATATCATTAGCCATTCCCACTTTGTTATTTTGTGGAATAAAGTAGCTGATTTGATATTGAGTGCTTCTTTCATTTACAGTGTAAACAGCATAAGCATAAATTGTTGTAGTATATCTCCAATTGAACGACTTACCAGTGTTCCAATCTTGCTTATAAAGAGCTGAGTCATAACTTGAAGTGCTATCATCTTCAAGTGTAATACTTGTTTTATAATAGCCATTTTGTAAACTGGTGCAATAACCAGTTGTAACATCAGTTGTAACTAATGATTTGCTTGAAATTGCAGATGTGCTAATATGCCAACCTACAAATGTATAACCAACTAAGGTTACATTTTTAACTGTAAAGTTGTTGTTAAACACAGGTGCAGCAGATGAATGTAAAACATACTTATTAACAGAGTTTGCAGAACCTACTAAGTTGTTTTGTGGAACATAATAGTTAACAGCATAAGTATTTTCTGTAAACACAGCATAAGCAGCAATATTATCTGTATATCTCCAAACAAATGAGTTTCCAGCTGTCCATTTTTGATTATAAGTTGTTCCGTTTTGACAATCACAAGTTGTTGAATTTACCGAACATGAACATTTTGTTGCCGTGTTGTTTTGTTGATAAGAAAGCAAATATTCTTCTGTAACATTAGTATTATCAAAATGAACAGACCAACCAACAAATGTTAAACCATTGTAAGATGTAATTGTTGGAACAGTAAATGTATCATTGAAATTAAATTCAATTACAAGTCTGCTTTCAACAGTCTTAGTAAGGTTATAGAAGTCGTTAAAGTCGTGAACAACAGTAATATCATTAGAATTTGGAACATAATAGCTAATTGAATATGTTTCTACAACATAAATTGCATAAGCATAAACATTTTTATTATATCTAAATAAGAATGAGTTACCAGCATTCCAATCTTGTGTAAGCTGAGCAGCTGTATAACCATGAATAGAAGTTTGTGAGTCATAAGACCATGGATTTGTAGTAACTGTAATATCAGTAGTAGCTAAAGTTTTGTTAGTAACTTCAGTATCACTAATATAATATCCAACAAGTGTATAACCAACAAGGTTATATGTTGGAACAACAAATGAATCGTTAAACTTATAAGTAAATACGGTAGAAGTTACCCCGCCTGTACCGGTACTAGAATAATAATTTGCAGTATTGTTTGCCATTCCCACTTTATTATTCTTAGGAAGTTTATAAGTAACTGTATGTTCTTCTGGTTTATAACTAGCATAAAGAACAAAGTCATAAGGCAAATGCCATAACTTGTCATCAACTTCAGTTATATAACCAAGTCCATACTCTTTAATAACATAGTTGTTGTTTTCGTCCCAATCATAATAATATGCATGCCACTTATCGAAATCGTATCCGATTGGTGGATAACTATGAGGGTTTGTTCCATCTGTAAGCATTGGAACATCATAAGTTGTGTCAAATGCACCACTATTTTCGAAGTGCAAATGGTTGTAAACTGTATTGCCATTATATGTTGAAGCAAAATCATTAATATAAGCTGAATAGTTAATGTTTGCATCAGTCATATCATAATATTGAAGCAAGTAATTTGTATAATCATAATATGCACTTGCATAATAATGATAATATTTTTCATTATTAGTTGCATCAACTTCATACATTTGTCTCTTGTCATACCAATTTTGACGAGCAGACATTTTGATTAAATCTGGTGGTTCAATATTGCCATGACCATTTAAACAGTTGTTACAAGCGGTTTGATCTTGAAGATTTGCATCCGTTCCAGCAATCTGTCCTTGTGGGAATCCAGGTTTTGAAACCAGGCTCCACTTGTCAATATGAAGACCATTAGTATAGAAGTTCATTGCTCTATTGAAATCTCTTCTAGCTTTTGTTGGATCATCATCATCAAAACGATAAAGTTCAAATTTATCACCATAGATGATTGTTGCAACTTTTTCAACAGTTTCGCCATAAAGTTTTAAAGCTTTATAGTTTGCAGTTGTAACATTGTTAACAACATTATATGTTTTAGCAACATAATAATGAACTTTGTAAACTGAGAGTTCATAGAATGCATAAGCTCTAAACACTGTGTTGTCATCTGGATCACAGTAATCAAATATGGTTTCTTCCCCAGGAAGCCAATCGATTTCATCTTTAACCATATCCTCTTGTTTGATACCTAAGTTTTCACTAACAATCCAACCAATAAGAGTTGCACCATAAAGTTTGTGGTCAGTCTTATCTAAGATATCGTTTTCAGCAAGAGTTGTAAATGTTTGCAAATATTTATATTTCCTAGTAATGAAACCAGTATAGATTTCTCTATTGTTTTCATCTAAGATTTGGTTAAGAACATATTTTTGATAAATTTCACCATTAAAGTGATCATATGTCAAACTTCCAGCAGTGATGCCAAGTTCAGCAGAAATTGTGTTCTTAAATCCAAGATAAGCAACTTCTTCAATTGATTCATATGGATATGTTGTAGCATCACTTTCCTTATATGTTGGGAACATATAATAAACTTGATAAGCTCTAGGAACATAACAAGCATAAGCATAAACATCTGTGTTAACCGCCCAGTTTGAAATAACCATTGTTGGAGTATTTCCAGGGTGACCATATGGATAATCCAAAGTTACAAGAGTTCCGTTTTTAAGGTAATCATAACTTGTAAGATTTACACAGTTTGCTTGTTTTTCCCAATCTTCTTGATCTTCAGCAGATTGATCAGCAAGTGTGATGTTTGTTTGAGGTGAAGTGAAGATCCACCAACCCATAAACACATAACCATAAGGTGTTGTTCTTTGTTCTGGCCAGTCAGCAGTTTGTTGTTTGTTTGAAAGTGCAACAAGTTCATAAGTTGAGTTAAATGTTGCAGATGAAACTGCTTGATGAGTGAAGTATTTTGTTTGAAGAGCATGATAACCAGTTATGTTTTCATTTGCATCTTTATCAACTGTTGAATCAAATGTTGTGTAATAATGAATTTTATAATCATTTTGTTTGTAATAACCATACAAATAGAATGATGCATTTCTAAAATCTTCAAAAACAGTATCTTCAAACATAGTTGCAGAACCAACTGTTGCAGAAGAAGCAAGTTTAGAAGTTGTGTAATACCAACCTACAAGTGAATGTCCTTTAACAGTGTTATCATAAGAAGTTCCAAATGTTTGACCAGGTTGAATAGTCAAAGCAGTTTGTTCTTTGTATGTGCTAACCTTGTTAAGGTTTGTTGCCAAATAACTTTCAGATGAGTTTGGAGTTACAAGTGTGTAAGTATAAGTTTTAAGTTCATATACAGCATAGATATAAATATCATGAGTATATGACCAAGATGTAGTGATTTTAGCACCTTTATCTTTGTTTTTTGTAAGATTTGTTGCTGATGAATATTGTGTTTCAGACAAGTGCCAACCAACAAAGTTTGTTCCTGCAGGAATCATATCTGCATCACAATCAGCTTTGATTGTATATTCACCGCCATAAACAGCAATATTTTCATATTTAACACCACCGAAGTCTGTCAATTCCCCTGCACTAACAACATTTTCATAGTTTGCACTCTTGTTAATATCAGAATATTTTCCAGAACTAGCATAGAAGTATCTTACATTATATCTCTTAGCTTCCCAAACAGCAGTAAATGTAACTGTGCCGTTCTTAACAGAAGTTAAGTTTCTAAATTTTGTTGCAAATGAAGCAGAAACAGAATCAACACCAGATTTTACCCCATCAATAAAGTTGGTTGTAGCTGTCATACCAGTAATTGTCCAACCTTTAAAGGTGTAACCAGTTCTTGTTGCATTTGAAACAGTAATTTCTGTGTCATAATTTGCTGTTGTTGGTTTTGATGAAACAGTACCACCACCAGCATAAGAAATTGAATAAGAGTTAACTGACCAAGTTGCATCAAACACAACTCTACCAGATGTTGCTCTTAAGTTTTTAAATTTGGTTGCAGTTGAACCAGAAAGAGATGTATCAGTTTTGTTTGAACCACCAATCACATGGGTTGTTGAGTCCATACCTGAAATATTCCAACCAGCAAATGAATAACCAGTTCTAGTTGGACTTGAAAGTTCAAATTCAACACCATAATTAACAGATGATGATAAAACTGAAACTTTTCCGTTATCATCAACAGATGTTACATAAGTGTAAGAATAACTGTTAATTGCCCAAACAGCAGTAAATGTAACTGTATTGCCATTAACAGATGTTAAGTTTCTAAATTCTGTATCTTTAATACCAGGAACAACTGTTAATGTTGAATTTAAAGTTCCAAGTTGGTGTGATGTTGAATCCATACCTGAAACTGTCCAACCAGCAAATGTGTAACCAGTTTTTGTTGGATTAGCAACAGTAAATTTAGAATCATAAGTTGCAGATGTTGGGGTTTGTGAATGAGAACCGCCATCAAGTGCATAAGCAATAGTATAAGTATTTGCTGTATAAGATGATTGAATATCAATAACAGCATTTGCTTGAGTTGTTAAGTTTTTGAAGTAAGGACCAGCATAAACGGTTGTTGTGCTGGTGATGTTAGTTGCAGAACCAGACTCAGAAGTCTTATATTGTCCATAACCTTCACTTCTATTATAGTTAACATACCAACCATTAAACTTGTAGCCGGTTTTGTCTGTAACTGTTGAAATGTTAACCCACTCATCATAAACAACATTATGAGTAGCAGCAAGTGTGTTGAAGTTATAAACTCTAATTGTATATGGAATAGGATTATATCTTGCAGTTAATGTGATATTACCATAAGCATCACAAGGAATCTTCATAACAAAGTAATCAGAAATATAAGCATTACTTGAAGAACTTGTATAGTTTGAAGTTCCTGTTGTGATTTCCCACATATATTGTTTGTAACCAACTTTTGTTGCATTAGTTGCAAGATCAAAAGTTTGTTCATTTGTTTCATGAACTGTATAGTTGAAACCAGAAATAGTGTTTCCACCATCAGTACTATAAGTTACAGTATAAGTTTTGCCTGTCCAGTTAACTCTAACAGTAATATCACCATATGCACTTCCAGGAATAGTAAGTGTTTTTGAACTTACAGAAGAATCTGCATAACTTGTATTTGTGGTAATTGTATAACTTGACCAGTCATAACCATTTCTGGTTGGACTAGCAAGTGTTTTTGTTTGTTGAGTTTCTTGAACTGTATAAGAACTTTCAGAAATTGCAGGTCCTTGGTTTGCATTATACTTAATTTTATAAGTATTACCTGTCCAAGATGCATCAAGATAAATATTTCCGTATGCACCAGCTGGAATATTAAGTGTTGTTTTGCTTGAAATTGATGAAGCAGTTCCACTTGTGTTATAACCAGATCTAATTCCCCAAGTTGAGAATGTATAACCACCTCTTGTTGGAGAGTAAATTGTTTTAGTTTGAGCATTTGGATTATATTTATATGTATATTGTTTTACATCAGTGCTGCCAGGTGCCTTTTCATTACAGTAAATATTGTATGATGTATAATCTCTTGTTGCAGCAATTGTAAGTGTTGTGTTACCACCACCACCTACAATAAATTTTCTTTGATAAATGCTTCCATTACCATAACCAGAAGCAACAAATCCAGCTATACCACCACTAAAGTCACCTGTGCTGCTTTCAGAGAAGTTTCCAATTGTATATGTATATTGATATGTGTTTGTATTTTCATAAGCATGAGCCCAAACAGTTGAGCCATATGCAAAACTTCCAGATGTCACACCAGATGTTTGGTTTGATGAAGAAGACAAATATGCAGATGAAATATAATTTCCAGCCGTGATTGAAATTGTAAAATAGAATTGACCAGAACTCATAGCCGCAGCGGAGTTGGATACATTTCCATTGTTATCGTATGCATATACATGCACAGTGTAAGGACCCCATTCATTGTTATGATCAGATCTCTTAACATGGAATCTATAATTATAAGATGTATTATTAACTGTATAAGAACCAGAAGTTCCTGAACAAGCAGAAGCATCTCCCCAACTCTTATTAAGGTCATCTTGACCGTTTGAATCTGTCCATGTTGGAAATTGAACTCTGTTAACACCAGCACTATTATCAGTTACATAAGCATAGCAATAAAAACCTGTTGTTCCATCTTGTGTATAAGTTGTTCTATGAATCACAGGACCTGTGTTATCATACCAATAAGCATAAATTGTGTCGTCATCTGTAAAATATACTGAACTTGTTTCAATTCCACCAGAAGCATTTACAACACATCTTCCACCACCGCCGGTTGAGGTATAATAACCTTGGAAAGAATAACCAGTTCTAGATGGAACAGAAATTGAAGAAACTGAGTAACCTGTTGCATATGTTACAGTAAATGAACTTGTTCCACCAGAACCACTTTGCTTATTACATGAAATTGTGTATGTTTTGCAAGTAACATCCATATAATTTGCTTCTTCACCATCAAGGTCACCACATGAATAATAATTTGTAACATCTTTAAATGCAAAGTTGAAATATAAGTCTGCACTACCACGATAATAGTCATATGAATCAACTTTCATTGACTTATATGAGCCATCACTATACAAATATGGCTTGTAATTAAGACCAGTATCATCAAGTTCACAAGCAACTGACATACTCCACGAACTAGCATTTAAAGTTACTGAATATGAGATACCAGCATCTTCAGTTCCATCAGCAACACAAGAAATTGCACCACCAGTTGGAAGGAAACCATATGTTGCATGAACTAATGCCTGTGTATGTCCACCTGAACCAGATGTATGTGATAAACTAACATAACCTGAATAATAACCATTATAATAATAGTCTTCATAAGTTCCTAAACTTGTATCACCATAAGTAGAAACTGTATTTTTTGATAATTGAAGTGGTTTAGATGCTCCGGTTGATTCACCACCTGAACCACCATCTGATGATTCACCACCTGAACCTCCATCTGATGATTCACCACCTGAACCTCCAGATCTATTAAGAATACCTTTTTGATAATAATATTCAATAGAATCATCTTTCAAAGTAATTTTTACCAGTGTTTCGGTATTCATTGAAATTATTTCATAATTTTTAATTTCATCAAATAATACTGAACCATCATAAGTGAAAATTGTTTTAATTTCATCTTTCTCACGAACATATAAACCATAACCAACAAATAAAAGTGAATTATTAGTTGCACCTTTATTAATGTCATCAATTTCTGTTGGATTTGTATTACCAGAAAGAAGATTTTTTGAATTAATTGTAACGATATTATCTTCAGCATCTCTTGCAAAGAAAATTCCATCTGGATATTCAACAACTTGTCTATAAGTTGTATTTAAAACAAATTCACCTTTCATATTCATGAATGAATATTGTTCGAAATCTTTTACATCTGTATTTTTAACAACAAATATATCTGAATAGAAATATTTACTAATGATTTTATATTCAACATCATTAATGTTTAAAATATCAACAACTTTTCTATCAATAGCACCATCATTCATTAAATAAATAGAATTTGTTGTTAAAAATGAATCTACATTTGAGTATAAAATAACATCATTTTTAGAGGAAGAGTCATAAGAAATAACTTCGCTTAAATTTGAAGAGTTATAATATGCAATCTTACCAGCTGATTTTAAAATAAAATCTTGTGTAGATTGATAATATAAAACAAAGAAGTTATCAATATGCGAAACAAGTGTTGCTTTCATAAATCCATTTGGGAGATTAAAATCAACAAAACTATCTGTTTCAAAATTATAAAATTTATATGTATAAACAAAATATTGACTAGCATCAACTTTTACTGACATAGGATTATTGATTGCTTCATCAATTGAATCATAAAGAGTTGATATTTCAACAAACACACCATTCTTCAAAACATGAACTGAATATTTGTTTAAAAGTTCATTTGATAAAGTAAACTTTTCCAATTTGTTAGCAACACTATTGAAACAAACATAAGTAATATTATCTAAATCAGAAACAAAGTAATAATTACTTTTGAAATCACAATCATATTCTTCAATATCAACAGATTCAACTTTTACCAAATCATTATCATTAACATACGAATTTGTGTAAGTATATGTATAAATATCATATACAAAAGTTGAACTTAATTCCTTACCGAAGAAAAATACATAATATGATTCTTTAAGTTCTAAGTCAAAATCAGTATATTCGTCATTAATAAGTATTGAAGTGTCTGGTAAATATTTTACATCAAAACCATTAACAACTACTGGATTTTCAGAAATTTTAGCAATTTCATATCTATCATATGTTGTCTCATTTTTAATATATGAATATGAATATAAAACATAGCCATTATTAACAGAACAAACTGTAAAGTTAGTATAACCAGTTTCTTTTGTTAATAATGTTTCAACAGACACCATAGAACCATCAGATTTTTTAACATATACTGTCATAGATAAATCCATATTATCTTCAATAACAATATATTTTTCAGACACTTCTACAATTTCGTTGATATCATAATTATTAGACACAACAAAATTACTATCTAAATTTTGAATAATATCAATATTTTTATTATTCAAATTGATAGCATTAATCAATGCATCTTGTGCATCATTAAACTCATTTAATGCATCAGCAGAAATAGCTGGATCTGGGATTGGTGTTACAGGATTGTTATCGCCAGGTTTATCTTTTCTCAAACCAAAAACAAGTCCAAGCACAATCGCAAGAACACAAAGCACTGAAACTCCTGAAATAATAAGGGCTTTAACTGATTTTTTTAATTTTTTCATAAGAACTTCCTCTCTCAAATTCTTTTGTTTTTATTTGATATTAATCCGCAAATTATCAATAAATAGGGATAATATTCTACTCTGTTAGTATATCAAAAAAAGCCAGTTTTTACAAGAGATTACATAAGGTTTTTATTCCAAAAAATACCCTATTATTATAGTTATTATTATATAATTATATTTAAAAAACTATAATACCCCCTAAATGCCGAAAATAAGCCAAGTTTCGCAGAAAAAAAATTTCATTAATAAAAAAATTTTCGACAACAAATTTAAAATTTCAACGATTTGCACAAACTCAAAAAATATATCAAAACATACTTGACAAATTTCACTTTTTATGAAACACAAAAAGGCATAGACGGTAACCGCCTATGCCTTTATATATTTTTGACTAAATTTTATTAAATTTTAGCCATTTTTGGATTATCAAAGATAGAACAACCAGTAATTAAGCCTGAACTTACAGAAACTTTAATAATGTTGTTACCTACTCTTTGAATATGGTGATTTGTGTTTTGTGAAGTTCCAATTTGATAATAGAACGAAAGCACATAATAATCACCATCTTCTAAACCAGAAACATTTATTGTTTGTTGTGCATTGTGTTCAGATACACTCCACAAACCATCAGTTGAATCAAATTCAAATTCAGCCTCTGAGTAAATATCCAAACCATTTTCAGCTATCAATGTGTCAAGTTTTACATCACAGCCAATTTCAGACTTAACAAGATCATCATAAAGATTAGCATCTAAAATAGTAAATCTCAAGCAATCCGCATTAACAGCCAAAGAGTTATAAAGATCCTTCTCTTCGTTTGTTGGGTTTGCTGGAAGTGGATCTAATGTCCACATATATTTTGATGCATAAACCTTTTGACTATCAATATCAAAGTGTGAAACATTCATCTTATCAAAATCAACAGTAAACAAACTGCCACCTGCAGTATAATCTACTGACTCATCGGTAAACTTAATAACATCTTGCACATAAACCGGTATAGCATATATATTTTGGTTAATTTGTGTCTTTTTAGTAATCAAGTTAAATTCATAAGTATAGGATGTTGATAATGAAATTCTATAAATTGGTGTATGGTCAGAATTTTCACCCACCTGAACAGCAAGTCCAGGAACAGATGAACAATAGCTAAGAAGACCATATTGAATAATTTCAGCATGTTCAAACACAAATTCAACATTGATTCTCATTGTGAGTTTTTCAATTGTCTTATGATCTAAGGTGCTAAGTTGATAACTTTCAACAAAGAGTGGAGATTTGAGCAAGTTTCCAAGTGAGAATTGAACAATCTTACTTGTAAGTGCAGAAAGTATTGCATTTTTAAGTGCAGCTTGTGAACCACCACTAAATCTTGTGTTAATATAATTTTCAAATGCAGTATAAATTTGACCACCACTAGCGGCTTTAATTTGAACAATATTCTTTGTTCTAGCTAAATAATATGTCACTTCATTACCAGCCGTTTTTGCAACTGTAATCACATATTCACCACCACTATAAGCAATAGTTGCACTATGGAAAGTTGTTGAAATTGACTTAGTAACTAAGTTAACATTTGCAAGAACTTCATAACTTCCAACATTTCCATTGTTTATATAGTTTTGATATTGTTCAGTGTTAACAATTTGTTGAAGCCCAGGAACATAAGTATATTCAGACTCAACTCTTGAACCACTAACATTTTTATCAAGAACGATATTAGAAGTTGCTGTGCTGAAATAATAGTTTGGTTTAACTTCATCAAGTGAAGTTTCATCAACAAAGCAATATTTTGCAAGTGTACTATCATAAAGCAAACTTATGTTATGACCATTAATATCAACTTGGTTAGTTGTAAAGTTAATGGTTGCAAATCTTGCAGTGTCATATGTTGCACCAACATCACCTCTTAAATATTTTTCATAATCAGCTGTTCTTACAATATGATTAATTGTTGAAAGATATTCAAACTCAGAATCTGAGAATGCATCTTCTCCACCCTCAACAGTTCCACTCTTCATTGTTTGAATATCCATATCAGAAACATTCAAATATCCAAGTAAAACAAATTCTGGATTACCATACCAATCATCCATATTATAACTTGGGAATGCATTAAGAGTAATATCAGATGACTCCCATACATTTCCATTAGCTCTTGCATTAAGAGCATAGTTTTTATTTATTGGAGTATAAATTTGATACTTAAAGAGAACATTATTGTCAAATCTTTCAGTTGAAGATGTTGCATCTGGATTAAATGATTCATACAAACCATATGTCTTTGAGTTATTTTGATAGTCAAAGTAACACAAAATATCCATACCTTTATAATTAAGAGTAATTGTGTTTGGATTGATAAATGGGTTTATATATTTTGAACCATTTGCATCAAGTTTCTCTTGATAATAAATTGGCTTATATTCATCATTAAACACAACATAATAGTTATTTAATGTAACAATTGAACCATCAACCGCAGATGGACTACCATTTCTATCATACAACTTATAAGCAACTCTTGAGTCGCCACCAGTTTTATGAAGCATTGTATAGTATTTTGTTCCACTAACCTCAACATAATATCTTGGTTTATACTGTGTCAAGAATGAAGTATCATCATATTCTTCTTCAGGTGTTCTATGATATTTATAATATCTAGCACTATCACCAGAACCAACTAAGTAATAAAGTTCAGCACCAAGATAATCATAAGTTGTTTCTGTTTGTTGTTGAAGTGAATATGTTAAATAATCATCTGTACCACCAATCTTCTTATAATCTCCAGCAACAGAATCCCAAACATTGATTGATGCACTAGTCATATCAGCAGAAGATGAAATTCTAACTTTTACAACTTTACCGGCATTATCATAATAATAGAAGGCATTCTTTTCTGGAATAAGTCTTGTTTTAACAACTTCAATTTCACCATCAACAAATGAATAATATGTGTTAGTTAATGGATTCAAGAAGTAATACTCTTCAAGTGAATCACTATAATAAAGTGCAACATCACCGCCATTAATTCTAACAGAACCAACTTCATCTCCAATTGGTGATTCAAAAATTGTCAAAGTTGCTAGTTTTGTATAATCAGATGCCATTTGATTTAAGAATAAATTATATTCCTCAGTATTAACAATTTCACCTCTAGCCTCAACATACGAATACTCAGTGTTAACACCTGGGTCATACTTAATGTATGTTGGTTTAGGAGCATCAGAAATCTCAGTAGTATAAAGAATGTTATAAGTCTTCTTATAATACCAATATGTCTTTAAAATATTATTTAATGTGTTAATATCACTTGTTGTAATTTCAAATGTTGTAAAGTTGTCTAAGCTAAATTTACTTGAATCAACACCATAATCGATTTGTGATTTTAACACTACTCTATTTTGATCATCAATAAACACAGAGTCAGAAAGAACTCTTCCTGGAGCCAAATATCCATTTTCATTAACAATATAAGAGCTGAAGTCTTCTTTTGCAGAAAGTGTATATTCACTAGCATTGTTTGTGTATGGCAAATATGCTGGTGAGTTTTCGTTCCAGTCATCATTCCATGTATAGAATTGCAAGTTTGTTGGAGTGTTGCTTGAATAATAATATCCATATAATGTGATATTTCTATTAATATATGTAGCTTCATCAGTCTTATCATACATATCAAATTGATATGTTCCATTTCCTGTTAACACACCAAGTTCAAACCATCCTTTAAATGCATAGAAGGACTTATTAAATCTAATAGATTTTGTTGGGAATGTAACCGAAGAACCAAGAAGTGGCGAACCTTGATCAACTCTTATATCAGAGCCATCCCCATTTAAAATAAGTTCAGATTTTCCACCAGGTCCTTTTACATAGTTACCTTCAATATAAATAAATTCAAAACCATCAAATTCATGACTTGAAGTTCCTGTATAACCAATAGGATTGGTTAACTCTCCATAATAACCATCCATTGGCCTATATCCTTTAAGTGGTGAAGCATAATAGACACCATAAATAAAGTATCCATAAGGCACATTATATGTTGTTCTATTTGCCAAATCTACAGGTATAGTTGCAAGTGTTTGGTTTTTACCAGTTGGAGTAGTATCGGTCCAAGCAGTTGATGAATCAAATGAATTTTCAGCATCATATTCCATTCCCGCTTGCATTTGAGTATATTGAGTTGCATAAATTGATTTATCACCAGTAGATTGAATCAATGTATCACCCTTTTCATCAAATAAGTGGTGAATGTCAAGTTGATATGTTTGAACAGAATATTTTGCTGAAACATATACAGAGCTTAACAAATTCTTCATAGCAAAAGTAATCATATTAACATCTCTTCTGCCATAGAAATCACTGTCAACTCCCTTGAAATCTGAAATATCAAACATTCCAAGTGAAGAACTAAAACTTACAGAATCAATTACTGACAAATATGAAAGTAAGTCTTGATATTTTGAATCGGTGTCATCAAGTGAAATTTTTGCACCAGTTGAATTATTTGTTCTAACAAATTTACAACTAAACATATCACTATACAAACCTGTTGAAGGAACAAGTTTCAAAAGTCTAACTGTCGTGATTAATATTGTATTTGTTTTAACATCTTCAGTATTAGACCATTCAAAGTTAAAGTTAAGTCTATATCTAACAGTATGATAACCAGTTGTTACCTTAGAGTAACTATAACCAGCATCACCACCAAAATCTTCAATTCTGTCAAAATCAATACAAAGATCAGTTAAGAATCTTCCATTATGGAATGGAATAATATCAAACACCAAATTATCATAGAAACTATAATTATAATCAAGACCTGGCAATGAATATCCATAAACAGCAGGTGTGTTAGTGTTGTCAACATTAACAGTTTGAGCAACAGGACTAGCACTTCTGTTATCTGCAGTTCCAGTATAAACTGTATAGAAACCTGCAAGACCTGGGTTGGTTTCATCACCTTTTACTTTTTGACCTTCAATTTCTTCATTCACATTATTAATATTGCTGAAATTAAGAACAAAGTCTTCATTTGATGCTGTTTTCAACTTCCAGTGAGCATACACAGTAAATTGTCTAGTGGTAAATGATAAATATTCATTACCAACATTGTTAACCATATCAAATTTTTTGCCAGATGCAGTTAAATCTTGTGTTGCACTTGTATTGCTTAACGATGCAAAAATTGAAGCTGTAATATTTACATATTTCATTTCACTATAAACATTATTTGCAACATAATATGGTTCACCTTCATAGTTATATCTAATAACATATTTAGAAGCAGCACTTGCAGGATAATATAGATATGTAAAGTCATTTACAAGATGAACATTACCCACTTTAAATATTACAAAATATTTAATACCTTCATGAATAAAGTATAAGTGATATTTTTCAGTAGCAACATCATATTTATAATTTGTGTTTTCATCAACATAATCAGAAACAAGATAATGATATTCTGAACCAATTTTAATATAACCAAAGTTAGAACTTTCACCACTATCATCAAGACTATCAAGTGAGTTATAGTTATCGGTTTCAAAGATATTACTGTTTTTAGTTGTATTTGTCATATCCTTATAATCTGAATTATACAACTTGTTATACATATCAATATCAAACAATGAACTATCTGATTGAATAAGTTGTGAACCAGTAATGTTTTTGTGTTCAATTTGACCATGATAGTTAAATGCTGTTTCAAGAGTATTAGCAATAATATCTGCTGTGTAATCATGTGAATCATATAACCAATTAATCAAATGATATCCTGCAGAAACTGCAAATAAATCTTTCAAATAGAAATATGAGGTTACATTGGTTTCATTTGGATCATTGAATCTTGCAGTTGTGAAATCTTCATCAAATGAAATAACAAATGTTAAGTTAGAAACCACATCAGTAAACACATCAGCATAATTATTAATTCTTGTTTGATTTGCTTTTTGTCTTACAAACAATGAATCAATACCAACATAGCCAACAGGTTTATCAGTTGTAGGTTCAGGACTTTCATCATATTTATAGAAACCAATTGAATATGCACTATCTTGATCATATCTATTAATAAGATCTTCTTTATCAATGTTTAAGTTAACATTAATACTAAATGTTTGAGCTCTCCAAAGTGCATAAATATATACATAGTGATTTCCATCACCTTCTGTATCGTTAAAGAACTCATTTTGTGTAATTAATCTGTCATATCCACCTGTTTGAATCAAATTACCACTTGTATAAAGTGAAATAATGGTAGATATTGTAAAGTTTTGACCCATACCAACAAGACTATAGTAATTTTCAGTAACAGTTGGCATACCAAGCACATAAGAACTTTCACGAATTGTAAGACCATTATACTTATAAAGGTCACCATTGGTCATTTTATTTGTATCGTGATCAATATTTGTGCTAAATATTGACTTGTCTAAATAGAAGAATGACCAACCAACAAAGTCATAACCAATTCTTGTTGGAATTGCTTGATTTAATGTTAAATCAAAATCTTCATCATCAAAATATACATTTGTAATAGCAGAGTCAATTGCTTCTTTATTGGTTACAGATGTTGAACCATATCTTTCAATTGAATCTCCATTATCTCCAGCATATGAAGTATCAAGATGATCCCTATAATCTATAACAATATTATAGTTATTTGATGACCAATAAGCATAAAGTGTAACAAATCTATAATTTGCTTCAGTATTTTCAACGAGATTTTTTGCAATTCTTACAACTTGAACATAGTCACCTGCACCACCAGCATCACTAATGGTTTTAAATTCTTCGGTGAAATTATTTGGTGTATATGTTGTTTCTGTATCATTTAATCGTTTATATGAATCAAGTGTAAGTGCTGTGTCATAATAAACCAAAGCTCTAGTTCTGGTTAAAGACTCTATTCCATCTTGATATGTGTAGTTTGTAATAAGTCCATAATTATTTTTATTACTTGAATCATATTTATTTAAGTAATCTGGATTGTTATAATAACCACTTGCTTCATTTGATCTATAATCATAATGATATACATAATGTGTTCCATCAAATGGAATTTCACCTTTATAAACAACTTCACTATAATTATCAACTTTATAGTTATCATTTGAACCGGTAAAGTCTGAAAGATTTACAAAGAATTCTGTATCATGAGTGTAGTTTGAATTTCTCAAATATGGCATTGTTCTTGTTGACTTATTTCCAACAACTGCAGAATTGGTTGTATAGTAATAATCTGAACCAAATACTCTTGTATCACTATCAACAAAGTCATTTTCTTTAGTATTTGCAAGTTTTTCACTAAACCAACCAAGCCATGAATATCCATATCTATCGATTATATATTCAAGTTTATTTCCACCACCAACAGTAGTTGACACCATATAAGTAGTATCATAACCCTCAGTAAATCTATAAGAATAATCAGCAATATTAAAGTTTGTTTTTACAGTATTTCCAGATACAACAAACCAATCATTCTTGTCAAATGTTACATAGAAATAATATACATCATCATCACTACTAAAGTTAGAAAGAACAGAGTTAGAATTTGATTGTAAAATATTATTTGTAACATTATCATGCCATTTATAATCAGAACTATTTTTTGATTGTGCAAGTGTTGCAGACGATGAACCATTTGCTTTTGCAAAATCATTAAAGTTCATTTCAACGGCATAAGTATTAGCTTTCCAAATTGCAAACAAATCAATGTTATAAACATAAGATGTTGTTCCAGATGCAATTGTTGTTCTATAAGCATCAGCAAGTGTTGATGAGAACACGGAAGCATAAACAGACCAGAAGTTATAGTTTTCAACCTTTCCACTTCTTACATTTCCGGTATCTGTAATAAAGTATCCGGTTTGAGCATTTCTTTCAGAAGTTTGAGATTTTACATAGAAGTCATATCCATAATCTTCAAGATTTAATAAATCATTTCTATTTAAATAATCAAAGTAATTTCCAACAAGCACATTTGTGGTTGAATCTTCAACAACACCTTTTAAGTTGTGCCACTTAGAAGATGAATTCCAACTTAAATTATCTTTGTTAAATCTATAGCCATGATCACCATCATCGGCATATTCATCATAAGACCTAGAACCCCAACCAAGGAATGTATAACCTTCCATTTCAGGTCCGCCGAATTTACTAATTGTGATTTGTGTGCCATCTGTATATTTAATTGAAGCATTCAAATCAATTTGTGTGTCATATGTAAATGTTTGTACTGCAAGTTTATAATCTGAATAAATATCACTATATCCAGTTTCAAATTTTTGTGTAAATAAACCATTTGAAGAGATCTTTGGATCATTTGCATTTGAGTAATAATTAATTTCACCAGTATAAGCTGTTGAATAGAAATTAATTGAAATATTATTGGCAATCAATGCCAAAGAATTCATTTGAGCTGCATCAGTATCATCATCATTATATAAATGAATTGTATAATAATAATCTTTTGTTGCTTCATTAACAGTATGAACAACTGAATAATAAATCTTTTGATCTGCAGAAGAAGATGAATTGATAGCAACTTTAAATTGACCACTCATTGAAGTCATACCAGCAACAATTGGAATATAAATCATACCATAATCAACAGTTTCTATAATGATGTATTCAAGATAATATCCTGGAATTGAGTAATATTTATACGATACCCCATAACCACTAATTTCAGGACTTCCCTTTGCATCATTAGTTAAACCATCAGTTTTTCTAACTGTTTGCCAGTTTTTGGTATATTGAGCACTTGAATCATTGTAAGTATAGTCAATATTTGTAAGAATAACATCGTTAAACCAAGAACTATTCTTAACATAATTAGAATCATAATAATCAAGTTGATAACAGCTTCCATCTGCACCACCAATCCACATAAGTGGAGAGAATGTATCAATACATTGAACATTAAGTGCATTTGAATTAGCTAAATCTCTTAATTTTATATTATTAAATACAGAATCATTCCAAGCCAAAATATTATTTGCTTCGGTAGATCCATCATGAGTTTTTCTCTTATCTGCATGAACTTTTATTTTAGAAGTAGATGATGCCGAGTTGATTGCTGCCGCATTTCCACTACCATTATCATTACTATATGGAGATTTGTAATCAATAGAGTTTGTTGCAAAATCAGCGGTTAATTTGTCATTTGATACATATGAATTAACATTCATGGTAACTTTATTTGCTGCAACATCAACAGATAAGAGATATTTTCTTGCAAATTCAAAAGTATAATCAACATCGCCTCTGTTGTTAATTGGAGTTCTAGAGAAGAATAATTGAAGCGAATCAATTTGCATATAAATTAATTTATCTGTAAATTCAAGATTTTCACAAGCACCTACTCTGCTTCCATCAGAATTTAAATTATATCTATTCAACTCAAGTGGAGTATAATCAGAATTTTTTCTTCCCTCTGCATCTGAAAGAAGTGAGAATGCTGTAACTCCTGAATTGTTTCCAGTTGCATCATCACCATCATCATTATATAAAGTTCCGTATGTAAAGTATGCTGAATAGTTTGTTCCCGAAGCAAATATTCTAACTTCATCTTTAAATAAAGTGTTATATTTACCAATAAACACAACTCTGACAGTAGAACCAAAACGACGAACAAATGCAACATCTGTATCAGCTACCTGTTCATAATTTGGAGTTGAAGTTGCACTCTTATCAACCAAAATAGAAAGATTTTCTATTTCACTTAAGAAGTAGTCACCATCTCTCATATATTTGAAACCATTATTTGCATCATTATAAACATCAAATAAATCTTTTGCATAATAGTTTCCAACATTGCTTACAACATAATTTCCAGTTGCTTCATCATAAATAAGTCTTTCATAATAGTTTGCACCAGCTTTTACAAATTTTCCATTTGGATCTAAAATATATTCACCAGCTTCACTATCGTATCTATATGTTGACTGAGATGGTTGTTTTTCATAGAAATTAAGTTTTAAAAGTCTTTGCGAAGTTAATCTTGAACCTGGTTTAACTAAATTATATGAAATAAGGTCATTGGTAGTTGAATGGTTAACCGCCACATAAGTTTGTGTTGAATCTGCATTAGCCGCAAGAGCATTTGTTGAATCATTGAATGAAAATTCAATATAAGAAGCTGTTTTTACATCAACTGTAATGTCATCATATAATCCACCAATCAAAATATAAATTGATTCTAATGCTGGAATTGCATCTTTATTACCAAAAACATTCCAGTCACTTGAACTTGTTTCAGCATAAGCAATACCAAAGATTTGGTTATTCGCCTCTCTGTATTCTGTTAAAAGAGTATGATTCTTTTCAGGAGTATATTTAATACCATAAGTATCTTCTGTTACACCAACACCCTCTGATTGAATCAACGAGTAGAAACTATTTGAAGTTTCACCAGTTTTTTGCATCAAAATTTGATCCAACAAGAAGTTCATAAGTATCACACTAGTTGAACCATTTCCAGTCAAACCAGCAATAGTAAGTGTCAATGACTCAATAATATATCCATCAGTTGGACTAATTTTAATAACTCTTAAATCTTGAGCATTAACAACATTTAAATAATGTGTTCCAATTTCAGAACCTGTTGTTGTTGAAAAATAAGCAGCTTTATTAATAATAGCTTTTGCTGTATTAAATGCTGAATTTGAATATTCACCACCATTTTCAAGAGTCAATAAATTATCTTCATCAACTTTTTCTTCATAAAAATCAACTGTTGCTGTTCCACTAACATTTTCTTTATCTGTAACTTTAACATATACAGCATTTTCAATATCATCAAAAGTAAGAGTGATTGGATAAGCTGAATATGCTGAAACATTTGAATATAAGAAATACATAATGTGGTTATCAAGATCATTATAATTTGTTCCAGATGTATATTGCATATTAACAGTAAAATACAATACAAAGTTTCTTACTGCATCTCCAGATCCCACTGAAAATTCATATGATTGAAGAATTTTATATGTTTTTCCAAAATAAGGAATATGAAGACCAGAAATAGTATAAGCCGTTGCTGTACTAATGTTATTAAATCCATTATAAACATACGAATTATATACAGGAGTTGTATTAATTGTTGCAGTATTACCATATTTTTCCATTGTTAAATTGACAACAACACTGTCAACAGTAATGCTTCTTAAGAATGTTTCAAGTTCGTATTTATTAAGATTTTCAGTATGAGATGGATTTGTAGAAAGTTTAATATAAGATTGAGTTGGTTCAATCGCCAAAATTTGAGAACTGTTATAGTTAACATAGTTTAGTGTGCTTGATGTCGTATTATTTGAAGGATTTGAACCACCTTTGTAATATACATTTACCCCATCATAGTATATTACATTTTTACTAACAGATTTTCCAGATTGATTAGAATAATAATCAGCTCTCTTTGCATAATAAATCGGACCTTTTGTCATATCATTTGTTGTTCTATACATTTCAAACACACCAACTGTCTTTTCAAATTTCAAATCAGTTGAAGTGATTTCATAGAATCCAATTTGAGCATCAAAGAACGAATCGTCATTTGGATTAAACAATGCATACTTTTGTCCATTAAGCCAGAAATATTTATTAGCAACATATGTTACAGTTCCCGAACCGGTTGTGAAATAAACATTTCTTGAAGCAACACCAGTTGTATTAAGTTGTGTATATGTATCAGTTGTTTGAGCCTTTGTATTGGTAATTGTATCGTTTGCAGTATAGTTTGACTTAAAATATGGTTTAACTTTAAATCCTTTAATGCCAGAACCATTTACTGTAGAAGTGCTTATAGTTACATTTCCACTATCGTCTTCAGTTCCAGCATAACCTAAGTTAAATACACTCAAAGTAAATCTATAATCAAATGGTGATACAACTTCATGCTTATAATCAAAACCGTTAATTGTCTGTTGATTACTATCAACAAAATAATACTCACCATCATAAACATCATCAGCATCTTCAATTGAAGTTTTTTCTGTTAATTTTGTATATGTCGATAAATCACCATCATATAGCTTTGAAGTGTTAAGTGTTCCCGAACCTGTAAAATCAACATAAATATCAAAATTACCATTTTGACCATTTTGTTTAAAGATGATATTAGCAAAATAATAATTGCTTCCGCTTCGATAACCATAACCATAAAGAACGACTCTATCAAATCTATAATAATTTTCAAGTCTTGTTGAACCATTTCTAATGGTTATTACAACATTTGTATTATAAGAAGAATATGAACCAATTACATTGCTTCCAAGTGTTGAAACTGAAATATCACTAGAAGATTTTGACTTGCTTGAATATTTATATTGCCAGTTTACACCTTGAAGATCTTTATATTCATTATTAATTGTTCCATAATTTTCTGAAACAGTTCCAGTTGAAACATCAACACCAAGAGAACCTCTACCATAATCGGTATCATTTTCAGCAGAAATCTTATATTCTTTTGGTTCCATAATTGCATAAACTGCAAGGTTGTTATCCCATAAACCATGTCCCTCAAACCAAGTTTCTAACAATGTGCCGCCATAAGCTGTTGATGTATTATCTTTGTTTGAGTTGCAATTATAAAACACTCCATCAATTTCATAAGCCCAGCTCACTACCATCGTCGGAACATTTAAAACATTAAATTTAAATGTTGTTAAGTTTGTAACATCTGCACCAGCAACATTTAAAACATGATTAAATGTGGTAGCATTCGAATATGTAAATGTATAGCCTGTATAAACATAGTT
>JAZRNH010000050.1:0-10366 GCA_045648025.1 Clostridia bacterium
TTCAGAATTTAGCATTGATGCTTATGATCAAAAATCAAGCACAGGCAGAACTCCAACAATTGAAGCAAAAAGCATTGTTTCAAAAATAATTGAAGCAAAAACAGCTTTTGCAGCAGAACCAATGAGAGATGATTTTATCTACACAGCAAATTCAACTCCAGAAAACAAAAAGGTTAAAGAGTTCATAAAAGAACATGAAGATTATGAACCAGAACCTACACCTGTTGTTGCCGTCACTGTTTATGATGTGGCAGAAGAAACTGTTGTAGAAAAAATCAAAAGGCCAAAAGGTAGACCAAGAAAACCAATTGATCCAACTGCACCGGTTAAAGAAAAGAGACCAAAAGGTAGACCAAGAAAACCAATTGATCCAACCGCACCGGTTAAAGAAAAAAGGCCAAAGGGTAGACCAAGAAAACCAATTGATCCAACCGCACCGGTTAAAGAAAAAAGGCCAAAGGGTAGACCAAGAAAACCAATCGACCCAAATGCACCTGCTAAAATTAAAAGACCAAAAGGCAGACCAAGAAAAAATCCTGTAGTTTAACAAATTTTTTAGGTTAAACAACAAAACAAAAATTTACTTAAAAAAGTAAAAACGGAGAAATTATGGAAAAGAAAACAACAAAAACAACAAAAAAAGCTGAGGCTACAAAAACAACAAAAGCAACCAAAGCAACAACAACTGTTGAAGATGCTAATGTTGAAATTAAAAAGAAAATTTTATTCGTAGCTTCTGAAGCACAACCATTTTGTGCAACAGGTGGCCTTGCAGATGTATGTGGAAGTCTTCCAAAAGAAATTAAAAAGAATGACCCATCGATTGATATAAGAACAATCATTCCACTTTATAGCAACATCCCAACCTGTTTTAGAAAAGACTTCAAATTCATTGGACACATTTATGTTACACTTTCTTGGAGAAAGGAATATTGTGGTGTGTTTGAATATGATTATGAAGGCATCAAATATTATTTCATTGACAATGAAAAATATTTCAAGAGAGACGGTGGTGAATATGGTTACTTCGATGATGCAGAAAGATTTGCATTCTTCTCAAGAAG
This sequence comes from Clostridia bacterium, assembly GCA_045648025.1. GTDB lineage: Bacteria > Bacillota > Clostridia > Christensenellales > UBA1242 > RGIG1681. Next base: position 1,065 of record JAZRNH010000050.1, read on the forward strand.
TGTCCTTGAAATTTTACCAACTATCGACTTCTTCCCAGACATTATTCATGTAAATGATTGGCAATCAGCACTTGTTCCAACATATTTAAAAACAAGTGAGTGGGATGAAAGATATCATAACATCAAAACAGTTCTTACAATTCATAACATCATTTATCAAGGAAGATATGGCAAACAAATCTTAACCGATGTGCTTGGCATTGACCAAAAATATGAAAGCATTTTAGACTGTGACGGAGATGTTAACATTTTAAAAGCTGCAATTGTTACCTGTGACAAATTTATCACAGTTAGCCCAAGCTATGCAGAAGAAATTAAAACTCCAGAACACGGACATGGTTTGTCTTCAATTGTAAAAGCTCACGAAGGCAAACTTAAAGGTATTTTAAACGGATTAGATTATGATTTTTATAATCCAGAAACAGACAAAGTTATCTACACAAACTACAGTGTTAACGATATGACAAACAAAGCAAAAAATAAAGAACTCCTTCAAAAAGAAATGGGACTTGAAGTTGTTGCTGACAAGCCAATCGTTGCATTCTGTTCAAGAATGACAGTTTACAAAGGTTTTGACCTTGTAAAGAGCTGTATTGAAAAACTTGTTGAAGAACTTGATATTCAATTTGTTGGTGTAGGTTCAGGTGATAGAGAATATGAAGATTTCTTCAGATATTTAAACAATAAATATCCAGGAAAGATTCATGTTTCACTTGGATTCAGCCTTGAAATTGGAAAGAAAATTTATTCAGGTGCTGACATTTATATTATGCCATCACTCACAGAGCCATGTGGTCTTTCACAAATTATCGCATCAAGATATGGTGTGGTTCCAATCGTTCGTGAAACTGGTGGACTTAAAGACACAATCAAAGACTTTGGTTGTCTTGGTGGTGGAAATGGTTACACATTTACAAATGCATTTGTAAGTGACCTTGAATATTCAATTAGAAGAGCAGTTGCTGATTATAAAGATAAAGAAGGCTGGGCTGAAAAAGTTAATACTGTTATGAACATTGACTTCAGCTGGGGCAACACAGCAACAAAATACATTGAAACATATAATGAAATTTAGGAGCTATTATGATAACAAAAGCACAGATGGCTGCGGCAGGAAAATCTTTTAGTGAATATCTTTTAAGACACTATGGGGTTACTATTGAAACCGCAACCAACAGTCAACTTTATTATGCACTTGCAAGAATCTCAGAATGGTTCTTGTATGAAAAGAAAGGTGCAGTAGCTAATAACGAGAAAAACAAAAACAAAAAAACACTTCACTATATGTCTATCGAATTTTTGATTGGTAGAAATTTGAGAAACAATCTTTGGAATGAAGGTCTTGATGGTTTCTTCACAGACCTTCTCAAAGAACATGGCAAAAACATTGATGATGTTTATGCAATTGAAAAAGATGCAGGTCTTGGCAACGGTGGTCTTGGCAGACTTGCTTCTTGTTTCTTAGATTCTCTTGCAAAGCTTGGTTATCCAGCTTTTGGACACTGCATCAAATATGAATATGGACTTTTCAATCAAAAAATTCTTGACGGTGTTCAAATTGAAACACCTGATGAATGGTTTGACACAGGAAGGGTTTGGCTTGAAGAAAGAGAAGACCAAACTGTTGAAGTTATGTTTGGTGGTGAACTCAAACAATATTATTCAGAATATGGTTTGAGCTATGCTTATGAAAATCCAACAGTTGTTAGAGCAATTCCATTTGATATGCTTATTAGTGGTTACGGCTCAAAAACAGTTTCAACTCTCAGACTTTGGGAAGCTCATGCAATCAATAAAATCGACCTTGATTTATTTGACGAAGGCAGATATGTTGATGCTCTTCGCGAAAAAACCGAACTTGAAGCTATCAATAAAATGCTTTATCCTGCTGACCATAGTGAAAATGGCAAAAACTTAAGACTCATTCAACAATATTTCTTAGTTTCTGCTGCAATGCAAAACATTTTAAACAACTATTTCAAAACAAACAGCGACCCTAACAAAATTCCAGAACTTGTTAGCATTCATATTAACGACACACACCCAGTTCTTTGTGTGCCAGAACTTATGCGACTTTTGATGGATAAATATGGTCTTGGTTGGGAACAATCTTGGGATATTGTTAAAAAGACAGTTAGCTACACAAACCATACAATTTTAAGCGAAGCACTTGAAGTTAAAAGACTCAATGCAATCGAAAAGATTATGCCAAGAATCGCACTTATTATCAAAGAACTTGATAGACGATTCAGAATTGAACTCAATGAATTCTTTAAAAATGATTTCAGAAGAGTTGAATCAATGGCGATTGTTTCTGGAAACAATGTTTATATGGCAAACCTTGCAATTTATGCAAGTTATGCAGTAAACGGTGTTGCAAAAATTCATAGCAACATTTTAAAAACAAGACTCTTTAGAGACTATGCTGAAATGTTCCCAGGAAGATTCAAAAATGTAACCAACGGTGTAACTCACAGAAGATGGCTTTCACAGTCAAACCCAGAGCTTGACAAGTTGATAACCGATTTAATTGGTGATGGATATTATAAATATCCTGTTGAACTTGAAAAACTCAAAGAGTATTTAAACGACACCGCTGTATTGAAAAAACTTGATAAAATCAAATATAACAACAAAAAGAAATTTGCGGAGTTTTTGTTTAGAAAACAAGGTGTTCAAATTGACCCATCTGCAAGATTTGATGTTCAAGTTAAAAGAATTCATGAGTATAAAAGACAACTTATGAATGTTTTGAAAATTATTTATCTTTGCAATCAAATCAAAGCAAATCCAGAAGAATATGTTACACCACAAGTGTTTATTATTGCTGGAAAAGCTGCTTCTGGTTATTATATGGCAAAGAGAATCATCAAACTTATCAACGAACTTGCAAACGAAGTTAACAACGATCCACTTTTATCTTCAAAAATCAAAGTTGTGTTTGTTGAAAACTTCAATGTAACAATTTCTGAACTTTTGATGCCTGCAACCGAAGTTTCTGAACAAATTTCACTTGCAGGAAGAGAAGCATCAGGAACTGGAAATATGAAAGCTGTTTTAAACGGTGCTCATATGATTTGCACAGTTGATGGTGCAAACATTGAAATTGCAGACCACTGCGGACACGAAACTCAATTTGAATTCGGTTTACTTGCTGATGAAGTTGAAAAGATTAAAAACCGCGGATATAATGCAATGGAATATTATATTAGCAGTGAAAGAGTTAGAAGTGTTATTGACAAACTTAATGCTGGTGTTGGAAATGAAAATTTCAGCGACATCGCAGATTATCTTTTGGGTCACTCAGACAGAAAAGATTCTTATATGTGTTTGGCAGACCTTGATTCTTATATTGATGCACATTATAAAATGGATAAGGCATATCAAGACAAAGAATCTTGGAACAGACTTTCACTTCAAGCAATTTCAAAAATGGGATACTTCTCATCAGACAGGTCAATTGAAGACTATGTTGCAAAGATTTGGGGTCTCAAAAAGAACGAAGAATAATATAAAAGCAAAGGGGACGACAAGATGAACAATATTGCCAAATTTGACCCTTTGCTTTTTAAATTTCCTAAGGGAACAATTTCAAAAGGCAAAGAGGTTTTATTTAAACTTGAAGTAAGTGAATCTGCTGGTGAAAACGAAGTTTATTTAATGATAAAAGAAGATGCCGACCAAGATTACACTTATGAAAAAATGCAAAAAAATAAAAATTATTATGAATTATCCAAAAAATTCGACAAAAGCGGTCATTTTTGGTTTAGTTTTAAGATAAATTTTGACAACCACTCACTTTTTGTTTGCAAAACCTATGACACATATTCTTATGTTTCTTATGACAAAGGTGAAGACTTTTTGCAACTAGTTACCGAAGAAGAATATAAATGCACCGACTCAATGCAAGGTGGAATCATTTATCAAATTTTTGTTGATAGATTCTGCAAGGTCGGTGAAGTTAAACTAAGAAAACCATTAGTTCTTAGAAAAGATTGGGGTGGTGCAATCAAGAAAAACACAACCGACCCAATCAAAATCAATGAAGAGGTGTTTGGCGGAAACTTCAAAGGTATCACTTCAAAACTTGATTATCTTCAAGACCTTGGTGTAACCGTTATTTATATGTGTCCAATAAGCGAAGCATACAGCAACCACAAATATGACACAAGCGATTATATGAAAGTTGATGATATGTTTGGCTCAGAAGCAGACTTTAAAGAGCTTATTGACAAAGCCAAAGAAAAAGGCATTAAAATTGTTATTGACGGTGTATATAATCACACTGGAAGCGATTCGATTTACTTCAACAAAAAAGGCAGATACAAAGGTCTTGGTGCTTATCAAAGCAAAGATTCAAAATATTATAACTGGTTTGATTTTATCAATTATCCAGATGTTTATGAAGCTTGGTGGGGAATCGATACTCTTCCAAGAGTTAAAGGCGACTGCAAAGAGTTTCACGACTACATTGCTGGAAACGGCGGTGTTATTGAAAAATTTATGAAGCTTGGTGTTAGTGGTGTTAGACTTGATGTTGTTGATGAACTCTCAGAAGAGTTTGCAACAAAAATTTCAAACAAAGTTAAAGAGTTTGGAAAGGACAAAGTTATTATGGGTGAAGTGTGGGAAGATGCTGCAACCAAAATTGCATACTCACACCGCAGACATTATTTTGCAAACAACCAACTCAACTCTGTTATGAACTATCCAACAAAAGAATCACTTTTGACATACATTAAAACTGGTGAAACTTATGACCTTGTTGCAACACTCAGAATGCTTCAAAACAATTATCCAAAAGTTGTACAAGATAACTTGATGAACTTTTTAACCACTCACGACACTGTGAGATTTAAATCAGAAATCGATAACATTTCTGGTGGCGACAAAGATTTCGCAAACAAACTTATGAAACTTGCATCTGCAATTTCATTTACTGTTATGGGTGTTCCTTCAATTTTCTATGGCGATGAATATGGTATGGAAAATAATGATGGCAGTTCAAGAGGTTGCTTTGATTGGAACAACTATCAAAACGAAATTTACGGTTGGTATAAAAAACTTGCAGAGATAAGAAAACTCTCTGTTATGAAAGACGGCGACCTTAACATTTTGTATGCAAAACACGGCAAGTTTATTTTTGACAGAATAAATGAAAATGAAAGAGTTGTTGTTATGACAAATATGAAACACACAGGGCTTAGAGTTAGACTTGGTGGTGAGTTCACTTCGCTACTTACTGGTGAAATTGTCAGTGAAATAACTCTTCACAAAGGCGATGTTGAAATTTTAATAGAAAAAAAGCAGAAATAACCTTTCTGCTTTTTATTTTAGATTTTATTATTAAAATGTATTTTTGCAAGATATTATATTAAAATTTTACAAATTAAACAATTATTTATTATTTTGTGCATCAATGATTTTTTTGAAAAATGGTTGAGCCTCTGCAATAATAAAGTCAAAATATTTTTTTGGCTCTGTTCTTATTTTTGTTCCGCTAACATTGATTTTTTGTCTGTCAAAACAAACAAACTCACATTCAGCAAAATGTTTTTCGTTAAGCTCTCTGTAAGACTCATCTGCAAATTTCATATTAACTTTGTGTTTAGTGATTTTTTTGAAAGCTTCTGACCACTCTGCCATTGGTGCTGGAAAACGAGAAAGCTTGTCTTCGTTCATATATAAAATTTTGATATTTTTATCATTTTTAAAATGTGCTTTTAACCACTTGATTCTAAGCTTTGCTGGTATAAATGGAATCCCTGCCTTTTCACAAAGACTTCTAGAATTTTTTTCACTGTCAGCAACCACCACCCAAAGTTCGTCACATTTTTTTGCCGACTCTTTTATCATTGAAACATGACCCAAATGTGGTGGTAAAAATTTTCCAGGAAAAGCACCTATTTTTTTATTTTGTTTTTTCATAATTTTGATTTCCTTTTTATCGTTGTTATTATATAATTTATATGATAAAAAATCAAATATAATAAGGTGTAAAGATTTTATGAAAGATTTAAAAATTGAAATCATTGATTATATAAAAAATTATGTTGCTGCGGCAAAGTCAAAAGGTGTTATTGTTGGAATGAGTGGCGGCAAAGATAGTTTTGTTGTTGCGAAACTTGCTTGTGAAGCAATTGGCAAAGATTCTGTTTTTGGACTCATTATGCCAAATGGAAAAATGACCGACCTTGATGATGCCATCAAAGAGTGTGAACTTTTGCAAATCAAATATAAAATTGCTGACATATCGGCAGCTTATAATGATACTGTTAAACTCACAAAAGAAGTTTTAGAAACCGAAGAACTTTCATCTGTGTCGCTTTTAAACATTGCACCAAGACTCAGAATGAATCTTTTATATTCAGTTGGCGGAACCCTTGGCTATCTTGTTGCCAACACCTCAAATCTTTCTGAAAGAATGATTGGATATTCAACCAAATGGGGAGATGCTGTTGGTGATTTTGCTCCACTTGCAAATCTCACAAAAACCGAAGTGTGTGAGCTTGGAATCGAACTTGGGCTTCCAGAAAATTTGGTTAACAAACAACCAGCTGACGGACTCACTGGCAGCACCGACGAAGATAAACTTGGCTTTTTGTATAGCGAACTTGATGATTTTATCAGAAACGGCAAAATTTCTGCTAATCACAAAAAGATAATGTCTGCCCACAACTCAACAAAACACAAACGAATGGAAATTTCAAGTTTTAATCCAAATCGAAAGAATAATTTTTCTGCATTAAAATAAACTTGAAAAATATTCCGGTTGAAAATATCAAAAATTTTAAAACAAATCAAAATTCGCTGTGATATAATTCACTCATAAAAGCGGAGGTTTACTATAATGGAAAACACATTTGGTGGTTTTTTAAAACAAAAAAGACAAGAAAAAAACTTAACACAAAAAGAACTTGCAAATAAATTATTTGTGTCAGAGTCTGCAGTTAGCAAGTGGGAAAAAGATGTGGCTCACCCAGACATCACACTTCTTCCAAAACTTTCAGAAATATTAGAAGTTTCAGAACATGAACTTATTACTGCAAGTGTTGATAACAAGTCAAGAAAAGAAAAACAAGAAGCAAAAAAATGGAGAACTTTAAGTTTTTCTTGGAGTCTGTTTTTCTATGTTTCTTATGCGGTGGCACTTATTCCTTGTTTTATTGTGAATTTGGCAATCAGCAAAACACTTTCTTGGTTTTGGATAGTGGTTTCAGCACTTGTGTTGGCTTTTACATTTACAAATCTTCCAAAACACATCAAAAAACATAAGTTGTTAATATTGTCACTTTCGCCACTTGCAGCACTTTGTTTGCTTTTGGCAGTTTGTGCCATATACACAAAAGGCAACTGGTTCTTTATTGCAGCAGTCTCTGTTATTTTGGGTTTTGCAATGATTTTTGTTCCAATTTATATTGTAAAATTCAAAGTTTTTGAAAAAATAAAAAAATACAACGATTTTGTTTCGGTTGCTGTCGATTTTATTATCTTAAACATTTTATTGATAATAATTGACTGCTACACTGTTTCAAATCACTATTGTTCAAGTTATTGGTATTTTAATCTTGCTGTTCCAATTGTTTTGGGTATATATTTGCTTATTAGCTTGTTTATGTCGGTTAGATTTTTAAAAATAAACAAATTGTTAAAAACCAGTATAATTATGTTTATGATAAACCTTATTTACGGAATCGCACCATTTGTTTTAAAATCAAAAAGACCAGCGGTTCAAGAAGAATTTGATGGGTTCAATATTTTCAAAGCAAACTTTTCAAATTGGAGTCCAGAAGTCACTCTTGAACAAAATGTTCATTTGATAATATTTTTAACCATTTTGGGATTAGGTTTGATTTTCTTAATTTTTGGAAATTTAAAACAAAAAAAGAAACAAAAACAAATTCAATCAAAACAACAATAAATAAAAAAAGACACCACAAATTGGTGTCTTTTTTATTTAATTAAATTAATAAACCTTGTCAAATTAAAAAAATTAATCTTTAAGTTTGCAAACAGAAATCCAATTTGACGAACCAGAAAGTTCTTCAAGTTCTTTTATTGAAAGTTCAATTGCAGAGTTCGAACTTCCACAAGCTGGAAAAATTGTTTCAAATCTTTTGAGTGATTCATCTAAAAACACTTCAACTCCGTCATTAACCTCAAATGGGCAAACCCCACCAACTGCATGGCCAACTCTTGATTCAACTTCATCAAAGCCAAGCATTTTTGCTTTGGTTTGAAATTGTTCTTTGAATTTTGAATTGTCAATTTTTGTGTCACCAGCACAAACAATTAAAACTGTTTTTCCATTAACATCAAAAGACAATGTTTTTGCAATTCTTTTGCCTTCGGTGTGAAGGGCTTCGGCAGCAAGTTCAACGGTTGCAGAAGAAACTGAAAATTCTTGAATTTTGTGGTCGTAACCTTTTGTTTTTAAATAAGCTCTTACTCTTTCAATAGACATAACAAATCTCCTTAATGAGTTTATTATAAAGACAAAAATTTAATATATCAAGCAAAAACAAGTGGCAGGTGAGTGGTTTGTGTCAAAAACAAATTGCAAGTCATAAAATAAACCAGCAAATATTTTTTAGGAGAACAAATGGGTTTATTTTTTGGAACGGATGGAATTCGGGGAATTCCTGGCAAAGACTTGTCACTTGACTTGGTTTTTAAAATTGGCAATTCACTTGCCGGTCAAATTAACTCACCAAAAATTTTGGTTGCAACTGACGGAAGAATTAGTGGTTCGGCAATAATGACTGCCATTTCTTGCGGAATTATTTCTGGCGGTGGAACAGTTGTTTATGTTGGTGTTATTGGCACTGCGGCGGTGAGTTTTATCACAAAAGAAAAAGGTTTTGATTATGGGGTTGTGATAACTGCATCTCACAACTCATCTGAGTTTAATGGCATAAAAATTTTTGATAAAAACGGCGAAAAATTAACCGATGAAAAAATAAATTTAATCGAAAAAAATCTATTTAATTTAAGCTTAAAAAACTTAAATAATTTTGGCAAATTTGAAACAGATTTTGATATTATTAATGATTATATAGATTTTATTGTTGGCCAAACAAACAAAGATTCTGTGGGCAAATTTAAGGTTGTTTTTGACTGTTCAAACGGTGCAACAAGTTTTGCTGCAAGACAAATTTATAAAAGGTTAAACATTGACTGTTTGTTTATAAACAATATGCCAAATGGCACAAACATAAACCAAAACTGCGGTTCAAATCATTTAGAAAACTTAATAGAATCGGTTGTTAAAAACAAAGCAGATTTAGGCTTTGCGGTTGATG
>JAZRNH010000051.1:0-14470 GCA_045648025.1 Clostridia bacterium
GTTTCAATATAATAAGATTTCATTACATTTTCAGCAGAAATATTGAATGTTGTTGCACCATTTGAGAATCTAGACTTAGCTTCTTCTGTGGTATAATCATAATTTTTATCAATTTGAACAAGTTGTTCTTCGTTCTTATCATAAATTTGTTCTTTGTATGAACTATCAAAGATTTTTGCATTTACACCAATTGATGCAAATTCATCAGTTTGGTCTTCAGCTTCTTCAATAGAAAGTACATTGAACTCTTTATAATATATAGTATCAGCACCTGTATCTAAATCTTTAATTATAACCTTGTAGCTATCATATCTTCTACCAGCAACTTCAAGTTTAATAGCTCCATCAAGAAGAACAACTTTTGTTGTGGCATCTGCAAGTGGGGTACTGCTTGATCCTTGATAAATTAAATGTTTATTATTTGTTCTATCAAACTTAACTGTGTAATTGCTTCCACCAATACCTTCAAATAAGTAAATTAATTCAAATACTTGAACTTTTAATGGATAACATTCACCTGCATCGTCATCAATTTGATAAATAATATTTACATATAAGTTATCTTCAGAAAGATATGATTCTTCAGCTAAATCAGTTCCACCAGAACTAATTCCATCATCTCTTACAGAATATACTTTGTTATTAAGGAAGTAATAATAAGTTCCTTGATAATATAAGGTTAATGCATGAAGCATTGGGGTTCCCACACCAAGAGCTGTTCCTGATTTTCCAGAACCTTTTGTGAGGGTAACAAATTTTCCACCTTCGCCATTTGCAGGTTGTGTAGAAAGTGATTGAAGTTTTCCGTCCTTAGAAATTACATAAACATTGCCACCTGCATTTGTTACAGTGCTATTTGAAACAGTTGGGGTATATTGTTCAAGGTTGCTTCTGTAAGTGTAGTCAACTAATGTTCCGTGACTTCTGGTTGGAAGGGTAACTTGTTTGTAGTATGCACTAAATACATTGTTAATGTTAGTTGCAGACTTAGACAAAATCATAAATTGTCTAGCGGTTGAACCATACATATAGAATGTAAGTAATGAATTTTCAAATACTGAATATTTTACTGATTCAACAGTTTCTTCTGAACCTTCAAATAAATACAATTCTTCAGTTTGTTCTAATACTTCAAATTGTGAATATCTGATATCACTATCTGCAGTAATATTAGAAGCATTTTGCTTAATTGTCATATATGATTCAGCTTGTTTAATTGCCAAGACAAAGTTGAATCCATTTCCATTAACTTGTGCAATCTTATCTGGGTCATCACTGGTATAGTATGATGAGTTTCCAGGAGCGATAACACCAGTTAAATAAGTTTTATTTGATGAAACCTTTGTGTTGATATAGTCAGCAAAGAATACATGGTTAGAAGTTGGAACAAATACATATTCATTATCAACATTTGAAACACCTGCAGGAGGTGCAATGTTTTTAAGCTTTGTACCATCAGCTAAAACAGTATTCAAACCAGCTGTTGTATCACTTGATAATATCTTTTCATCTGCAAGGTCCGCAAATAATGAATCATCACTATCAACCTTATTAGCATAGAATACTTTTAATGTGTGCCAATCATGAGCATCATCAATTCTTTCAGCAGCAATTTTAACAATTGAACCATCTGGAACGAATGCATAAATGAAATATTCATTAATTGAAGATGGGTTAATTGATGATGAAGAAAGAAGTTCAAATTCATCATCGCCATCAACTGCAGAGTCGATTGTGCCATTAATGGTTCCAATTGCAGGTTTTCCGTGAATTTCAAGTGTAATTCTTGGATTACTTAAATTGGTTCCAGTTGTGTGAAGTTTGATGTAGTTCTTAGCAAATGCAACTTTATAGTATTTCTTTGTTTGAACAAGGATTTCGTTACCTTCAGAGAATGTACTACCAATTGTATATCTAATAATTGGATTTGCACTAGAAACCGCATCAACTTGTTCTACGAATTGAGTTACATTTGTACAATATGCACCATCATAACCTAGATAATAATCTTCACCATCTAATTCCATTACACTAACTTTCGATATGCCAGTTGCGGCAGCATCGTCAGTTGAGAATTGTTTTTGTGTTTCAAAATCAACAAATTTAATTTCAAACTTAGTAGGATCAGCACCGGTTTGAGAGAAGTCAGCACCATAAATAAATTGTAAGTAATATCTAGTAACTTCGACATCGTCAGTTGTTATATCTGGATTAAATGTTTTAACGATTGTTTGCTTACCAGCCAAAACATTAAGAGGTTTAACATCTGTGTTGTCAAGTGTGTTGATTAATTCATATTCAACCATGTCTGCTGATTCAGAAGTTGAAAGAACACCTGAAATTGTTTCACCATCAGCAAGTGTATAGATTTTTCCATTAACTGTTGCAGTTAATTCAATTTCTGGTTTTTCATATTCAAATGTAACTGTTGTTGCCTTGATACTTTCACTAGCTTCACAGTGAAGTTCAAGAACACCAGTTGATGTTGTATATGATCTTGTAAGCATATTAAGATATTCTTTATAAGAAATAGAAACTGCAGAGTCATTTGTTTGTAATGGAACATCTGTAATTTGTAAATCTTCATAGCTTGTTGAATTAGTATAATAATAATATCTATTAAATGCTAAGTTATTTGATTTGAAGTAAATAACAAGTGGAGTAGAGAAGAAGTATTCAAATTCAACGAAATATGAACCTTTTGTTTTTTCAGGAGCATCTTTAGTTGATCTAACCATGTCTGAGTTATAGATTGCTGAATTATAAACATTTCCAGCAGCTTTTGCATTAAAGTCATAGTCTTTCAAAACATCAACACCATCACTATCAACAGCATGGATTGCCTTGTTAACATAGTCAATTTCTTTCATTGAAGAAATATTACTCTTTGTTACATAAGGATCATAAATAGCACCAACTTGATACATTGGGTGGATGTAAATTCTAATAGTACCACTCTTCTTATAGTTATAAATCAAGTTGTAATTTAAAATTGTATTAGTAATTTCAATTACATTGGCTGTATAAGCATAAAGTATAGCAGGGTTAGTATTTACAACACCTTCAAGTTTTGAACCATTTGCTGGATCAGAGTTTGGACTAATTTCGTTTGAATAGAAACCATCAATAAATGAATCAGATGAAAGTGTAGCACTAAATGGTAATTCCGGATTGATGTTATATCTTCCACCACCAGCAAGATAATACTTAATGTAATTATATAACTTAAAGTTATTTACATAGTTACCTTTAAATGTTGAAGGAGCTAAGTCATGAGTATTTAAATCTTCCTCTGTAAGAGCAATAAGATAATCATGTGGGTAGTAGAGAATAGCTTCACTAAGTGCACCAGCACCTGAACTTTCATTTTCAGAAAGTGTAATCTTAAATTCATAAATATTAAATGTGTTGAATGTAATAACAATTACATCTTGTTTTTCTTCTGGAATCATTACTTTTGCAGATCTGAATAATTGTCTACCAAATGAGTCTGTAACTGAATCATAACCATTTACTACGATACCATAAGGATCAAGTGCAGGGTTATTAGTTACAAATCTGGTAGTTTCAGCACCTGTTGAAAGTGCATATCCAAATATGTAAGTAACAGGATCAACTGTTAAACCTTCAATTGTAACACTATGAACATATTGTGTTGCAGAGAAACTTGTTTCGTTGTTTTTCTCAATCATTGTATAAGCACCAGCACCGTAATTATCATCACCAGCACCAGTTCCAGCACCTGCACCAGTTCCAGCTGAACCAATAGCAGTTAATGGATCATTTACTGCTGTTTTAAATTGTGCAATGATTGTTACTGATTCTCTAATACTAAGTGAAATTGAGAATCCACTTCTTGAAGCATAATACATTTCTGGTTCACCAGTTGCATATCTAACTTCAAAACCAACAAAGTTTTCTGTGTGATACTCTTTTGCAAGAGTTACTGTTACAAATGTATAGCTTGGATAATATCTCTTAACAATATTATTTCTAATGAGATAAGGAACAGTATCTAAGATACAGTATAAACCATCAGCTGAAAGTTCCACAGATGCAGCAGATGTATCTCTTTGTGCATAAATATAAAGAGTATAATTATCTTCAGTGATTTCAGCATCGAATTCACCACCATACAATGTTTCAAGTTGTGTTCTGACAGATGATTCAAACACAACTTTATTATTAATAACTGTAAAATGATAATCAAAGACATCATGACCAACTGTTGCTGAGTAATAATAATCTTCAACTACATTTGTGAATGATACTTCAACAGTTTTAACTGGAGCATATTCATCAACATCAGTCTTAATATAAATTTTGTTTTCGTCTGGATCTGGAACAGCTTCAAATCCAACACCAAAGATTGTTTTCAATTCAGCCAATTCATCTGGGTTAATGAATGTTACTTCAAGAGCAGGGTTGATTGTGAATTGATATTGTTTACTATTGAATTCAAAATATCCATCATAGTAGTAACCAGCAACATGTGCTCTATATGAATTTAATTCTTTATATAACTTAATTTCAGTAATATCTTCTAAAAGAATATCATCGAAATATGTATTGTTGAATACATATAAAGCTGTTTGTGTTGCAGAATCATAAATAGTCTTAATATTGTTATTCAAAAGTTGAGATTGTGTTTCGTTTCCAATGGTTACATTGTTAACTGTTGTATAAATTGCAGATGAAGAGGTAAGATTTGTATTTTCACTAGATATTGATGAATTTTGAGCAAGAATTGAAACTTCATATGAATTTTTGTCGTTGATTACATTAATGTCAATAAGATCATTTGGATTTGTGTAATCAGCAATCAAGTTTAATTCAAAGTAGTTTATATCAGAGTAAATTCTTGAATATCTAATGTGTCTATCAACAGTATCAGCTGGGTTACTTGAAATTGAATACATTTCATCGTAATCAGATGTATGCAATACAAAGTCTAAACCAGAGATTGTTGAAGCACTAAATACACCAGAACCATCATCAAAATAGAATCCATTTTCTGCATATAATGTAACATGTGTTAATGAGCTAAATATTGTTGTCACAACATTTAAACTTGTATTAACTTCATCAATTGTTGCACCGAGAACCATACTTCCAGCCATTGTGGTTGTTTGGATAAATGCAAATGCTTGATGCAATTCACCATATACAGATACAGAAGAACTTTCTGTGTAATCAATCTTGATGGTCTTCATTTCAACATAAATACCATAGGCATTTGGTGTAAGGCTAGTTTCATTAATCTTGTTAGAAACAAGAATCATCTTACCGCCAACATTTTGCCACCAACCTGTAAATACATAACTCTTAGAGTTGATTGTTTTGATTGTTTGAAGCTCACCATAAGTTTCTGTAAATTCACCAGTCTTATAGTTTAATGTTTCATGAACAAGTCTTTCATTTTCATAAGAATAAATTCTTATATATCTTTGACCATCTCCAGAAGATGGACGAGAAGGTAAGTATTTTGCAAAGAAACTTAAATCATAACCAACTGTTGTTACAGCATAAACTGTAAATGTTGTGTTACTTGAAATAAGGTTTGTAGCAGATGCATCATAATCTGTTCCACCAGTTTCTTCTAATAAATACCAACCTTGGAAATAATAGGTTGTGTCAGTTACAAGATCTTCTGCTTTACCAGTTGCGGTTGGTTTTGTAACACCAAATGAGAGTTCGGTTCCATAAGGAACAGTAATATTAAAGAATAATGAAGTAGCATCTGAAGATACATCAATATCATCAATAACCATTTCAGCAGAACCAACTTCTTTGTCACCATATTGATATGTTGCAGAAATTGAGTTGTAAATATTCTTGATAGAACCCTTAATTGATAAATCTTTAACTTTATATTGGTTTTCGATTGTATCTTTCAAGTCAGTTTTACCAACAGCAATTCTGTATGTTAATGATACTAAAACTGCAAATCTAGCTTCAACAACAATATCCTTTTGATAACCGCTAAGGTCAATAACGATATCTTCTTTGTTGTATGTATTTTCAATATAATCACCATTGATATAAATACCAATAAGACGATAGTTGTCATCTTTTGTTGTTGCAGTTAAGTGTAGCATTGGGGCTGCAGCAGAGTAGATTTCTGGATTTTCAGAATCAGTTCCACCAACGGTCATAATCTTTGCAGAAATTGAACCACCAGCTATTGAATCAACTGAACCATATGTTTGGTTTTCATCAATTGTAGTTACAACATAGCTTACTGTCCAACCACCGTTTACAATTGACAAGATGTCATAATCACTTTCAATTACATACTTGTAACCAACTTTTCCAACTGAAGAAATGATAATTGGGTTAACTGATCCAATTTGATCATGACTTTGGATTTCGAAGATTACAACATTGTTTGAAACTAAATAATGAACATTTCCTGCAACAGTAAGAAGAGGGTCTCCAATACGATTGATTGTACTATAAAGTCTTGAGTCAGCTACAAAGTAAATTTCGTTTTTATAAACAACATATTTACCATCTAAAACATCTTTAGAGCTTAAATCGTAAGTTACAAATACAACTTGTCTGATTGTTGTATCGTAAGTGTATTCAGATGTTGGAAGTTCTTCACCAAATACAACTTTCTTATTTAACGAATCATATGTGAATGAACCATATAATTTATTATTGTTAATATAGAATACTTTTCCATCATTACGAACAACATATTCAATATCTTGTGCTGGATATCTTTCACCAGTTGTATTATTAATTCTATTGCCTGTGTTTGTAATTGTAAAGTCATCATATTTTGATTCATCACCATTATTTACTGAAATAGTGAAGTAATGACCTTCATATGCAGAAATTATTGTTTCGTTGAAATATGTATCAACAGGAACTTCCATAGAAATAATAGTTTCGGTTGCAGTTGTTGTTACATTTGAAATCAATCTAAAGTCTAAGACACTTGATGGGGTAAAGAAGTATCTGTAATTGATAAATGCTTTAACATAACCTGACTCACTATTTGGAAGTCTAATTTCAATTGGCTTAATTCTTACAAATCTTGCTACAAGGTTATCAACAAAGCTTTCTGGAAGAGCTGCTGTATAATCAGAAGCAACTAACATATATGTTGTTGGTCTGTATGAGTCAGCAATCTTTTGCCACCAACCAGTGAATAAGTATTTGTTATCACCATAAGTTAAAATATTGTCAGTCAAGTTTCCAACAACACCTTCTTCACTAATCTTAATGTCGCTAGGTTGAATGTTTTTGATTGAATTATAATTGCTTGTATCATCAATAAGCTCAACAAATGGCTTAGTTGTGATAGTAGGGTAAACTACATTGTTTGGATTGTTTGTTTTTGTATATTTAGCAACGATATCAATTGATGAACCATAGAAGTCTTGTGTAGCATAGAAGCCCATTTTTGTTGATTGGTTAATAAGAGATTTTGATGAATCAAGTTGACCTCTATATAAGAACCAACCATCAAATTTATACCATTGACTGTTGTTTGATTGGAAAGTCTTTTCCATTACACTAAGGTCAACATATGTGCCGTATGCAACTTCATATTCGAAGATTAAAATCTTATTGTTTTCTTCTTCATCAACAAGATATAAGTCACCAATAATTGATGATGTCTTATTATAAGCATAATAAGTTGTTCCGTCGTCTTCTGTAACCTTTGTCCAATAAACGGCAAAGTTTGCAGTTCCGATAGCATCGGTAAATGGAATGTTTTCGAATCCTGATGTGCTATATGTCTTTGATGGATCATATCTATCACCAGGTTGAACTTTTTCATAAACTTCCCAAATACTCTTTGTAAGTTTTGTTGTTTCGTTCATGCCACTAGGAGCACCATAAACAACTGTTGAATAAATGTTTGAAAGTTCAATTTTAACATCAAACTTATTCATAATACTCTTATCAATACCATATTTTGAAAGAGCAGATCTATCTGTTGTTTCAGCAGCAAGTCTAACTGTAAACTTAATGTTTTCAGCAAACTTAGCTTCAACAATTAAATCTCTTCTTCCATCTTCTGTTCCATCATGAACATAACCAAGAATTGCTGTATCAATAATCATTTCATTTGTATTTGCATATGATTCAATACCAGTTCTTCCGGCTTGACTGATATAAACACCGTTAATCCAAAGACCAACAAATGTGTATCCAGGTTCTGGAGTGCAGGTTACAGAAAGCATTGGGTAAGAAGCAGAGTAGAATACACCATCACTAACATTTACTTGATTGCCTCTTTCAAATGCATAAAGATGAATTGAACCACCCTTAGTGTTGTTAACCTTATTTGAATTGTCATCATCATATTTGTTAATTGTTGATGTAAATGTGCTAATTTGGAATACCTTTTCATAGATTGCTTTTACAACCATTTCAGTAATAATTTCACCATTACCAACTTGGATGTAACCCATAGAACTTTCACCAGAAACAATAGAAACTGTTCTATCTTTTTCATCACCATTTGCAGCAGGTGCATCGGTTTCACCAGAAAATTCTTCAGTAGTGTAGGTGTAATCACCACCAGCAGATTGTGTAATTTTAACAATCTTACCAGAGTAGGTATAACCAGTAACTCTATATCCAAGTAAATGTCCAGCGGTAATCAAAAGATTTGAACCATTTTGAACATAGATGAATTGATCTTTAATTGTATATGAGTTAATTGTGCTTGTGAGTGAATATGAGCCTAAGTTAACTTGATGAACTTTTGAACTATAAATTGAGTTGAATATAGAATCATCATCAATCAAGTAATATTGGTCTTTATTCTTTGTAATGTATTCATTACCTGTTGTAATTCCAAGTAAATTTCCTGTAATTGTTGACTCAACAATATGTGTGTTAAGATTATCTTCAACTTCAGTTTCATATGAAACTTTTGTATATGTTCCATAAGCAGCTGACAACTTGATGTTATCTGATGCCATATATTCATATCCGATATCGGCAGAAATTGAACCATCGAAGTTTTCAAGTGTGTCTGTTGCTGAAAGATATACTGTTGAACCATTGTATTGGAATGTATAATTGCCTTCTTCAACATTATAAGCAAGAGGGAGCATAGTTTGAATAACTTTGGTTGTTTTATTATAAATGATTACATAACCTTCAGATTCACTTCCAGCACCCATTGTTGAAATTAATGGAAGGTCAATGGTTGCTGATTGAGAATATAAATAACCATTGATATACCAACCATGGAACAATAAGTTATTAACTTCAGTATTTTCAGTTACTTTTGTTGATACTGATTGAGTTGTATATGTTCTACCTTTAAATGGTTTAAAGAATGCATATTTCATACTAACTGAGTTAGCACTATGATATGTTGTCTTTGTGATATCACCGTTATTGTTAACAATAGTCACTGTATCAGCTGAATAATAAGATAAGTAATTAAAGTCTGTTACAGCTGTACCATCGTCAGTTAAATATTCGGCTCTTGATGAAACAGAAATAAGTGGACCATAGTCAATACCTTTGTTTGCATCTAAGATATTATCATTTACAACATAGCCATCAACCATTCTTTCAATAGTTACACTATATGCACTATAATATTCCATTATTGTTTTAATGTGTGAGAAACCTGAAATATCACCAGCTTCTGGAGATGTGTCAATAACAAAGATACCATTATGTTCTGATGAATCAATATAGTCGAATGTGTGGTCAGTGTTATCTTTAACAGGAATAATTGTACTTGTTGTGTATCTGTTTGAAACTTGAGGAGCAATATATGGATAAATCTTGATTGTTGAACCTCTTTGAATTGTGAAGGTTAATGTGTCAACATCACCAATTGATGCTCTAATTTCTACACCACCTGGATTTGTATAAACAATAGCTGCATCAAAGTAGCCATAGAATGTTCCAGGGTTCTTGTTCATAAATGCCATATCATCGTTGTGTGCATAAACAGTTTTGCTAACTGTAAACTTAACAACTTGTGCGAATTTAGCATAAATAACAATTTTCTTAACATCTTCACCATCAACCATTGAGGTTCCAAGTGAAATGTTTGTGCTTGAGTTATAACTCAAAATTGATTCAATTAAGATATAATACTCATTTGTATTGTTCTTCTTAATTGTTTCCATGTTGATATCAGAGAAAATCTTTTCTTCTGGTTCAACTCTCTTGTACTTATAAACATTACCAATAACAAATTCGCTTCCAGCATTTTGTTGTGGATTTGGCATAAAGTAATATTTTGTTCCATTATAGTCAAATTCATACCAAGATGAGCCAGAAATTGCTTTTGCTTTATATCTCTTATAATAATAGTAATAGATAAATGAATATTCAGTTCCAGGAACTGTTTGAATGTTATAGTTGATAACATCACCAGCAGAAACTAACATTTCATTTGTAATACTTTGTGTATTGTTAAGAGTTTGTTTTTGTGTTTTATAAGTTGCAATTGTGTAATCTTTGATAGTTTCTTGAGTTGTTGGATTCTTATACTCAGTTACTTGCATCTTTGTTTCATCAAAAATTTGGCCATATGGATATGTTCCAGCATTTTGAGTTAAACCATCGATTCTTGTTTCAACAGTAATAAATGATGAGAATCTAGCTTCAATTGAAAGGTCACTTGTTACTTTGTGTTTTCCTTCTGAATATTCACTATATTTTGCACCATAAACTGTGTAAACAATTTCACCAGCATTGTCTAAGAAATTAACAATAAATACAGATTGGTTATTATCATTAATTGAATTTATAAATGCATAATCACTATCTGTGTTAATACCATCAGAAATTCTTACATTATAAGTATTTGCAGGTGGGGCATTTTCAAATTCACTAAGAGGAACTAATCTTCTACCATTTGAATAGAATCCGATAAATGCAATAGGTTCAATTGCAAAGTAATACATATAGAAGTCTTGGTTTTGTCCAAGTTCCAAAATCATATTGTCATAATTATAATCAAATCCACCATTGAACACTTCATGAATTTGTGAAAGTGATCTTGGTCCACTGAATATAACTGAAAGTGTCTTTTGATTATAAAGTTCTGCTGTTGCAGATGCACTGATTGATGACAACATAAATTGTTTCATTGTTACAATATATGCATCGGTATATTCATATTTAAATGTATATTTTCTATCATAGTTAAGAACTTCGTATGCATAAGGTTCATTTGCACCAAGAGGAATATCCTCTGTTACTGTAGAAACAACTGGTGTTGTTTGTGTATAAGTTGTTTGTGCAAGGTTAATTGTATAACCAGCATTTGGAGAAGGGTAAATCTTGAGTTTTAAACCTTTTGTTACATAGTTCATTTTGATGTTTTGGTTACTTGCATCTTTCATTATCGCAAATGAATAATCATCATCTGGATCATTACTGATTTCTGTGATGGTTGTTGCAATACCAATTTCAAAATTCAAGTCGAAGTTATTATAACTTGCAGATGGAGAAGGTCTTGAAATTACGGAACCAAATGTTCCACCGCCATTTCCGGTGTCAATTGTGATTTCCAAAATTTCAATAAATACCGCTGAGAATGTTCCACTTGGAACATCGTTTTCAAAGTCAAATTTAAACTTGGCAAATTTATCAGATTTGTCAGTAACTTCAACCATGTTGCCGCCGTATTTATAACCCATGAACATATAGTATTTATCACCATATTTGAAATATTCAAAGTCAGTTGAAAGTGATACTGTAAGTTCATTCTTTGAATCAATTGTACCTGGATCTAAGAATTGATATCTCTTAGATTCTTCTGCTTTATAATAGAATGTTCCTTGGTCATCTTTAAATGCACCAATTGGAGCATTCAAATCACCAGGATAAGAGTGGTCTGTTCCGAACCAGTCAATGTTATATGCAAAGTCAAGTTGTACAACTGGAGCATCTGCCGGATTAACTTGTTCTAAATTACCAGCACTATTAATGAAATAGAATTCTTCTGAGATTGTTAAGAATTTAACAGCCTCTTTTGTAGCTTTTAAATAGATTGCACTGTTTGTTTCAGCAAGTTGTGCATCTTCATTAATATCATCATTACCATAATAGTAATAAACGATTTGTTTTAAAATTGCAGCATTTGTAACAGATTTTCCTGTTGTGTTTTCCCAAATATTTGTAATTGATGTTCTTGTTTTATCTTCATCAATACCTGTGTTTTCTGTGGTTCCGTTAGTGTTCCATAATGAATATGGTTGATACTTGCTGGTTCCATCAGCATTGGTTCCAAATTTTGCAATTTCAGTTTCATTTCTAAAGTATGCAGTAACAAGTTTCTTCTTTGTTCCGTTTGAATATTCTGCTTTGTTTACATTGTAGTCTTCATAGTCAAACATACCATAGAACACAAGGTCACTACCTTTAAGTTCTGCAACAACAGGGTTTTGAGCACTATCAACTGCTTTGATTGGAGTTGATGAACCATAAGTTGTTCTAAGTTTAACTTGTGCTGTTCCTGAGCTATTGTCTAATCCATTTGTAAACATATGAATATCAGAAATAGCATATTTGTTTGTTCCTGATCCTGTATATTCTGCTGTATATAAGAGAATATCATTTGGAACAACATTTTGCATTGAACCAGAAACATTAAGTTCACTGTAATATGCAGTAATAGAGAAGTATGTAAGGACAACCTTCTTCATATTAAATGCAAGTCGAACCGTTGTAAATCCAGATGACTGATCATGTTTATTCATCAATTCTAACAAATCATATTTAATATAGAAGTTAGAGTTTAATGAAAGATCGGCATATTCAACAGGGTGATATCCATTAACTCCATCAACTTTTTCATATCTTACAAATGTTGTGAAATTATCATTTGAATAATTGATATCTTTGCTTGATGTTAATGTTAAATCTTTACCGTCATAGAATGTAGTGCCATCTGAAGAATATTGATATGTGTATGTTTCAGAAAGTCTATAAACACCACCGGTTGGAGCAACCAAAACAGATGGAGCAGAGTTAAAGAAGAACCAACCAGAAATTGTTGCTTTTGTTCTTCCTGCAACTTCTTCTTCAACAATTTTAATTTCTTGACCACAAGAGTCTTTTTGTAAATCAAATGTAAGTGTTACTTCATCTTTATAATAAGAAAGTTGAAGGTTTGTAACTTCGCTAAATACTGCGACAATGTTTGTGTCAGTTGTTGCTGTTGTGATGAATGGTTTCATCATATCAGTTGAAACACAAGCCATTTCTGACCAGAGTTTTGAAGTTCTATCAAATGTTTGTGAATACCAACCTGCAAATGTGTATGCTTTAACGATATTAAAATCAATAAATGATGTAATACCAGCAACAGCTGCAGCTGCAGTTGGTTTTCCAATATATACTGTTTTGAAGTCACTTGAATAAATATAATATGTATCACCATCACAGTAATATGGATGTGAGTTGTTACCATTTACAACTCCTGGTTTAACTGCAAAGTATTCTCCGCCATCAAGTGCCACAAAATCTCTCTTTTGAGTATTTAAATCACCAGCAGATGTTGTGTATGCAAGATCTTTATATGGTTCAGATTCAAGGACATTTGCAGTTAATGAAGTAGGTGAGTAGATAGTTCTTACACCACCCCAAAGAACAATTGAATATTCGGCGAAAGAAGCATCACCATAACTGCTAAAGTTGTAAATATTATCTGTACCAAGAGAATATGGATCATAACCAAGGGTTGTATCTAAAATAGTTTCATAAAGTGGTTTTGATGCAATATCACCAGAAACAGCATGTCTATACATAGTGTCGAATGTTTGATATTTTGCATAACCATCAATATATTTTAATGGAGTTCCGAGAGAGAATTGTTTTGCTTCTCCAATATAGGTTAAGTTGCCTAAACTTGAAGTAACACCACCACTTACATAAATTGTATCATCAAGTCTGTAGTATGGGTTCATCTTAAAGTTGCTAACATTGTTAATAACTATTTCATCAAGACCAGTGTTAATTTCTTCATTAAGAGTATCCACTGTTGTTGTTGAAACACTTATTGTATAAATAACAACTGTTGAAAGGTTAACATAGTTAATTCTTCCTGTAGCAAATGGTCCATAGCTATAGAACTTTTCAGGTTTTCTCATATAAGCTGTGCTAAGTTCTGGCAATGACTCAATTGTAAGGTCAACTGCACCAACAGCATTTAATTCTGTAATTTTATAGTTCTTTAAGTTGAATATAATATCATAGAACAAATCTGTCATATTTTGAAGCTTATTGTTATCTCTATCAGCTGGATTAGTAGATGCATAAGTTGAGTAAGCTTTTGGAGTGTTTGTTCCTTCAACCATTTGAGGATTGATTTCATAGTAAGATTCAGACATTAATACATAATTAATTCCATAAATATCTCTTACATATGTTGCAGCATAAAGGATTTCGTTAAGTTCACTGATAAATTCACCAAGTGAGGTGAATCCTTTATAAGCAAGGTCATAAATGATTGTTTTTGTGTAAT
>JAZRNH010000052.1:0-43065 GCA_045648025.1 Clostridia bacterium
TTTCTTGTTAAAAACATTGATGTTCAAGCAATAGGCATTAATAACACATATATTGGTTTTGCAACATTAAATCAATTTATATTTAATACAATAGGTGTAAATATTTTATGGTATCACATTACTGATTGGTTGGGAATAATACCAATCTTTATGTCTTTTATTTATGCTATTATTGGATTTATTCAATTAATAAAAAGAAAAAGTTTATTCAAAGTTGATAAAGAAATTCTTTTATTAGGTGTCTTTTATGTGGTTTTAATTTTATTATATATATTTTTTGAAAAAGTTATAGTTAATTATAGACCTATTTTAATGAATGGTTTTTTAGAAGCATCTTTTCCTTCATCACATACTTTAATGGCTGTATGTATATGTGGAAGTTCTATTATGATTAATAAAATGCTATTTAAAAATAAGATATCAAAATTTTCAAATATTTTATCTTTGATTATTATAATCGTAACAATTTTAGGAAGATTAATATCAGGTGTTCACTGGTTTACTGATATTTTTGGCGGACTCATTATATCAGTGGCATTACTTATGACCTTTTGTTCAGTATTGCAAAAATTTTATAAAGAAAAAAATTAATAATAAAAAACACTTTATTTTTTACAGTAAAGTGTTTTTATTTTACTAGTTTCAAAAGTTTAGAACTAAGGTTGTTCTTTTTTATTGTTTTTGTTGTTCAGTTTGAGTTGTTTTGTTTAGTGACAAAGTTGAACCAATAAAAGATTTTATTCCAACAAAGCAGTTCATATATTCGTCATTTTGCATATCAACCATTGAGATATTTCCACGGTTTCTTCTGGCATCAATATATCTTCCGTTCTCTGCAAAAACTCCAACATGACCAGGATACCAATTATTGTTTGTTGTGAAACAATCCGCCTTTGATTGGCGGTGAAATAATAAAATATCGCCAGGTTTTGCAAATTTGTTTATAAAGTTTATTTTGTCATTCACTGTTGCTGTTTCTTCAATTAATTTTGTTTCGCCAGATGGGTTTGTCATAATCTTTCCGGTTGTGCTGTTTCCAAAACCAGAATCATAAACATCAATACCAAGTTCAGACATATATAGGTAGGAAACAAAAGCTGCACAGTCAAAAGTTACTTCGCTTTTTTCTTTTAAAATAATTGTTCCAATTAAGTCTTTTGCCGCTTGAAGAATTTTTTGTCTATCTTCATTTGGAGAAGAAGTTGATGCGAAACAATATGGTTTTAATTTGTTTGTTAAAGTTAAACTATGATTAAAATCAATATCAAGCACCTTTGATAAGTTATTAAATAATAACGATAATGTATTTAGGTTAAATGGTTCTTGATTTTTTAATTTAATAATTGTTTCAATAGGCAAATTTAAATCCGCCGAAATATTAATAATATCAGGGTTTTGTTTATTATTGCTATAAAAAATACCAGAATAATCATTTGTTATTAATTTATAACAATTAATGTCATTTTGAAGTTTTATAGAATCAATATATTTTGGTGATACTAAAAACAAATTAAAAAGAGGTTCATTTGTTTGATGAAAATTTGATTCTAAATCTGTTGAAGAAAAATATATTCCATTGACAGAATATTTTTCATCATTAACATAAACAACACAGGCAGTTGAATTTATTTGATTATTGTGTTTGTCAATTAGACTAATAGAAATTGGCATACAAAAAATGCCATACTCATCACATAATTTTTTTAATAAAAAGGTTGAGTTATGCGGAGCAGAAAAGGCAGAATTGTATGCCAACATAAATTTTTCTAAATTTGATAAATTAAAAATTGTTGTGAAGGTGCACCTCCATAAATTATAAAAAGTGTAGCATATATTTTTGCAATTTTCAATAATTTAAAAAATTTTTAACCGCTTGACAAATAAAAACAAATGCATTATATTGAACTTATAACTAACAAAAAAAGGAGATAGTGTTATGTTTAATTCATTTATTTGGTGGTGGCAAGAAGCTTAGTGATCACAACAATTTGTTTTGTGACCACTGATTTTTGTTGTCACAAAACATATAAAATGGATTAAATATTTTGATATATAAATAAAATCTTAAGCCCGTTGGTATGTTTTGTTATCAAGCATACAACGGGTATTTTTTATGCAAATTTATTATTTAAGGAGATTTTATTTATGAAAAAAGGTTATTTTGGTGAATTTGGTGGAAGTTTTGTTTCTGCCGAAATGCAAAGAGAATTAGACAAAATTGAAAAGGAATATAACAGATTAAAAACAGATAAAGATTTTAAAGCTGAACTTGATTATTATAGAAGAAATTTTCAAGGCAGACCAACTGCACTTTATTTTTGCGAAAGATTAACAAACAAAATTGGCGGTGCAAAGATATATTTAAAAAGAGAAGATTTAAATCATACAGGAGCTCATAAAATCAACCATGCAATTGGCGAAGCTCTTCTTGCAAAAAGACTTGGAAAAACAAAAATCATTGCAGAAACTGGTGCTGGACAACATGGGCTTTCTATTGCGACAGTATGCACAATGCTTGGGCTTGAGTGTGAAATTCATATGGGCATAGTTGATATAAAGAAGCAAAAAATCAATGTTGAAAAAATGAAAATGCTTGGTGCAACAGTTGTTGAATGCACTGCTGGTGATGGAACTTTGAAAGATGCGGTTAATAGTGCATTTGAGTCTTATGCAAAACAATTGGACACGGCAATATATTGTATTGGTTCAGTTGTTGGTCCGCATCCTTATCCAACAATGGTTAGAGATTTTCAATCAGTTATTGGCAGAGAAGTTAAAAAGCAAATAAAAAAGCAAGAAAACAGACTTCCAGATTATATTGTTGCTTGTGTTGGTGGTGGCTCAAATGCAATGGGTATATTCTATCCGTTTTTGAAAGAAAAACAGGTTAAACTTGTTGGTGTTGAAGCTCTTGGAAGAGGTGAAGGTGTTGCTGAAAATTCTGCAACAATAAAATATGGTGAGGTTGATGTTTATCAAGGTTTTAGATCAAAAGTTTTAAAAACCAAATCAGGTGAAATTGCAGATGCATACTCAATTGCTTGTGGTCTTGATTATCCAGGAGTTGGACCAGAACATTCATATTTGAACGAAATAAAAAGAGCAGAATATGTTGCCATTGATGACAAGGCTGCAGCAGAAGCATTTTTTGAACTGACTAAAACAGAAGGTATTATTCCTGCAATTGAAAGTTCACATGCGGTGGCTTATGCAATGAAATTGGCAAAGTTATTAAATAAAAACCAAATAATAGTAGTTAACCTTTCTGGAAGAGGTGACAAAGATGTTGAATTTATGTTAAAAAAATAATTATTAAAATATAACAATAAAAAACAGGGTTAAAATTTAGCCCTGTTTTTGTGATATTAAAATCTGTCTGCAATATTGATATCAAATGCAAGAGGAAACACTTCTGAAATGTTATTATATAATAACTCGTTACCAAGCATAAATCTAACAAATTCTTCTTTTGTTTCAAATGAGCAAAGTGGATGTTTTTTGCTTTTTGACATTTTGAAAATGTTGCCGTCAAAATCAAATGTGTAAATTTGACCTTCAACTTCATAGGTTTCAGAAAAACTTTTAAGTGGGTTTTCTAAATTGTTTAAATAAACAATCATTTCAACAAATTTTTCAAAATTATAAATCTTTAAACACATATGTTCACTGAGTGTTTTGAAGTCGGCAAGTTTATCAAATATATAGCAGTTATGTTTATGTAACAATGTTTCAATAATCTTTATTGTGTAATTATGTTCTTTTGTTGTGATTTTTTCATCTAACAAAATTTGACAAATTGTTGGTTCTATATATTTTGAACTTGTTACATTAATCTCAATAATAGACCTGTTTTTAATGGCAAAATATCCAACAATTTTATCACTGTCACAAATTGCATAAAGTTTGGTGTGTGAGTTGTTGAGTGAAAGTTTAAACTCAAAAATATCTCTTAAAACAAACAATTCATTTTTTCTGTAAATGTTATAAATTGTTTCCAAAAATTCTTCTTTAAATGGTTTGATAGAAATGTTTTGATTGTGCTTTAAATATTTGGTTTGATTTTTGTTAAATTCATAATTTGCGGTTAAACCAATTCGTTCATATTTATAGTGATTATATCTTTCACGATTGCCGGTTAAAACTGAAAATACAACTTCGTTTTCTAAGTCTTCTTGATTTGTTGCGGACATCAATGATTTCATATAAGATTGACCGCGGTAATCTGGAATTGTGCCAACAGTTCCAAGTCTTGAAAATTTGTATGGATTTTTATTTATGATAATTTTGTCAATAAGGTTGCCAACAACTGCGACTGGTTGATTTTTGTCGTTGTATGCCAAAAAGTGAATATTTGCATAGTTTTTATTTGGGTTATTATAAATTTGTGGTTTTGATTTTTTAAATGAAAAACCGGCAACTCTTTCTGGCTTGAAAGCTTTGTCTGCAATTTTTATTATTGTTTGAAAATCAGATTCTTCACATTTTTTGATAAACATAAAATACTGCTCCTTATACAAGAGTATTTTAACAATTATTTGCTTTTTAGTAAAGAATATTTTGGCATTAAAGAAATTTGTGCTATACTGCAGTCAGGTGAAAAATATGAGCAAATATTATGAAAATTTAGATAATTTAAGAAAAAGTTATTTTGAAATTTTGTCAAAAGAA
Organism: Clostridia bacterium; assembly: GCA_045648025.1. Classification (GTDB taxonomy): domain Bacteria; phylum Bacillota; class Clostridia; order Christensenellales; family UBA1242; genus RGIG1681. The sequence goes on from JAZRNH010000052.1 coordinate 4,669, forward strand.
TTTCCTGAGTGGCTTTTAGATTATATTGATAATGATGAAATGCAAAGGCTTTCTGGAATTAGTATGCTTTGTGGAACTGATTATTCAGCTATGTATGATTACAAGTCGTTCAATTCAACTCTTGACCATAGTGTTGGTGTGGCTCTTATGATTTGGAATTTTACAAAAGACAAAAAGCAAACAATTGCAGGTTTGTTTCATGATATTGCAACTCCAACTTTTAAGCATTGTATTGATTTTATGAATGGTGACTCTGAGCATCAAGAATCAACAGAAGAGAGAACTGAGCAAACTATAAGAAATTCAAAAAAGATAATGAATTTGCTTGAAAGAGATGGAATAACAGTTGAGGATGTTTGTGATTATCATATTTATCCAATTGCAGATAATGACACTCCAAGACTTTCTGCGGATAGGTTTGAATACACTTTTTCAAATGGGTTATTTTTATATAACTGTTGGAATACGGATGAAATCAAGAAATATTATGAAGATATTGCTGTTTTAAAAAATGAAGATAACACTATCGAACTTGGTTTTAAAACAAAAGAAATTTGCAAAGATTTTTTGAAAGCAATACTTCCAGTTTTTGAAACTTATGATAGCGACCCAAACAGAACTGTTATGCAATTTTATGCAGATATGATGAAGAGTTTAAATTCAAAAGGGTTGATTTCAGTTGATGATTTATATCAAATGTCTGAAGCAGAAGTTAATGATTTGATATTAAATTCAGGTGATGAATATTTGGTTGCTGCATTTAAAAACTTTCAAGCTGCAACAACAGTTTTTGGAAGTGATGAACCGGTTGAGGGAAAATACTGCATTTCAGTTAAAGGCAAAAAGAGATATATTGTTCCTCTTGTGATGATGGGTGAAAAATCTGTTAGAATAACAGAAATTGACGAAGAATCAAAACAATTAGTTGAAGATTATATGAAAGTAAAAAGGTCAAAATATACAGGTTTTGATTTTGACTTCAAACCTTATTCACTTGATAATTAATAATTATTAAATCATAACAATAAACATTAAAAAAGAAAAACACAGGAAATATCTGTGTTTTTTATTTTTCTACACCCAAAATATAGTCGGTTGAAACATCAAAAATTTTTGACATTTTGATAACAGATTTAACATCTGGCAAACTTTTATTTCTTTCCCAAAGTGAAATTGTGTCTTGGCTTGTAAAAAGCAGTGCCGCAAGGTCACTCTGAGTCATTTTTCGCTCAAGTCTTAAGCTTTTTCAAAAAATGATGAAGGTAATTTAATCGTATTAGAATCATTTGATGGAAATGGTGAAAAATTTATAAAGGTAAAAATTGAAAAATAAAAAAGACCCTTTTGGGTCTTTTTTTGATAAATATATTATTTAGCAATATGAAAAAATAGGTCTTTTTTGATTGGTGCGGATGACAGGACTTGAACCTGCAAGAGATTTCTCTCACAAGGACCTGAACCTTGTGTGTTTGCCATTTCACCACATCCGCATAACCGTATTATAATGTTATGATAAAAGAAAATCAATTATTATTCTTTTAATCACTATGAAAAGTTAAAGTTTTGTTGATTATTTTGTTTGCAATGGCAGAAATTTAATAATTTATTTTAATAATAGTGGGTGAAATGGCTGCAAAAATAGGGAAAATTGAGATTTATATTAATAAAACTATCAAATTAAAAAATAAAATTTAATAAAATTATTTTAATTTATTGACAAATAACAAAAATTGTTATATTATGATGTAGTCGAATTTATGTGCGGGTGTAGCTCAATGGTAGAGCGCTAGCCTTCCAAGCTGGTTGCGTGGGTTCGATTCCCATCACCCGCTCCATATTAATTTTGACATATGTACCTTTAGCTCAGCTGGATAGAGCATCGCCCTTCTAAGGCGAGGGTCGGGGGTTCGAATCCCTCAAGGTACACCAATTATGGTGGATGTAGCGCAGTTGGTTAGAGCGCAAGATTGTGGATCTTGAGGTCGTGGGTTCAAGCCCCACCTTCCACCCCACAAATTTAAAATTTAATATTGGGGTGTAGCCAAGCGGTAAGGCAATAGACTTTGACTCTATCATTTCGTAGGTTCGAATCCTGCCACCCCAGCCAAAAACAAAATAATAGGGTAGAAGAAAACTTAAGATATTGGGGTGTCGCCAAGTGGTAAGGCATGGGACTCTGACTCCCACATTCGAGGGTTCGAAACCTTCCACCCCAGCCAAAAATATGGTTCATTAGCTCAGCTGGTAGAGCACTTGACTTTTAATCAAGGGGTCCCGGGTTCGAATCCCGGATGAGCCACCAAGACGAAGACCCCAAAGTTTATGCTTTGGGGTTTAAAATTATATGCGGATGTGGTGAAATTGGCATACACGATAGACTTAGGATCTATTGCCGAAAGGCTTGGGGGTTCAAGTCCCTTCATCCGCACCAAATCAAAAAAGAGCGAAGGCTCTTTTTTTCATATCTGCAAATGAAGTGACAGTTTGAAATATGTGACACTCGCGAATATAATCGCTCGTTATTCCGTCGCAAATTCTTGCTCCTTACAAGTCCCTTCATCCGCACCAAATCAAAAAAGAGCGAAAGCTCTTTTTTTCATATCTGCAAATAAAATGTGATAGCTGAATTAAATGTAAATTCAATGTAAATTTGTCAGTTTGTTGTTATAACTTTAAATTTAAAAATAGTATTGAATATATAACAGTTTTGTGTTATAATGTATGTGTCTTTCAAAAAGGGAGGTATTTATTTTTATGAAAGCAAGAATTAATAGAGGAAATAGCGGTGACGATTTGAAGAGGCAGGAAGAATTAAAACGACAAGATATGCAAAGGCGACTTCAAAATATAGAAAATGAGTTTGCAAAAAGTTATGGTTTTATGCCAAGAACGGTTGTTTATGCTGATTTTGATAGAGAGTTTAATCGTCAAATTATAACAGAATATATTGCTCAACAATATTATCCATTAAACTTAGAAATGGGACTTTCTTTTGAAGAGTTTAGAAATGCAGTTGTTGCTCAAATAGGTAAAGAGATTGAGGCTGAACTTGATACAATGGAGCATAATGTTAGTGGTTATTTTAGAAAACAATTTCCTGATAAAGTGTTTTTGTTCTCAAACAATTTAAAACACAATATGCTTATTGCTAAAAATACATTAAAACATGAAACACTTCATGCTGCTATTTATGACCTTATGCGAGGAAAAATTTCAAGCCTTAAAATTTATAAGGGCAAACAGCATGATGATGAATTTTTTAAGAATTTGGTAACAGAACATCAAATGAGTCCGCTTGTAAGAAATAGAAATAATATGATTTTAAAAGAAATTGGACGACCAGATATGATATTTCAAATGTATTCTTATGAAGAAGAATTTGTTATGTTTAATACTGCTTGTTCAATGCTTGAAGATGAAATTAAAGCAACAAATCTTAATACCGAAAACATATATAATATTGTTTCAATTTACTTAGGTTCTTCTGGTGTTCAGTTTAAGCCAATGGTTGATGAAAAAACAGTTGATGTTTATGGAGTTCAAGTTCCATTAAAAAGTTATTTAAAAACATACTACGATCATCTTAGAGGTCCAGTTGATGGATATGATGAAAAAGATAAATCAATAAGAGCTGTGCTTGAAAACTTTGATACAAAAGATATTAAATTTGAAGATAATGGCTCAAAAATTCCAGAACTTCTTGAAGAATTATCAGATTATGTATTAAGACAACAATTGACCAAAGAGAGTATTAGAAAGATAGTTAATTCTTTTTGTGCAAAATACAAAATTGGACCAAACTTTAATTAGTTAATTAAAATCTGCTGTGAGGCAGATTTTTTTATTGTATTTATTTTGATGTTGGATTTTAATGTGATATTATTAAAATAGGTCAATTTTAATAAATAAAGAGGATTTTATGAATAAAGAAGCTAGTTTTTTAAAAAGAATTGTGCTTGATGCAAGTAAACTTATAACAGATGATTTTGAAGTTAAAGCAAAAGACGATAAAGGTGATTTGGTTACAAATTTTGATTATGAAGTTGAAAAATTTATAATTGATGAGCTTAAAAAAGAATATCCAAATTATGATATTATTAGTGAAGAATTTAACACACATGGAAAACTTTCTGAGAACTGTTTTGTTATTGATCCTATTGACGGAACAATAAATTTTGCAAACAAACTTCCAGAATGGGTTATTCAAGTTGCAATGGTTTCAGGCGGTGAAGTGATTGCTGCTGTTGTGTATGCTCCAAAGATTAAAGAAATGTATGTGGCTGACAAAGCTGCAGCTTATTTAAATGGCAAAAAGATTATGGTTAACAATTTGCCAATTAAAAAATGTTTGTATGAAATTGATGGGAAAAGCAGGGTGACAGCCATTGAAAGAATGCTTCCATATACAAGACATTTTAGAAATGTTGGTTGTGCAGGTTATTCATTTGCTGCAGTTGCTGCTGGAAAGTTTGGTGGTGCGATTTTTAGAAACGAAACTTTGTGGGATTATATTCCAGGAATGTTTATTGCAAAACAAGCAGGTGCTTTTGTTATTGATGAAATTGGAGCACATATTGTTGCAAATTCAAAAGAATTTGCTATTTTGTTATATCAAGAAGCAACCTTTAAAGAAGGCGATAAATAATGCAAAATTTTAACAAAAATAACAAATTTTGTTATAAATTTTATTAAATTTAATATAAAAATGCGATTTTATTTAAATTTAAAAAATATAAAATCTACAAAATTAAGTTTTTAAAATATAACTATTGGAGTTCGGTATGAAAGTTTTAATTGGAACAAAAAATCCTGGCAAAATTGAAGCTGCAAAATTGGCAGCAGAAAAATATTTTAATGATGTAGAAGTTGTTGGAATTCCTGTTCCGTCAAATGTTGCAGATGAGCCAGTCAATGATGAAATTTATCAAGGTGCATTAAACAGGGTTGATGGGCTTATTGCTTATGCAAAAGAAAATAATGTTGAAGCAGATATGTTTTTTGCAATTGAATCAGGAATCACAAATAAGTTTGGAAAATGGTGTATTGTTAATATTGCGGTTATTAAAGATAAAACTGGCTATGAAAGTTTTGGTATGGGTCCAGTTTTTCCGGTTCCAGATAGGTTGGTTAAGGAAATTATTGAAGAATCACTTGGTGTTGTGATGGATAGACTTCATTCAGGACATGAGCTTAGCAAAGGCAAAGGTGGAATCAGTTTGCTTACTCATGGTGAAATTTCTAGAATTGATATTTCCAAAGAAGCATTTATTATGGCTCTCACTGAGTTTATTAATGATAATTGGCGAGATTAATTTTTAAAACTGGTTAATTTTGTTAAACAAATATAATTTATTGTGATAAAATAAATTTGTATAAGGAGTTTTTATGTTTAAAAGATTTGATGGAAAAACCGCTTGGTGGCTTTGGCTTTTGTTTATGCTTTATAATTTGATTCCGGTTGGAATAATTGTTTTTGATAAGGATTTCATTTGGAATTTTGAGAGTATTATTTCATTTGCAGTGCTTTATGCATTAAATATTATCTGGCTTCCAATTTTGATTAGAGATTGGGTTGATGTTTATGAAAATCACTTTGTTTTTTATTATGGATTTGCAAAATATGTTGTTTATTTTGATGATATAGTTTCAATTTCAAAAAGTCATAATCCAATTTCGGCAACAGCAAATTCTTTTGATAGAATTCATGTTGTAACAAAGAAAAAAGGTTTTTATTTGTCACTTTATAAAAATGATGAATTTATCACACTTGTAAGTTCAAAAATAAAAACAACAGAAGATAAATAAAAATTTAAATTCTCAGTTTTTTTGCTGAGAATTTTTTATTGTTATTTATATTTCTAAAAAAATACACATAAAATTGGTTACAAATAGTTGTTTATGTATGTTATAATTTGTGTGTAATACATCTTTTAAGGAGAATTTATGCTTAGAATAATAGTTGATTCTGGAAGCAGTATCAAACAAGATGAAAAAGAAAGTTATAATGTTGATATTATTCCACTTAGATATATGATGGGAGATGAAGAATATCTTGATGGAGTTGATTTGTCAATTGATGAATTTTATAAACTTTTAATTGAGCATAAACATTTTCCAAAAACATCACTTCCAAATTTGGAAGAACTTAAAGCCATGGTTGATGGATATGTGTCTGCCGGTGACGATGTTATTGTTGTGACAATTTCATCAAAAATATCTGGAACTCACAGTGCGATTTCTAAAATGTTTGAAGAATATAAAACTGTTAGGGTGATTGATTCACTTTCGGCTGTTGGTGGTATCAAACTCATTGTTAAAGAAATCAATAAAATGAGAGATAAGTCACTTGATGAAATTGTTGAAAGATTAGAAAAATTTATTCCAAGAATCAGAATTTTTGCTATTCCAGAAACTCTTCATTATTTGCTTAAAGGCGGAAGACTTTCAAAAAAAGAATGGCTTCTTGGAACAATGCTCAATATTAAACCAATAATAACAATTAAAGAAGGTTTTGTTAAAGTTGCTAGTAAGGCAATTGGAATAAAAAAGGCAATGAAAACTGTTGTTGAGTTATTAAAAAAACATAAGTGCGATAAAAATTATGCAATTATTCCTTCTTACACATATAACAAAGAAAATTTGGACAAACTTCTTGAAATGACTGATGATGAATATAAATCTCAAATGATTGAATATGACAATCTTGATCCAGTTATTGCAAGTCATTGGGGACCTAATGCTTTTGGATATATTTTTGTAGGTGATGAAGGTTAATATAGTTATATATAAATAACAATTTATGAGGAAATTATGGCAAATGAAGAAATTGTAAAACCAAAAAAGAAAAAAGGCAAGTTAATAGCGATTTTGTCGGTTGTGATTATTGTTGCAACAGTTTTTTGTTTGTATTCGTTTACAACTGTTTTTGATAGTTTTTTTGGAAAGAAGTATGAAATAACATTTATTGTTGATGGAAAAGAAACCAAACAAAAGGTTTCATATGGAACGGTTCCTATTTTTGAAGGAAGTTTAACAAAAGAACCAACTGCAACTGTTGAATATGTTTTTGATGGTTGGGAGCCAGAACTTAAAAAAGTTGATGGAAAGGCAACATATACCGCAAAATTTAAAGAAATTGAAAGGCTTTATACGGTTCAAGTAAATATGAATTATGCAGGTGCAGCTGAAATTTCTGGAACAGGAAAGTTGTATCCATACAATTCATCTGCAACGATAAAAATTGAATCTGTAAATGCTGGATATATTTTTGAAGGCTTTTATAGCGGAGAAACTTTAATTTCAACAGATACTACAATTACTATTTCTAATATCAAAATTGACAAAGTTATTACTGCAAAATTTAGTCTTGAAGAATATACAATCACATACAACAATGTTCAAGATGCGACAAATGAAAATCAAACAAAATATGATGTTACTGACGGGGTGTTTAAACTTAAAAATTTAAACAGAAGCGGTTATGTGTTTAAAGGTTGGTTTACTGCGGCTGGTTCAACTGGTGAAAAGGTTGAATCGATTGATTCTAGTGAATTGAAAAATATTGTGCTTTATGCTAGATGGGAAATGTTGCAATATACAATCACTTATGACTTGAGAGGTGGTTCGGTTGCAGCAGTAAATCCAACAACTTATAATATTGAAACAGATGACTTTACATTAGTTAATCCAACAAAAGCAGGTGCTGAATTTTTGGGTTGGATTGGAATAGGTTTAACTGAGCCAACAGAAACAGTTGTTGTCAGAAAGGGTTCTTATGGTGACAGAATTTATACAGCTGTTTGGGTTGGTGATGAAAGGACTATCAATTTGAATGTTGATGGCAAATCTGTAACTTCATTTGATATGACACTTGGTGAAACATTAACAAAAGAGGCAATTGATACCAACTTTGATTCTGCTGATTTTGGTATGACCGGTTATATTGTTAAAAAATGGTTTACTAATGAAGAATGCACAAACGAATATAATTATAACACTATGATTATGGATGGAAACATCACACTTTATGGCAAATATGAATATTTGGTTGGTGGAATTTATTTCTATCCTTATATTGAAGAATTTGACCAAAGAGTTGAAGAAGGTACTGTTATAATCAACAGTTTTGAGGAACTTGTTGCATACATTGATTATGTTAGATTTTATAATATAACAAAAAAAGTCTGGTTAATTTTGGGGTATTCACATACTGATAGTGTTATTGATGAAATTGAAAAAGCAGCAAATTATAGAGAATCAATCGAATCAGTATTTTTCAACGGAGCGGCTTCAAGTTTTGGTTCTATGGGAAATAATGGATATTATTATTTAACAACAAATTATTTTGAAGGTGAAGCATCGCTTACAGCTGATAGTGATAAGAGTGAAGTTTGTGAACAACAAGAACACTCTGTTTATCAACAAAACAAATCACCAAGAGCAAATAATTTTGATGATTTTAAAATAAACAAAATTGAAAAAGAGATCTCAGTTTCAACTTCTGAGCAGTTGGTTCATGTGCTTCAATCTGGTTATAAACCAAAACCGGTTGCAGGTTCTGCTGCTGAATCTGTATATAATAAAGCAAAAATTGTGCTTCGTGAAATTTGCAATGACACAATGACAGATTTTGAAAAAATTAGAGCAATTTATGAATGGCTTGTTATGAATGTTGAATATGACAATGCTGCATTAGAATTGTATGGAACAATTCCAAGTTCAGAACTTAAAAAATATGATGCTTGGTATGCTGAAGGTGTGTTTAACAATGGAGTTGCTGTTTGTGAAGGTTTTGCAAAAGCATTTAACATACTCGCAAAAATTGAAAATATTCCATCAATTTATGTTGCTGGTGATGGTCATGCATGGAACAGGGTGTTCTATGAAGGAAAATGGTATGGTATAGATACAACTCATGGCAGCCCAACAGTAAACTTTTCACCAAACAAATATGAAATTTTGACATATACAAACTTTATGTTTACAGATGCATACAAAACAACAAATGGTTACACAGCAGACAATTTTTCAGAGTTTGCTGCAAATAGTGAATCTGCATTTAATGTTTATGCAATGATGGATTACACAGTTGGAACTGACTCATTTGATATGTTTATCAATGAAACAGGTGAACTTGAAGCAGTGTTTAAATATGTAAAAAAATACATTGCTGACAATTCATCAAATATTGATGATGTTTATGTAACTTTTGAAATTGCAATGTCAGCGGGTGTTAATATTGCTCAAAAGGTTGCAGAAGCAAACTCGGCAGCTGGAACTTCTGTTCAAATAACTTATAATGAAGTTGATTCACTTGGAAATTATGTATATTCACTCAGAATTGCGGTTTAAAAGACCGAATAGTTTTATAATTGTTACCAAAACAAAACTATATTGACAAATTTATTCGTTTGTGATATAATATTTTTGTGAGGTAATTATGTCAGGAAAAAATAGTAGAGGCGGAAGCTTAAATCGTGTATTGTTTACAAAAACTGGTATGCGAAAAAAGGTTTATAAAAGACTCAAAAACAGATTAATTGAAATGGGTTTATCGCAAGACGAAGCAGAAGTAACCGTTGAAGCATTGATTCAAAAACAAATTACAATTAATGATGAGCAAATTAAAGAAGATGTTGATTTTATTATCAAATCAGACAAGGAAATTAAAAGATTAACAACAAAAATTGAAAATCAAAACAATTCTGGTCCGCAAGGATTTGGAATGTAAACAAAGGGAGAAATGATATGGAACAAAAAGAACCAAAGACATTAAGAGAATTAAAAGCAGATTATAAAGCATTGTATGCTAGACTTAAAGATTATTTGCATTCAAGAATGGGTTATGATGTTCATATGGCTGAACTTGTAATCACAGATTTGATGGACCAAATGTATATGCATCAAGATGACACAGTTAATGACATGGTTGCAGATTTGATTAATCTTTCAAATGAAATTTCTTATGCAGAAAAGAAAGAAGCTGCAGAAGCAGCAGTTGATTTGATGTCAAAACAATAATTTTATTTATAAAGAGCACCAAAAAGTTGGTGTTCTTTTTTTATTGTGTTAATATAGAAGTATCAAAATATGATAAAATGGGGGTTTATGATGATTGATAAAATTAAATTGTTTAATGAAAAAAAGTCTGCACACAGCAAACAAATGCCTGTTGCAGCAAGATTGCTTGATGTTCAAAGTGAACTGGGAGAGCTTTCTAAAGAATATTTAAAATCAACTAGTTATGGAACTTCTAATTTTGAATTAACTGAAAATTTTGAACTTGAATTTGGAGATGTATTATATTCGCTAATTTCTTTGGGGCTTGAAACAGGGATTGATATTGAAATGGCTGTTGATAAAATTTTGGCAAAATATCAAAAGAGATTAGATGAAAAAAAGAATATGGGAAGCGGAAGATAATATGGCTTTTTATAAATTTATGAGAGAAAAAAATGCTGATTATTTTGACAAAGAAAAGCATATTTCACTTGATGAAAAAAATTTAAAACTTGAGATTATTAGAAAGTTGCAAGAAAAAGTGGCTATGTTTGATGTTGTTTTTGACAAACAAGCAAGAGTTGTTTATTTGGAACAAAAAAATAAACAAGTTTCAGAAGATATTTCTGAATTTGAAATTCAACAAAAAATTGGATTAAGAGTGTTGGTGGATTATTTTGATTTGATTTATTCACTTGCAAAAATTCAAGATATAAGCAAAGAAAAGTTATTTAATTATAACATTATTGATTCGGTAAAAACTTTAAAAACAAGAGTGTTAAAAGTGACAGTTTTATTGATAAGGACAGAAGTTTCAGAAGATTTATTGATTGAACTTTTTGGGTTTGTTATGTCACTTGCAAACTATTTAAAATTTACTATTGAAGATATTGAAAAAGAGCTTGAAAAAGTAAATAACAAAGAAGGTTCATTTTTAAATGGAAAATTAATAAAAATAAATGATTAAAGGAGAGATTTATGGATAACAAACAATATATTAATCCAAAAATTGTAATGTCTTATAACTTAACAAAGAATAGAAAATTCTTCAAAAAGGCAAGAGCAATTGTTGTTAAAGGTAACAAGGTTTTGCTTATCAGAGTTGATTACAAAGATGGAAGGGTTCACTATCTTCTTCCAGGTGGTGGAGTTGATGAAGGTGAAACTGCAAAGGCTGCAGCTGTTCGTGAAACATTAGAAGAATATTCTGCTGTTGTTAAACTTATCAAATATATCGACAAACAATATTATAATGTTAATATGGAATATAATGGTGAAAAGTTTGTTTCGCACAGAGTTGAATATTATTATCTTTGTGAGTTTCAAAAATTTGCTGATGATTCAAAAATGGGTCTTGATGGTGAGTTTGAAAGTGATGAAAAAACTTATACAAAAGTTGAACTTTCACTTGATGAAATATTATTATTAAATCATAACGATTTAAATCAAATGAGTCAAAAGGTTTATGATAAACTTGTTGAATATTTAAGGTCGGTTCAATAATTTAAAATTTGCAAAAATTTAATAAAAAATATCAAAATATGAAACAATTTAACAAAAAATGAATAAAAATTGCGATTTTTAAAACACTAATATTAAGGTGTGTTATGAAAAAATCTAATAAAGTTTCATTGTTTTATATTTTGTCAGCAATTTCACTTTTGCTTGTTTTGATGTTTGGCGGAATCTATGGAATTTATGTTTCTGTTGGTTTGAATTTTGTAAAAAATTCAGCAGCTGTTTTGCCAGAGGGTTCTGCTGGTGTTGCAACAAATGTTTCTTTTGGTGGCACAGTGAATTTTGAATATTCAATGGTGGGTGTGATAATTTTATCAATAGCACTTGTTGTGATTTCAATATTTGAATTTGTGTCTTTGATTAGACAAATAATATTATTCAAGCAGTTTAAAGTTATAAGAAATTCAATGATTGAAACTGCCATTGAAGAAAAAGTTAAATCAAAAAAGTCGGTTATATTTTTTGCAATACTTTTAGATATAATTTCATTTGTTGTTGGCATTGTTGGAATTTTTGTAAACAGCAGAAGTTTTGTAGGAAACAGATTTGCATGGATTTTTTATTTGATTGATGCAATGATAATTTTGCTGTCACTTGTATCAATGGTTTTGTTTATTGTAAAACTTCGAAATAACAAAAAGATGATGGAAGATAAATGTGAAATAAAAAAGTCTGATTTAGAAAAAGAATCAGATAACCATCAAAGTTTAAAATCATCAAAGTATAATATTGATGACCTTGAATATAAACTATTAAAATTAAAGCATTTAAAAACTTCAAAAATCATTTCAGATGATGAATATAAAAGTTTTAGAGAGCGGCTTATTGATGGTGAAGAGTTTGTTGAAGAAAAAGAATAAAAGGGCAGAAAAACTGCTCTTTTTTTGTTTGTAATAAAATTTTGATAAATTTTTAAAATTTGGTTGATTTTTTGAAATGTTGTGATATAATAAATATGTTATTCAAATCTATGGACCTTTAGCTCAGCTGGTAGAGCGCCCGACTCTTAATCGGATTGTCCGGGGTTCGAACCCCCGAAGGTCCACCAAAGTAAAAGGAAGTCAATTTTGACTTCCTTTTTTATTTCTATTTTTCTTTTGTATCAAGACAATCACATGTTCTGTCGTCAAATTGTTTAATTTTGTAAACTATTTTTAAATGAAATAAATGAAGAAATATTCTTTTCTCTATAATAAATTTGAAGTTTTTGTTTTGCTCTTGTTAAAGCAACATAATATAATCGTTCTTCATCTTTTACTGCATCTTCTAATGTTTCTCCAAATGCTGTAAAAAGTGCATTGTTGCTGTTATAAATAGGAAAAGAGCCCTCATTTACATTTAGTAAAATAACAACGTCAGCTTCTTCACCTTTGGATTTATGGACAGTTTTGATATGAATATTATTTTTATATTTTTCATCACTCATAAAGTCAAGACAGAGTTTTCGAAGTAGTCTATTAAAATCTGTTAATTCCATACCGAGAAGAGTATTGCTTCTATTTAATATATATATTTTAGAATCAATATTTTCTCTAATTATTCTTTCACATTCAATTAAATATCTCGCTTTTTCAAATTTATTTGGTTCTTCATCATCTAATAATTTCAAATAACGATTTTCTTTATTTCCAATATCAGCAAAAACATTTGAAATATCATTTTCTCTAACAAATGAATAAAGCTTACTCTTTGATTTTTGTTGAGTTCCATGAAAATTAAACTTTCTTGCAAATTTATTAGCAAAATCAACAATAGATGCTAATGACCTATAATTTGTAGATAAGTCTAATCTTATGCTATCTTTAAAATTAGTTGTAAACTCATTATAATATCTTAAGTTTGAACCAGCAAATCTGTTAATTGCTTGCCAGTTATCTCCAACACAAAACACTTTTACATTTGGATTTCTTTTAATAATTGATTGAATTAAATAATCAAATAGTTTACTAAAATCTTGATATTCATCAATTAAAATCCATTTTAAATTTTTTAATATTTTATCAACATGTCCAGCCTCGATTTTTAAAGCTGCCTTGTATATAAGTTCATTAAAGTCTGTATTGTAATCTTTGATTTTTAGATACTTATATTTACCAGTTGTATCGTGTAATATGGTTTTATATTGAGTATATACCTTATATCCAATTTGATAGAAAACTTTTGTTTTTTCATCTTTGGTGTTTTCAATGATTTCTTCAAAATTATCTATATTTTTAAAATAATTTTGTTGTAGTTTATTTATAAATTGTTCAATTAAAGTAGTAAAACCATCAATTCGCTTTTCCCAAACTTTATTTTCTAATACTTCAGTTGGTAATCTTTTGATTGGTATATTTAATTCACTTAATAAATCTTTTAATTTATTTTCTATAACAACTCTATCAATATCTTTAAAATCAGCATAATGCGTTTCTAAAAATGTTTTTATAGATAGTAATTGTTCGTTATATTTGTTTCTTTTAGAAAGTTTTGAAATCCATTTTTTATTCCAAAATTTTCTTTTCCATTCTTTGTTTGATAAGTAGTCTTTATAACTTCCAATTTCATTTTCGAAACGACGAATCTCGCTATCTGTTTCCATTCCATTTACAGCCCAGTGTTCCCAAATTATGTTGTATTGAGGCAAGTAAAAATCTGGATGAGTTTCTTTCTTTTCATTTAGTAATTTTTTGTAGTCTTCTTGTTCATCTTTTGATAAATTGGAACTAGACAAATCTATTTGGCAAGGGTAAAAGGATTTTTCATACACATAATCAATGCCATGTTCAAATAAAAAATCAGCAATATATTTCTCATGAATAGACTTAACTTTTTCATTGTTGAGAGTAATATATTTACTATTTCTAACATATGTATAATAATTTCTAATATCATTAAATGTTTTATGGTCTATTCTTAATGTTTCATTTCTAAAAAAATCATATATTTTGTTTGTTATCGTTTTGTTATTTTGTTTTAAGTTATTAATTATTAATTTAATTAATCCTATTTTATTTTCGATAATAGATTCTTCTCCAATATCGAATAAACTTAAAGCAAATGAATGAAATGTTTTTGCAATATCTAAATTTTCATATTTATTGTAATTATCAATCAAACAATTCAAATTTAATCTTTTATTTATTTCTTCTTTAGCATCTTTATTAAATGTAAAAGCAAAAATTTGGTCAGGTTTGATATTTTCTAATTCTAATAATTTTATTATTTTACCAACTATAACTCTTGTTTTTCCAGAACCAGCACGAGCTGTTATTAGAGTATTTTGATTTGATAAAATAGCATTTAACTGCTCGTCGTCATAATTTAATGGCTCGCCATTAAATAATACATGCTCTTTAAAATATGAACTTAAATTATCTCTTTCAGCTTTATTTTTTAAAACTTCATCTAGTGATTTTACACCTATTGGTTGAGTTATTTTTACCTGTGAATTTTGAGATTTTAATTTAAATATATTATCTTTGTAATTAAATTCATCTACAAAAATAGGGTCTTCTAAAACAAGACATGTTCCAATAGTTGCACTTGCAATAAATTTCCTTGCTTTATAGTTTCCAAAAGAATCTCTTAAATAAAAAATAAAGTCATCTTTATTATATGTATCTCTTTTTATAGAACACAAAAAAACTCTTTCTTCGTTATTTTTTACTTTGTAAATAGCTGGTTGATTTTCTTTCAAAATAACATAATTTTCCATAAAATTCTCCAAATGCTACTTTGATTATAACATATCTTTTCGTAAATTTATCTACAATTCTATAAATTATTAAAAATTTATGATACAATATATTTACTTAGGAGGATTTATGGCATTAAAGCAAGAAATTATTAAACTTATAGAATCTAAACAAGAAGGTAGTTATTGGGATTTTAAACAAAAATGGTATTCGAATAATAGTGATTTATTGCATGATATTATTTGTATGTCAAATAACTTAGTAGATAGAGATTGCTATATAATAATTGGTGTGGTTGATAAAACTTATGATATTGTTGGCATTGCCGATGATTCTAATCGAAAAAACACGCAAAATCTCGTTGATTTTCTAAAGGATAAATATTTTGCAGGTGGAATTCGTCCTATAGTTATGGTGAATCAAATAAATATATTGGGAAAAGATTTAGATATAATTATTATAAAAAATAGTAAGAATACTCCTTTCTATTTAACTAGAAGTTTTGAAGGTGTAAATGCAAATAATATTTATACAAGAATACAAGATACAAATACACCAAAATCAAATAGTGCGGATATAGATAAGGTTGAATATCTATGGAAAAAAAGATTTGCTTTACATTGTTCAATTATGGAAAAATTAAATGTTCTCCTTGACGATTATTTAAATTGGGGTGTTTACAAAGAAAATTTATATAATCAAGATTTTATTCAAGGAGGAGATTTTGGAAATTATGATTATATCATAAATCGAATTCATCCAGAATTTCATATTGAAATAGATAAACAAAGTCATGAAGATTGGGAACGTGAAACTTTAAAGTGTTTTTATATTAATCAAACAGCGGGACATTATAATGCTAAAATTTTTTATAACAATACATTATTGTATGAATTTTGTTTAGCACATGTTGATGAATACAGAAAATATATAGCAGTTCCACATATATCTTCTTTTTCGCGTGATGATAAGTCTACTAAGTCTGGAAAGAAAGTGATTTTGTTTTATTATATTTTAAAAAATAGCATAATTGGAAAGATTCAAAAAATACTTACAAAAGGAACATTTGAGACTGAATCTAGATTTTTTGGTAAATATTGGTTGCCAATATTTGATGATGAAAACGAATTGAAAGATTTTGTTGATTTCTGCAATTCAAATCAAAATCTATATAAATCAAGTTTTAAAAATTATGAATATAGTAAAGGTGATGAAAAAAATGGTGCAACTTTTTCAATGTCTAATATTATTAATGTATACAGATATTATGTAGAGTTCTGTATTTGTAAAAAAGGCATTGATAAACGAAATTTTGAATCATATTTTAAATACTATAATCAATTATTATAATTTCTAAGTGTTCAATTTAGTTATCATGTGATTCGCCAAATAAACCCAAGTCAAACGACTTGGGTTTTTGTTTTGCAAATAAAAAAACTTGACTGAAATATTGATAAATTCTACAATGATTATAATATATTGAGTTTAAGGATTGTTTTGTTATGGAAAATGTTGAGTCTATTCAAAAATTAAAAGATTTTATTTATGAAACATATAAAAGCACAAAAAACACATTGTCGCCAAATATTTTAAGGGGACATTTAAGGTCTTTATCGACAGATATTGAGGATGGTATAGCAATGTTGATTATTGATATTATGCCAAATGGGTATAAAGTTTTTTTAGATCCGTCAATATATGTCGATGGAAGAAATAATAGACCAGATTTAATGATTGTTGATAGTGATAATAATGTTGTTGCTATTGTTGAAATTAAAGCAAATATGGGTTGGTGCGGAGATGCTTCATCTGTTATTAATAATTTAATTTCAAATCATAATAAATTTGCTAATAAACAAAAACTGGTTTGTGAATTTTCAAAAACGGAAAAACAAGAAGTTTGTTATTGTGAGAAAGTTAAGTTGTTTTTAGTGTCTTTTACTGATTGGAATTGCTGCAAAGAAAAACATGAAAAAAACAAATTATATGCAAAAGGAAACAATGTTTTTCAATATAATTTATTTACTGGTTGGTATGATTCACTTGTTGATTTTGAAATTGATGACTTTATTAATGAAATAAAAAAATAAAGGTTTGGCCAAGTGTCAAATCTTTTTGTTATTTATAAAAATAAAAGTTTTTTGTAAATGAGTTGAAAGTTGTGGTTTTAAATGATATAATGATTTTGTATTTTTTGGAGATTTATATGGAAAATGGTTTTAAATCACAATTTAATAATTGCGGTTTTAGGGCAACTATGTTGTCTGGTGTTTTTTGTGTAAATTTGAAAATGGATAATGTAAAACGAATGCCCTTAGGGCTATAAGATTTTTTATTTTTAAACTTATGATTATTACATTATTGATTTATTAGGAGATTATTATGGCAGAAAAATTTTATATTACCACACCGATTTATTATCCAAGTAGAAAATTTACTCTTGGAAACTGTTATACAACTGTTATCTGTGATGCTGTTGCAAGATTTAACAAACTTTTAGGAAAAGATGTTTTCTTTATGACAGGAACAGATGAGCATGGTCAAAAAATTGCTCAAGCTGCAAAAAATGCAGGAAAGTCTGAAATGGAATATTTGGACGAAATGATTGCTGATGCAAAAGACCTTTGGAAACTTTTGAAAGTTGATTATGACAAGTTTATTAGAACAACAGATGATTATCATGTTGCTTCGGTTCAAAAGATTTTTAAAGAGCTTTATGACAAAGGCTGTATTTATAAATCATCATACAAGGGCAAATATTGTGTTCCATGTGAATCTTTCTGGACAGAATCACAACTTGTTGATGGAAAGTGTCCAGACTGTAAGAGAGATGTTGTTGATCAAGAAGAAGAGTCTTATTTCTTCAAACTTTCTGAGTTTGGTGATAAGCTTTTAGATTTATATAACAACAATCCAGAATTCTTGCAACCACAATCAAGAATCAATGAAATGGTTAACAACTTTATCAAACCTGGTCTTGACGACCTTTGTGTTTCAAGAACAAGTGTAAAATGGGGTGTTCCTGTTGATTTTGATTCAAAGCACACTGTTTATGTTTGGATTGATGCACTTTCAAACTATATCACTGGTTTGGGTTATGGAACCGAAGATGATTCATTATTCAAAAAATATTGGCCAGCAGATGTTCATGTTATTGGAAAAGAAATTGTAAGATTCCATGCTATCATTTGGCCAGCACTTTTGATGGCTCTTGATATTCCACTTCCAAAAAGAGTATTTGGACATGGTTGGTTGTTGTTTGGTGGCGATAAACTTTCAAAGAGCAAAACTGTTAACTCTGTTGAATGTGTTGACCCAAGAATTTTAGCACCAAGATATACATCTGATGCTGTTAGATATATTTTGCTTAGAGAAATTCCATTTGGTTCTGATGGAAACTATTCAACTGAACTATTCTTAGATAAAATTAATAGTGACCTTGCAAACAACTATGGAAACTTGGTTTCAAGAACATTCTCAATGCTTAAAAAATATTGCGGAAGCATTGTTCCTGAAGCAAATGAAGATGAAGATATTGATGAAGATTTAAAACAAACAGTTTTCAAATCTGTTCAAGATGCTAAAAAGCACATTGAAACAAATTTTGATGTTTCAAAAGCACTTGCTAGTATTTTTGAAATCTTCTCAAAAGCAAATAAATATATTGAAGTTACTGAGCCATATAGACTTGCAAAAGATGAAGATAAAAAAGCCAGACTTGCAACAGTTCTTAGAAACTTGCTTGAATCAATCAGAATCGGAACAGTATTGCTTTCAGCATTCCTTCCAGATTGTTCAAAGAAGGTTGCAGACAGTCTTCATGTTGAAAAATATGATTATGATGATACAAAAGAATTTTATATGTTAAAAGCAGGTGACACTGTTGATGAACTTGGAATTTTGTTCCCAAGACTTGACACTCAAAAAGAACTTGAAGAACTTGCTAAAATTGAAGAAGCTAAAAACTAAAATTAATTAAAAAATTAAAGCATTGTGATTTTCACAATGCTTTTTTTGTTGGAATAAAATAATGTAAAGGTGGTGAAAATTATCTCAGTTTTAGAAGTTAATTTAACAGCAATAAAAAATAATATTGCAAATATAAAAAGATTATTAAAATATAACCAAAAGTTATGTGTGGTTGCAAAGGCAAATTGCTATGGTCTTGGTGCAAAAGTTATATGCAAAAATATTGATAAGTTTGCAGATTATTTCGCAGTTTCTTCCGCAAGAGAATTTTATGAAATTAGAAGGGTTGTGACGAAGCCAATAGTAATTTTAGATCCTGTTTTTTATGGTATAAAAAAACTCGCAAAGTGCGGTGCAGAAATTGTTGTATCGAGCAATGAATCGTTAGAGCAAATTGTAAAAATTTCAAACGAATTAAATTATAAAATAAAGGTTCATATTGCAATTAATACTGGTATGAATAGATTTGGTTTTAAGTCAAAAAATGAAATCTTTGCAGCAATAGAAAAATTAAAAAAATCGCAAAATATAATTATTTTGGGTGTATTTTCACATTATTTTGCTGCAAATAATGAAAATTTTGCAGAAATGCAATTTAAGAGATTTATGAATATAAAGGAATTTTGTTTGAAAAATTTTAATCTAACAGTCATTTATCATTTGGCTAGTTCTGATGGAATTTTATCAAAAAATGGGTTTGATATGGTGAGAGCAGGAATGCTTTTATACACTGATAAAAACTACCAGACTATAACACTTAAAAGTAGGATACTTGATATTCAAAAATTAGACAAAAATGAAACGGCTGGATATGCCGCAATTTTTGTTGCTGAAAAGAAAACAACCATTGCAATTGTTGGCATTGGTTACGGTGATGGAATAATTAGAAACATTGTCAAAAATGGTTATGTTTTAATAAATAATAAATTTGCTAAAATTGTTGCAATTTGTATGGATACTATGCTTGTTGACATAACTGGAATTTTGGCTAAAATTGGTGATGATGTTGTAATTATTGGAAAGTCGAAAGATAAGCAAATTTTTATTTGTGATGTGGCAAGATGGTGTGATACAATAGATTATGAAATTATAGTGCGACTGTCCAGTCGAATCACTAGAAAATATATTGAGTAAGGGTGATTTTTTATGCAAATTATTACTGGAAAATATAGAGCAAGAAAACTTCAAGCGGTTAAATCTGAAGATACCAGACCAACACTTGCAAGGGTTAAAGAATCGGTTTTTAATTTAATTTTTGACAGAATTGCAGGTGCCGTTGTGCTTGACCTTTTTGCCGGAAGCGGTGCATTTGGTGCAGAGTGTATATCTAGGTCAGCTGAAAAAGTTTATTTTGTTGATACTCAAAGTGAGGCAATAAAAACTATAAAGATAAACACAAAAAATATGGTTGAAGATTTTGAAATTATTAAGTCTGATTATATTTCTGCCCTTGGTGATTTTAAAAATAGAAATATAAAGTTTGACTTAGTTTATCTGGATCCGCCTTATAAAAGTGATTTTGCAATGAAATCGCTTGATTTGCTTGATGAATATGGGCTTTTAAATGACGATGCAACCATTGTTGTTGAACACGAATTTCAAAATGACTTGCAAAACCTTAAAAAGTGTTATATAATAGAGAAGTCAAAGAAGTATGGAATTGCTTTTGTTGATGTTTTAAAATATTCTAGATAAGTTGAATAGAAGGAAACAATTATGGATATCGTTCAAATCATTAGCGAACTTGAGCAAGAATTTGTAAATTCTAAAAACTTTTTGTGGAGCAAAAAAACTTTAGTTAATATGGACAGATGTGCTTCACTAATTGCTGAAATTAAAGCAAACTTGCCAACAGCTATTCAAGAAGCAACTTATGTGCTTTCTAAAAAAGAACAGATTATGAATAATGCACAAGCTGAAGCAAAAAGAACAATTGCCGAAGCGGAATTTCGTGCTGAACAACTTGTGAGCAGTTCTGAAATTTTCAAAAAAAGCGAACAAGCAGCTGCTGAAGTTATGGAAAGAGCAAACAGAAAATGTGCTCAACTTTATGCAGTTACAAAAGAAAATGTTGACAAGATGCTTAAATCAGTTGAAATTTATTTAGACCAAAACTTAACCGTTGTAAAAAGAAACCGTGATGAATTAGAAAGAACCATCAACAATATTCATGCAGCTTCTTTAGAAGACGAAGATTAATATAGAACACAAAAACATAGAAACAATCATATGCACACACTTAAAACAAATGAAAGTGTGTGCTTTTATTTTGGCAGTTTTTAGAAATGCCATAGACTGAAAAATTATTGATAGTCCACTAAATGAAATGAGTCCACTTGCAAGAATTACCGACAAACTATCTTTAATTATGGAAAGTTCTTTTGTGGCTCTTGTGACTTCTAAAATTCCAAAAATTAAGCCGTTTATATGACTTTTGTTAAATTGCAATTTTGAAAGCAGTGGAAACAGTGCAGATGATAGAAATTTAAAGACATTCAAACTGGTTAAAATTTCACCAATTAAATAAAAGATTGTGATGTATGCTGCAACAACAAAAAGAGAATTTATTGTTTGATTTATGCAGTTTGATACAATGTTTTCTTTTTTTGTATCATTTTTAAAAATTGATGTTTGATATTGTTTTAATTGGTTGTTTTTCTTTGTTATTAAATTATAACAAATACCTAAAATTAAGCTTGATAAAATATGTGATAAGTATAAAATAATTCCAATTTTATAGCTTTTAAACATTGAAATTCCAACAGCAGCAATAACAAAAATTGGACCAGAAGTTGTGCAAAAAATCGTCATTTTTTTTGCTTCATTGTGATTAATTAAATTTTGAGCACTTAGGTCTGAAATGATTTTTGCACCAATTGGGTATCCTGATAAAATGCTCATCAAAAAACAATAGATTGAAACTCCTGGAGTGCCGAATATTTTATAAGAAAAATTATCTAATTTTTGACTAATTTTAAAAATAAATCCAATTTCTGTTAAAAGTTTTGTGAGAAGCATAAAAGGAAAGAGTCCTGGCAAAACAGAAAATACAAACAACTTCAAACCTGAAATTGTTCCGTTGGTAAATTTTTGTGGATTTGCCAAGATGATAAAAATTATCGCAAATATTATTACGGTGAAAAGAAGGTCATAATTTAAAAAATTTTTAAAAATTTTCTTTGATTCAATTTTTTTGTTTGTTGTCATAATAGATTATATGCTAGAATTATTGTGTAAAATGTTGAGGTGATAAAAATGATAAATGATCAAAGATTTTTTCAAGAGTTTTTTGATGGACAAGTTGTGAAAGAAGAAACTCAAAATTATAAATTGTTTAAGGTTTTGTTGTTTTCATGTTTTTCAGCAATAGGCTTATTTTTGGTGTTTGCTGAATTTTGTTCAGTGGCAGCATTTATTTTGCTTGAGCTTGGTATGTTTTGGAATATTTATTCTAATCTTGAAAACAAGGTGTCAATTTTGTTTTCAGTTGCCGTTGCAATAATTTATTTTTATTTTGCAATTCATGCAAAACTTTATGCTAATGCATTGATTTATATTGCGGCATATATTCCACTTCAAATGATGGCTGTTTCAAAAGATTATAGCGAAGGCAGTTTT
This sequence comes from Clostridia bacterium, assembly GCA_045648025.1. Classification (GTDB taxonomy): domain Bacteria; phylum Bacillota; class Clostridia; order Christensenellales; family UBA1242; genus RGIG1681. The sequence goes on from JAZRNH010000052.1 coordinate 27,450, forward strand.
GTTCAAATTAAAAAGAAAATAAATGATTATAACAAAATTTTATTCATTATGTTCTTTGTTGGAATTTTAATTGTTTTCACACTTTTTAACTATGGTGTTAATGGAAGACTTACAATTTATGATGGACTTTCTGCATCTCTTTTAGTGTGTTCAGCTGTTCTTAGAAATGAAAGATATTTTGAATATTATGTATTTAGAATTTTTGCACTTGTGATGAGTATAATTGTGTGGCTTTTGGTTTATGTTAGATATGCCACAGATGGTTCAATTGCAATTCTTTGTATGTATTTGTCATACTTGATTTTTGATGTTGTTACATTCTTCTATCAAAACAAAACATATATTAATCAATATATGCTTGAAAAAGAAAGAGTTAAAAAACTTGAAGAACAAGAGCTTATTGATAAGAAACTTAAAATTTATGAAGAACAACAAAAGGCAAATAAACCAAAAACAAAAGCAGGAGAAGTTGTAACAAAAAAGAAAGTTGCAGAAAAACAGTCTCAAGAAAAAACAGAAACAATAAAAAAGCCTGTCAAAAAAACAACTGCTAAAAAAGTTACAAAAACTGCGGCAAAAAAGACTGTTAAAACAGAAACAAAGAAAACAAAATAATAATAAAAATAGGAACTATAAAAACATAGTTCCTATTTTTTTGTCTTCATTGTTTTGATGACCTAATATTGTGTTATATATATTTGTTGCTTGAAGGTCAATATTTATAATTTGTTTTTGTTTTATTGAAAGATTTTCATATTCTTTATTTGTTGTGATAAGTGAAATTTTGTTTTTGTTATAAGATTTTAAAATTTCAGTTTTGTCTTTTTTAATAGCCAAAACTTTAACTGCTGGTTTTGTGTTGTTTGCGATTTTGACAATATTTTTTGTAATGAATAAAAGTGGATAAAGCAAAAGTTTGTTTACTCTTGGAAGTCTGTATCTTGGAGTTGCAACAGCTTGTTTAATTTCGTCTAGTGTAGAAAATTTATCAGACATTTCTTTAATGCGATATTCAATGCCTTCTGTGTAATCGTAACAATTTTCAAGTTCTTTTGGGCTTGAATTTCTTAATTTTAAAATGGCAAGAGTTTCAAATATTTTTTGATGTTCTTTTGTGAATATTTCATCAATTGTTGCAAATGATGGAACAAAACTTGAATAATTTTTATGGTTTGAAATAAGCTCTCTTATTGCAGTTGCTGATAAGAAGTTGTTTTTTGGGTTGTTGCTTTCATAGCCGTCATCACACCTTTCAATTGCAATAACATCAATGTTTGCTGATTGTTTTAAAATAGCAGTTAAATATTCAACAGCAAGAACATTGTTTGGTTTGTTTAATATTTCAATAATTGATTCATCGCCAATGGTTGTTGCAATGCTTCGTTTGAGTGCGGTGTTATAGTTGATTCCATTTTGAATTTCATTTTTGAAAGCGGTTTGAAATCTTTCAGAATTTTCTTGTTTAAGCTTTGCGATTTGTTTGAGTGTTTCAAGATTTGTTTTTTCAATGCCAAATGCGATTTGTTTTATGCCAAGAGCTTTAATAATTTTTATTGCACCACTGGCAAAGTTTTCTGCATTAGAACAGGCAAACACAGTTGGAAGTTCTAAAACAGCAGCTGCTCCAGATTGAATAGCAATCTTTGCTCTTGCTTGTTTTGTTGTTATTGCAGGGATTCCTCTTTGAACAAAGTTTCCGCTCATTAAACAAACAATTTCGCTTCCAGTTGTTTTTTTTGCGGTTTGAATTAAATAGTTATGACCATTGTGGAATGGGTTAAATTCACATATCACGGCACAAAAATTCATAAAATATACCTCATTTACTTGAAAATTTTATCTTGCTATTATATAATTTCTATTATAAGCAAAATTGCTTGTTAATCAATAATTTTTTTAAATGGAGTAGAAAATTTATGTCAAATGTATTTGATAAGTTAATTGAAAAAGCAAAACATACTGAAAAAAGAATTGTTTTGACAGAATCAGAAGATGAAAGAGTTTTGACTGCTGCTGAATCTGCTGCAAGTATGGACCTTTGCAAAGTTTATTTGCTTGGAAATAAATCTGAACTTGCTTCAAGATTTTCTGCAGAAGCATTAAAGAATATTGTATTTATTGATACAACAGAAGAAAATGACAAACAAAAAGAATATGCTAATCTTTTGTATGAACTTAGAAAAGCAAAAGGTATGACAGAAGAAAAAGCATTAGAAACTGTTAAAAAAGATAAACTTGCTTATGCAATGCTTATGCTTAAAAGTGAAGATGCTGATGGTGTTGTTTCTGGTGCAATCACACACACAGCAGATGTTCTTCGTCCAGCTTTTCAAATTGTAAAAATGAAACCTGGTGTTAGCAAAGTTTCATCAGTATTTATTATGGAATCACCAAACGAAAACTTTGGCGAAAATGGTTTTATGATTTTTGCTGACTGTGGTGTTAATCCAAATCCAACAGATGAAGATCTTGCAGAAATTGCAGTTCTTTCATCAGAAACAGCAAAAACAATTTGCGGTATGGATCCAAAAGTTGCAATGCTTACATATTCAACAAAGTCTGGCGATGAAATGCAAGATGAAAATGTTTGTAAAGTTAAAAGAGCTGTTGAAATTTTAAAAACAAAAGCTCCAGAACTTAAAGTTGATGGAGAACTTCAAGCAGATGCTGCAATTGTTCCTAGTGTTGCAAAACTTAAAGCTCCTGGTTCAACTGTTGCAGGACATGCAAACACACTTATTTTCCCAGACTTAAATGCTGGAAATATTGGATACAAACTTGTTCAAAGACTTGCAGGTGTTAAAGCCGTTGGACCAATTCTTCAAGGTTTAAACAAACCAGTTAATGACCTTTCAAGAGGCACAACTGCTGATGAAATTGTTCTTTGCATGGCAATTACAGCACTTCAAGCATAAAATAAAAAAACAAAAAAGGATAAAAGGAAAAAATTATGAAAATTTTAGTTATTAATGCAGGTAGCTCATCACTTAAATATCAAGTTATTGATACTGCAGAAAATCATGTTATCACAAAAGGTCTTTGTGAAAGAATTGGTATTGACGGTCGTCATACAAACAAAACAAATGGTGGAAAATTTGTTGAAGAAGTTGAAATGAAAAATCACAGTCAAGCACTTAAAGTTGTTATTGATTGTTTGCTTTCAGATAAAGTTCCAGCAATCAACTCACTTTCAGACATTGAAGCTGTTGGACACAGAGTTCTTCATGCTGGTGAAGTTTATAATGATTCAGTTTTAATTACTGACGAAGTTATGGTTGAGCTTGAAAAACTTGTTCCACTTGGACCTCTTCACCAACCAGCAAATATTGCAGGTATCAAAGCTGTTGAAGAAATGATTCCAGGAGTTCCACAAGTTGCAGTGTTTGACACAACATTCCACTCAACAATGCCTGACTATGCTTATAGATATGCTATTCCAAAAGAAGCTTACACAAAATGGCAAATCAGAAAATATGGTTTCCACGGAACAAGCCACAAATATATTGCTGGTGAACTTGAAAAGCTTTGTGGAAAGAAAGGTAACTTTATTATTTGTCACATTGGTAATGGTGCAAGTCTTTCTGCTGTAAAAGATGGAAAGTGTATTGATACAACAATGGGTTACACTCCACTTGAAGGTGTTATGATGGGTTCTAGATCTGGTGATGTTGATCCATCTATCTTAGAAAGAATTATGGGTGAAACCGGAATGACAATTAAAGAAGCAATCAATTATCTCAACAAAAAGTCAGGTCTTGGTGGTGTTTCTTGCATTTCTGATGATATGAGAGATTTGGAAGAAATTGCTTTCTCTGATGAACAAAGCGAAAGAGCTGATGATTGCAGACTTGCTCTTAATATGCATGCTTATAGAGTTAAAAAATATATTGGTGCTTTCTATGCTGCTCTTGGAACAGTTGATGCAATTGCATTTACTGCTGGTGTTGGTGAAGGTGGTTGTGAATATCGTCAATCAGTTCTTGAAGGTCTTGAAGGTCTTGGAATTGTTGTTGATAAAGACAAAAACATCACAAACTTCAAAAGAGGCGAGATGAATGTTATTTCAACAGATGATTCAAAAGTTAAGATTTTTGTTATTCCAACAGATGAAGAACAAATGATCGCAAAAGATACAGAAAGACTTACAAAATAACATTTTTTAAATTTATCAAACTGAATTTATCAAAATATAATTGACAAACTTGCAAACATGGTGTATTATTAGTATGCTTTGTTATAAAGTGCAATTTTGTGTGCTTTAAAAGGTAGAATTGAAATCTGCATGGCAGATTTAAGATAATAGGAGGGTTCAATATGGCAGTTCCAAAGAGAAAAGTGTCTAAAGCAAAAGGTAGAAGCAGAATAGCTAACTGGAAAGCTACAGCTCCAGCACTTGTTGAATGTCCACAATGTCATGAATATAAAAGAGCTCATGCTGTTTGTGAAGCTTGTGGTTATTATGATGGCGAAAAGAAAATCGCTGTTAAAGCTGATAAGAAATAATTAAAAAAAATTATGCACCCTTTTGGGGTGCATTTTTTTTGTGTATTCAAATGGCATTTTGGTTATGTTTTATAAACTATATATTGACATTTTTGTAATTTTATGATATAATATTTTGTGTTAAGGGGAGAATTATTATGACACATGATGAATTATTTGTTGTTGCTTTTCATTATTTAGAAAAGAACCCAGAAAGATTTAATAGTCAAGAAAAGATGAAGTTTATAAATGGACTCAAAGAGTGGCTCACTGGAAAGTGTGAAGCAATGGATGATGAAGTTTATGACTTTTTGTTTGAAATTGGGCTTATTAAAGGCAAGAGCAGGGAGGCAAACTTTAAAAGTTATTTAAATGATAAATATGGATTTTTGACTTTTAGAAGAGTTTTAGATGTTGGTGCTGGAAGAATGTGTAAGTTGTCTGAAATGTTGGCAAAAAAATGTCCTAATGTTACAGCAATGGATCCTAAAATTAGATTAACAGATGCTGAAGCGGCTGCAAGAAATATAAAAATTAAAAGAGATGTTTTTGAGTGTGATAAATTTGCTAGTGATGGCAGAAGAGGCACCTCTGTAAGTAAATATGACTTGCTTGTAGGATTAGAGCCTTGTGATGCAACAGAGCATATTATTCGTCAAGGTTTGAAATATGATAAACAATTTGATATTTTGCTTTGTGCTGCACCTCACATTGCACTTGATGGAAGAACTTTTAGATCATACGAAGAATGGTATAAGCATTTAGAGTCAATTTCATCAGAAGTTCATATTCAAGAATATGGAACAAGTTTTATTGCAACAAATGACCCTCAAATGTCAAATGAATTGGGAAGATAATAAAATAAAAAAAGACCTATATGAAATAGGTCTTTTTTTGTTGTAAAAATAATTTGTATAACACCGCCTTTTTTGATTGAAACTATTTAATTTAATTGAATTTATAAATGAAATCATTTATAATGTTAATGTATGATATTAGGAGAAATTTTATGAAAATTGTTATTGATGTTTTTGGTGCAGACTATTCACCTGAAGAAATTGTTAAAGGTGCAATCACTGCTGTAAATTTAATTGATGAAGTTGAAATTATACTCACTGGTGACAAAGATAAAATTCAAGCTGTTATTGATGATATTGGATACAAGGGCAATAAACTTGAAATTGTTCATGCTCCAGATGTTATTGATTGTAATGAATCTCCAACAATGGCCATTAGAAGAAAAAAAGAAAGTTCACTTGTTGCTGCTCTTGATGTTCTTAAAAACAGAGAAGATGTTATTGGAATGATTAGTGCAGGAAGCACAGGTGCTGTTCTTGCTGGTGGACTTTTTGTTATTGGAAGAATGGAAGGTGTTAAAAGACCAGCTCTTGCACCATTTTTGCCAACTGTTAATGGTGGAAAAACTCTTCTTATTGATTGTGGTGCAAATGTTGATTGCAAACCTGAGTATTTAAGACAATTTGCAATTATGGGTTCAATTTATGTGAAAGCAATGCTTGGAATCGAAAATCCAAGAGTAGGTCTTATTTCAAATGGTGTTGAAGACCATAAAGGCAATGAACAAATTCATCAAACATTTGAACTTTTGAAAAATGAAAAAGAAATCAACTTTGTTGGAAATATGGAAGCCAGAGAAATGTTTTCTGGCAACTATGATGTTTTGGTTTGTGACGGCTTCACAGGAAATGTTGCAATGAAAGCTGCTGAAGGAACACTCAACACATTTAACACCGTATTAAAAAGCGAAGTCATGAAAGGCGGCTTAAAATCAAAGATTGGTGCTTTGCTTATGAAAAAGGCATTCAAAAATGTAAAGAAACAAATTAATTATACCGAAGTTGGCGGTTCACCATTTTTGGGAATTGATAAAATTTTGGTAAAATCTCATGGCTCAAGCAAGGCAAAAACAATATATTCTTGTGTTGTTCAAGTTTTAGAGATTTACAAATCAAACTATATAGAAAAAATGAGAGAAGGTATTAAAAATTCAAATTTAGCAGGAGAATAATCGTGAAAGAAATTGTTAATTTAACAAAAGTAGAACAGATTATTGGTTATAAATTCAAAACCAAAAAACTACTTAAAACAGCACTTACTCATTCAAGTTATTCAAACGAACATAGAGTTGAGTCAAATGAAAGGCTTGAATTTTTAGGCGATGCAGTTATTGAATTTGTTATCACTGAAAAGCTTTATAAAGAGTTCAAAGGAAAAGAAGGTGACCTTTCAAAAGTTAGGGCAATGATTGTTAGTGAAAAACCTCTTGCCGAAGCAATTGATAGGCTTGAACTTAACAAATATCTTATAAAGGGTGTTGGTGAAAGCAGAAACACAACTGAGTCAAAAGCAATCAAGTGTGATATGTTTGAAGCAATTTGTGGTGCAATTTATCTTGATGGCGGAATTGAAGAGGTTAAAAAATTCTTCACTGTTGCCGTTGGTGATATTATTGAAAATTTGAAAATTACAGGCTATGTTGATGACCCAAAAACAAAACTTCAAGAAATGCTTAAAACAGCAAAAATTGTTTATAGCACTTCAAAGTCAGGGGCAGATCATATGCCAATATATAAAACATCAGTGTTTATAAACGATGTAAAAATGGGAACCGGAAAGGGTTCAAACAAGCGAACAGCTGAAGAAAATGCGGCTAGTGAGGCAATTAAGAATTTAAAAAAAGTATAGGATAATTTTATGAATTTCGAGAAAATAGACATCTATGGTTTTAAGTCGTTTGCAGATAAAGTAGAAATTAAATTTGAGCCAGGTATCACTGCAATTGTTGGTCCTAACGGTTGCGGAAAGAGTAATGTTGCGGACTCAATTCGTTTTGTTATGGGTGAATCTAGTGCAAAATCTATGAGAGGTTCATCTATGCAAGATGTTATCTTTAATGGAACCGAAAAAAGAAAAGCACAATCATATTGCGAAGTATCGTTATTTTTTAATAACAAAAACAGAATGTTTACTAGTTACGATGTAGATGAAATTATCTTAACCAGAAAGCTTTATAAAAGCGGTGATAGTGAATATTTAATCAACAAAAACACTTGCAGAAGAAAAGATATTGTTGATGCACTTCGTGAAATTGGTCTTGGAAAAGAAAGTTATTCAGTTATTGGTCAAGGTAAGATTGATAGCATTTTGTCTGCAAAACCAGAAGATAGAAGAAATGTTTTTGAAGAAACTGCTGGTATTTCAAAATTCAAAGAAGACAAAAATCAGTCTGTTAACAAACTTGCAAGAGTTAATGAAAATTTAACCAGAATCAATGACATTATTTCAGAACTTGAAAGACAACTTGGACCACTTAAAAGCCAGGCAGAAAATGCAAGAATTTTCTTAGATTTGTCTAATAGACTCAAAGAACTTGAAATTAATATTTATGTTTATCAATATGACCACTCATCAGTTGAAAAACAAAAAATATATGATGTTATTGCTGCAATTAATGAAGAACTTGCTTTAAAACAAACTGAGCTTGAACAAGCAATGAATGAGTATGATTTTATGCAAGACCAAATTGCAGAACTTGATGATACAATCAATTCTCTTCGTGATGAACTTTTAAATCTTACTGTTGCACTTGAAAAACAAAATGGTGAAATAAAACTTTATAATGAAAAAGTTTCAATTTTAAAAGAACAAAATGAAAAATTGCTTTCTCAAATTGAACACGGAAAGTTTGTTGCAGAGAAAAATGTTGAAGAAAATGAAAGGCTTCAAAAAGAAAAAGAAGAACTTGAAGAACAAATTAAAAACAATGAGCATGAGCTTAAAGTTGCAGAGTCTAATTATAAGTTGACTCTTGAAAAACTTAGCATTGGTGAAAGTGATGCCGAAAGTCTTGATTCTGAGTTTTATTCAACAATTGAAAGATCAGGTGATATTAAATCGCTCCTTTTAAAATATCAAACAGAGCTTGAATCTTTAAAAACAAGACAAGCAGAGCTCAATAAAGAAAAAGATGAACTTGAATCAGAAAACAGAGATCTTGATTCAAAAATTGAATCTGCCGAAGAAGAAATTGAAAAAATTGAAGAAAAAATTGAATCTGCCGGTGAAGAAAAGCAAAAGATTGCTGAGCAAATTTCTGAACTTAACAATGAATATAATGAAATTGCTGACAGAATTGATGAAAAAAAAGTTGAATATCACACAGGACTTAGCAGGTATAATGTTCTTTCTGAAATGAAAGAATATAACGAAGGTTTTGCAATTTCTGTTAAAAGACTTTTAGAACAAGCACAAGAAGGAACTTCTGTTGGTGGAAAAGTTATTGGTGCAGTTGCATCACTTATGAAAGTTCCATCAAAATATGAAGTTGCAATTGAAATGGCTCTTGGTGCCGCCGTTCAAAACATCATTACAAAAAATGAAGAAGATGCAAAAGACCTTATCAATTATTTGAAAAATAATAAGTTCGGAAGAGTAACATTTCTTCCAATAACTTCTGTTAAAGAAAGAACTGTTTCATCGCTTGTGGCTTCAAAACTCAATATGAAAGGTGTTTGTGGAATTGCTAGTGAACTTATTGATTTTGATTCAAAATATGAAAGAGTATTTAAGAGTTTGCTTGGTTCGACAATTATTGTTGACAACACAGATAATGCTATTGAATTTTCAAGAGCAACTGGTTATTCAAGCAAGGTTGTAACTCTTGACGGTGATGTGTTTAGTCCACAAGGTTCAATGACTGGAGGAAGCAGAAAAGAAAATAATTCTGGGCTTCTTAGCAGAGATAGAGAGATTGAAGAACTTCAAACAAAACTTGCAGTTCTTAAAGAAGAAATTGAAAGTTTAACAAAAGAACAAGATGAACTTAGAAATAAGGGAACTGAGCTTTCTGATAGTCTTTCAGCAATGGTTGACAAGATTCACAACTTTGAAGCTGCAAGACAAAAGCAAGAAGCAATTATTGATAGTTTAGAATCTCAAAAAGATGATACAGAAGAATCACTTTCTGATCTTGAAATTACATTTACTGCAATTTTAGATAAGATTGATTTTGTTGAAAATGAACTTGCAAAAATTTCAGAAGAACAGCAATCAGTTGATTCAAAAAAGACAATTGCTAGTGAAAGCAAAAAACAAGCTAGTGATACATTCTCAAAACTTAGAACAGAAAGAGATGAACTTTTTGAAAAACTTGGTGAAGTTAGAATTAAAATTGAAACTGATAAAAGCAGTTTAAAAAATATTGAAAATGAGTTAGAGAGAATTGTTGTTCAAACTGCTCAAAATGAATATCAAACAAAAGAGACAATGCTTGAAGTTCAAAAAAATAATCAAGCAATTGCCGAATATGAACAAAATATTCAAGATATTATGGCAACTTCTGCATTTTCTGCATCTGCAAAAAAAGTAGAACTTGTAAGAGAAAAGATTGCCGCTGTTGTTGACAATAAGAAAAAGTGTCAAGCAAAGATGAATGAAGCTGATGCAAATAAAATGTTGCTTACTGGTGAAATTCAAAGAGCAAATGACAAAAAAGCAAAAGAAGAAAATCATATTGTTAAAATTGATACCGAACTTGAAAACTTGCAAAACAGAGTTTGGGAACAATATCAAATGACTTATGCTGATGCAAAAAATATGCTTGATGAAAAATTTGATTTTAAAGCTGGAAGTGAAGAGGCGGGAGAAATAAAGAGAAAAATTGGTCGTCTTGGAAATGTTAACCTTTCTGCGATTGAGGATATCAAAGTTGTATCTGAAAGATATGATGACATGGCAAAACAAAGAGATGATCTTGAAAAAGCAAAGGCTGACCTTGAAACTATCATTAAAGATTTAACAACCAAAATGGAAGAAAAATTTAGGGATAGATTCAATCAAATTAGAAGCAACTTCCAAGTAATCTTCAGAGAATTATTTGGCGGTGGAAAGGCCGATATTGCCCTTGAAGATGACAATAATCCTCTTGAATGTGGTATTGAAATTATTGCTGAGCCTCCTGGCAAAAAACTTCAAAACATCACACTTTTGTCTGGTGGTGAAAAGGCTCTTACAGCGGTTGCAATATTGTTCTCAATATTAAAACTTAGACCTATGCCATTCTGTGTGCTTGACGAAATTGAAGCTGCACTTGACGATGCCAATGTTGAAAGATATGCAAAATATTTGCACCGTTATAGTGGTGACACTCAGTTTATTGTTATTACTCATAGAAAGCCAACAATGGAACTTGCTGATGCACTTTATGGTGTAACTATGGAAGAAAAAGGTGTATCAAAAGTTGTTTCTGTTAAACTTTCTGATGCTATCAAACTTGATAATGCTGAATAAAGTTAATTATTAAAAAATCGCAAATTTGGGTTAAATTTTAATAAAAATAGCCCAAATTTGTGTATTTTATTAAAAAAATATGCAAAATTTGGAGAATTTATGGGATTTTTTTCAAGACTTGTTAATGGATTAAAAAATACAAAAAAATCATTTTCTGAAAAGTTTAAATATATCTTTACGGGTAATGAAATTGATGAAGAATTTTTTGAAGAACTTGAATATATTTTAATTTCTGCAGACATTGGTGCTGCAACCACAGAAGAAATTTTAGATGAACTTAGAAGTGAAATAAAGGCAAGAAAAATTAAAAAGACTGACGAATCAAAAGAAGTCTTGAAAGATATTTTGAAAAATATTTTAAAAGAAAATATTGTTGAAGAATTTTCTTATCCACTTGCAATTATGATTGTGGGTGTTAATGGTGTTGGAAAAACTACAACTATTGGAAAGATTGCTCAAAAGTTTGCTGACCAAAAAAAGAAAGTTGTTATTGCTGGTGCAGATACATTTAGAGCTGCTGCCGGTGACCAACTTAAAGTTTGGGCAGACAGAGTTAAGGCAAGATATATTTCTGGTGAACAAGGTGCAGATGCTTCTGCAGTTGTGTTTGATGCAATTTCTTCTGCGAAGGCAAAATCTGCAGATGTTGTTTTGATTGACACTGCTGGAAGACTTCACAATAAAGTTAATTTGATGGAAGAACTTAAAAAGATTGGAAAGGTTGTTTCAAAAGAATGGCCAGAAGCTGAATATCATAAACTCATTGTTATTGATGGAACAACTGGTCAAAACTCAAAAGAACAAGTTAGACTTTTTAATGAAGCTGTTGAACTTACAGATATGTGTGTAACAAAACTTGATGGAACAAGCAAAGCTGGTTTTGTTGTTGAACTTGCAAAAACAACTGATATTTCAATTAGATATATTGGAGTTGGTGAGTCTGCTGAAGATCTTTTAGAATTTGATGCAGATGAATTTGTTGAAGCTATTTTTGAATAGTTTATAGTTTACATAGGAGAAAATTTATGAATCGAATAAAAAAACATTTTATTATAGGAATAATATTGTTTGCATTGTTTATTGTGTTTACTGTTTTAGTTAAAGTTGTTGATACTGCATCGGTTGGTCCAGAGGATACAGTTATAGGCTTTTCTAGCATTAATGTTTCTGTATTTAAATTTTTGGGTAAAAACAAAGGGTGGTATAATGTGTCAGAAATTTTTGGAATTATTTCACTTGCCGTTGCTGGTGCCTTTGCAGTTTATGGACTTGTTCAACTTATTCAAAGAAAGTCTTTAAAAAAGCTTGATTATAACATTTCAACCCTTGCAATTTTCTATATTATTGTTGCTGTTATTTATGCATGGTTTGAAGTGTTTATTGTAAATTATAGACCGGTTTTGGTTGATGGGGTTATTGAGGCATCATATCCATCATCGCATACCATGTTTTCTGTATTTATTTTGGGTTCTGCAATGATTCAATTTCATAAAATTTTTGAAGGAAAATCAAAATTTTTATTTTTATTAGATTCAACAAGCTTTACGATTATTGGTTTTACAGTTGTTGGAAGGCTTTTGTCAGGTGTTCATTGGATAACTGATATTTTTGGAGGAATGCTTTTATCGGTTTCATTGATATTTATCTATTATGCGGCTTTAAAATATGTTGAAAATTGGATTCAAATGAAAAAAATAAAAAAAGATCTCGACGAATAAGTTGAGATTTTTTTATTATTTTCTTTATTTTTAAATAAAGCACTTGACAATAGTTAAATAGTGATATATACTATGTAAAGTAAAAATGCTTTACAAAGGAAAGTTTGTTATGCAAATTGAAGAATTTTATGAATATGCTGTTCTGTTTGATATTTATGGCAAATTGCTTTCAAATAAACAAAATGAAGTTATGGACAAGTTTTTAAATCTTGACCTTGGTGAAAGTGAACTTGCTGAACTTCTTGGAGAATCAAGGCAATCTGTTCATGATGCGATTTGCAAAGCAAAAAAGCAACTTGTTGCAATGGAAGAAAAATGCCATATTGCACAAAGTCGTTTAACAGCAAAACAAAAATTAATTCAAGCGAAAGCATTTTTAACAGAAACTGATGAAAATCAAAAGAAATCGATTGATGAAATTGATGCTGTTATAAATTTGTTATAGGGGAGAAAAATTGTGAGTTTATTTGAAGCATTAGGTGATAGACTTAATCACATATTTTCAAAGTTAACTAAGCACGGCAAACTTACTGAACTTGAAATTAAACAAGCGATGAGAGAAGTTAGAATTGCTTTGCTTGAAGCTGATGTTAACTTTTTGGTTGCGAAAGATTTTATTAATAAAGTTTCTGAAAAGGCTGTTGGAGAAGAAATTTTAAACAGCTTAACACCTGGACAACAAGTTATCAAAATTGTTAGAGATGAACTTGTGAGCCTTATGGGTGAAACAAATGCAAAACTTGAAGTTGCTGATGCTCCACCAACTGTTATTATGATGTGTGGTCTTCAAGGTGCTGGTAAAACCACTATGTGTGGCAAACTTGGTGCTATGCTTAAAAAACAAGGCAAAAAACCAATGCTTGTTGCTTGTGATATTTATAGACCAGCGGCAATCAATCAACTTAAAATTGGTGCAAATGCAGCAGGAGTTGATTTTTTTGAAAAAGGCACAGCAAATGCTGTTAAAATTGCAGAAGCTGCAATTGAACATGCAAAAAGAATGGGCAATGACACAGTCATTATTGATACAGCAGGAAGACTTCAAATTAATGATGAATTAATGAAGGAACTTGAAAATATCAAAAAGGCAGTTAAGCCAACTGAAATCTTGCTTACCATTGATGCAATGACAGGTCAAGAATCTGTTAATGTTGCAAAAGAGTTTAATGACAGACTTGAAATTTCGGGTGTGCTTGTTACTAAACTTGATGGTGACACAAGAGGCGGTGTTGCTCTTTCAGTTAAAGCCGTTACTGGCAAACCTATAAAATTCTGTGGTGTTGGTGAAAAGATTGGTGATATTGAACCTTTCCATCCAGACCGTATGGCATCAAGAATTTTGGGTATGGGCGATGTTTTAACATTGATTGACAAAGCTCAAGCATCTGTTGATGAAGCCGAAATGAGAAAGGTTGAAGAAAATATCAGAAAAAACACCTTTTCATTTGAAGACTTTTTGATTCAGTTTGAACAGATTTCAAAAATGGGAAATCTTGCAGATTTGATTAGTATGATTCCTGGTGCTGGAAGCAAGTTTAAAATTGGAGATGTTGATGAATCTAAGCTTAAAAAATATAAAGCAATCATTCAATCAATGACAAAAAAAGAAAGGCTTAATCCTGATTTGATCAAGGCAAGTAACAGAAAAAGAATTGCTGCGGGAAGTGCAACCACAATTCAAGATGTGAATTCACTTATCAAGCAATTTGAACAAACAAAGCAAATGATGAAGAATATGAATAATGGAAAACTTCAAAAATTGCTTGGCAGAAAATTTAATTTTTAATGGCATATTTCAGCGAAATCGCTGTGTATGATAAATCAAAAACAAAATAAACAATCGGAGGAAATTGAAAATGGCAGTTAAAATGAGACTTACAAGAATGGGTGATAAAAAGGCTCCTTTTTATCGTGTTGTTGTAGCTGATTCAAGAGTTGCAAGAGATGCAAAATATATTGATTTAATTGGAACTTATAATCCTTTAACAACTCCAGCTGAAGTTAAAATTGATGCAGAAAAAGCTAAAACTTGGATTAAAAATGGTGCTCAACCAACAGAAACAGTTAAAGCTCTTTTAGTTAAAGAAGGCATTGTTGAAGCTGATAAAAAATCTAAATAGTGAATTCAGGTGATGCTTATGAAAGAATTAGTTGAATTTATTGTTAAAAATCTTGTTGCAAATCCAGATGTAGTTGAAGTTTCTGAACAAGAAAAAGAAAGAGAAACTGTTTATTTGGTTAAAATTGCTGATGAAGATTTTGGTAGAATTATCGGTAGAAGCGGAAAAGTTGCAACAGCAATCAGAACTGTTGTTAAAACCTCTGCTAAAAAACAAAACAAACGAGTTTTCGTTAAGTTTGAAAAATAAGGCAATTGCCTTATTTTTTTTATTCTAAAAACATTGATAAAATTTGGTGGTTGTGATATATTTTATATGTAAATTTTAAAAAGGACTTAACTTATGGAAAAAATTGCAATTAATAAATATAGAACCGTTGATAACGGAAGTTTAAGAATTGAAGATGTTGGCAAAATCGTTAAACTTGCTGGTTGGGTTGACACTATTAGAAATTTTGGTGAACTCACATTTGTTGTGCTTCGTGACACTTATGGCAAAACTCAAATTGTTTTAAACAAAGAGTTTATTCCGCTTTCAAAAGAAGATGTTATTTCTGTTGAAGGAAAAGTTGTTGAAAGAGAAAGCAAAAACAAAAATATGCCAACAGGTGATATTGAAGTTGTTGCTGAATCAATCGTTATGCTTGGCAAGTGTTCAAAGGAACTTCCATTTGAAATTAAAAATAGTGAAAAGGTTGCAGAAGATATCAGACTTAAATATAGATACCTTGACCTTCGTGCTGAATATAATCAAAAGATGCTTAAACTCAGAAGCGATTTGCTTTTGTTTGTTAGAAACTATATGAACGAACAAAACTTTGTTGAAGTTCAAACTCCAATCTTGACCGCTTCAAGTCCAGAAGGTGCAAGAGACTTTTTGGTTCCTTCAAGACTTAATCCTGGAAAATTTTATGCACTTCCACAAGCCCCACAACAATTTAAACAACTTTTGATGGTTTCTGGAGTGGATAGATATTTCCAAATTGCA
>JAZRNH010000053.1:0-12809 GCA_045648025.1 Clostridia bacterium
TGGCTACGATCCGACTTGTAACAATTCCAAATCTTGAAATAAATTCTTTTTCAGAAAAACAAAGTTTTAAATAAAACTCAAAGTGCTTTTGTTTATCGCTTGATTTTTTAAGAGTTTTCATTGTCGACACAACACTGTCACAAGTTGACCAGTTGTCAATTTTGTGCACCCACAAGTCAAGATATTTCTTTTGAATTTCAAAATCTTGAATTTCTGCAATAACCAAACCTTGAATCAATGTTTCTTCATAAAACTCATTTTGAAAATCATTTTTAAGTGAAAGTTTCAAAAATTCTTCATAGCCATTTTTGAAAATCTTATGTGCCGTTTTACGAATTAAAGCCATTGCAATCGCAATGACTTTTTGATTTGTATTTAAAATTTTAACATGTCTTTCATGGTCTTCAATTGTTTCATTCTTTGAAACCGATTTCAAAAAATGAACAAACTGGTTATAATCAGCTTTTGATTTAATTTTAAAATCAAAATCCACTATTTCACCTCATAAACAGACTTAAGTGATGCAAGTTTGTTTTTAACTGTTGAAAGTTGATTTTTGTCACGAACAAGCACACCAATTTTAATCACAACTTCACCATTTGCAGTTTCACTTGTGTTGATTGACTGAACTTTCACACCCACTTCACTGAGAGCGTTTGTGATTTCAACATAAATCATTCCACCAGCCTTTGCAATCACGTCAACGATTGATGTGAACATATGACTGTCATCTGTGATGTTCCAGTCAACTTTGATGAACCTAGATTTTTCAAGTTTTGAAACATTTTCGCAAAGTTTGTTATGAATAACAATTCCACGTCCCCTTGAAACATAGCCCACAATCTCATCACCTGGAATTGGGTTGCAACATTTGCAATAGTTTGTAAGCATGCCTTCAGCACCCAAAATTTGAGCTTTGTTTTCAATTTTAACTGGAGCAGAAGAAACTTGATCTAAAACTGTTCTGTTCTTTCTTTCTTCATAAGCTTTTGCGTTAATAAGAGCATTAACTACTCTTTCAGAACCAATTGAACCACAACCAACAGCTGCAAAAAGTTCATCAATATTCACAAGCGCATGACGTTTTAAAATTGGATTAACCCATTCATCTTTCAAAAGACCTGAAAGTGCAGTTTCATTTGATTTTGCAACTTGTTCAAGCATGGATTTTCCAAGCTTGATGTTTTCTTCCTTCATTTGTTTTTTGAAGAAATAGTTGATTTTTTGTTTTGTTGAATGAAGTTTTGCATGTTTAAGCCAGTCACGTGATGGTCCTTTTGAGTTCGCTGCAGTTAAAATTTCAACAACGTCACCATTTGAAAGCGCTGATGTGAGTGGAACCATTGTTCCGTTAACTTTTGCACCAACACACTTGTTTCCAACATCAGAGTGAATTGCATAAGCAAAGTCAATTGGAGTTGCATTTTCAACAAGTTTTACAACCTTTCCCATAGGAGATTGAACAAAGATTTCACCAAGATAAACATCTGTTTTGAGTTCTTCTAAAAGTTCTCTAGAAGACACAGTTTCTTTGTTTTCTAAAAGTTTTCTAATCGACAAAAGTTTTTTATCAACATTTGCAAAAGACCTTTTATGCTCTTTATATAAAAAGTGAGCAGCAACACCATACTCTGCAAACTCATGCATCGCATAAGTCCTTATTTGCACTTCAAAAAATTCATCTTGAAAATGCACAGTTGTATGAAGTGATTGATATCCATTTGGCTTTGGGTTTGCAATATAGTCTTTAAATCTTCCATCAACCGGAACAAAACTTGAGTGAACAAGACCCAGTGCCATATAACATTCACTAACATTTTCAACCAAAATTCTAACAGCAGCAATATCATAAATGTTTTTTATTGAACAATGTTTGCTTGTAATTTTGTTATAAATGCTTGAAATGTGTTTGATTCTGCCATAACAGTCACACTTAACAGAACTTTTGCTCATTAAATCTTTTATACTGTTAACAACCTTGATAAGCATATTTTTGTTAGCTCTGGTTTCATTTTTAACTTCATCAACAAGTTTTCTAAACTCATCTGGTTTATGAAATTGAAATGATAAGTCTTGAAGTTCAGATTTAATTTCACTAAGACCAAGCCTTGCAGCAATTGGAGAATAAATATCATCAATTGATTTAAAAATTCTAATCGCTCTTTCATTTGAAATATTTTGAACATTTTTTCTTGCAAAATCAAGAATCTGAGCAGATTTAATAATAATGACTCTAATGTCTTTTGTGATTGCAAGAAGCATCTCTTTAAGACCATCTGCATCTGTATAAACCCTTGAAAATCTTTCGACAGCAAGAAGCATCTCTAACAAATTTGCAACTTCTTTGTTTGTTGAAAATTTAACAATTGCCTCTGTGTTGAGTTTTGCAAATGGAAAAATAATGGCTGCCGAAACACTGTGAACATCAAGTTTAAGCCTGATAACAGTTTCTGCAATTTCTTCAGCAGATGCAATTGCAGACTTTTCATCTTTAAACTCTTTTTTCAAAGATTCAAAAAGCATAATGAGCTGTTTTGTTTCTTCTTTGCTATATTTATCTTTTAAAAAGTTTTCATTTATAATCATAGGAAACCTCCTATTTTTCTTCAACTAATTTCTCTTTTGCATTTGAAAGCATAAGTTTGATTCTGTTTTCTTGATTGATTTTTGAAGCAGAAGCATCATAGTCTATTGCAATAATGTTTGCCTCAGGGTTTCTTTCTCTAATTTCTTTCATCATACCCTTTCCAACAATGTGATTTGGAAGGCAACCAAATGGTTGAGTGCAAATGATGTTTGCAAAACCCCTTTCAATGAGTTCAATCATTTCAGCGGTAAGAAGCCAACCCTCACCCATCTTTACACCCTTGCTGATATAACCTTTTCTAGACTTGATTGTATCATCAAAGAGTGATGGTGGAACAAACTTGCCATTTTTGTTTATTGCATCAATAATATCTTGTTCTTTTCTAAGCAAGAATTTATAGATAATTTTTGAAACAACTGCCTTGATTTTTTTCATACCATAAAAGTCATAATCAATAACATTGTTATAAATGCAATAAAGCATAAAGTCTAACAAGCCAGGAACATAAACTTCTGCACCTTCTTGTGCCAAAAATGCTTCTAAGTCATTGTTTCCAAGTGGAGAATATTTTACAAAAATTTCACCAACAATTCCAACTTTTGGTTTTGGAACAACTTTAAGCTCAATTCTTTCAAAACTTTCAACAATTGGTTCAAAGTTTGCTTTTACAACCTTATACTTCAAATTTTTAGGATCTTTAAAACCTTCTGCAAGTTTTTCAACCCAAAAATCAACAAGCCTTTCAGTTTCACCTTTGTTAACTTCATAAGGCAAACATTGGTTTTTGAGTGTCATCAAAAGGTCACCATAAATCAAACATTTTGCAAGGTTATAAAATTGAGGAATTGTAAACCTAAAACCAGGTTGTGTGTCAAGCCCACTAAAGTTAAATGAAAGCACAGGAATATATCCATATCCTGCTTTTTTCAAAGCCTTTTTAAGCAAAAACAAATAGTTTGAAGCTCTGCAACCACCACCAGTTTGAGAGATTACAAGTGCAATCTTTTTCACATCATATTTTCCAGAAAGCACAGCATCCATAAGCTGACCAATAACCAAAGTTGCAGGATAGCAAGTGTCATTATGAACATATTTAAGTCCAGTTTGAGCAACTTCCATACCCTTGTTGTCTAACAATTCAATATTATAACCATTTTCTTGAAGCATAGCCTTCAAAAGAGCGAAGTGAATTGGAAGCATTGTTGGAACAAGCAAAGTATAATCTTGCTTCATACTTTCCAAAAACACTGCATCACCATGCTCATCATAAGGCACACCGTCAACAATTTTATAATTCATTCTTTTTTCTTTCATCTAAAACACCTTTTAAACTTCTTAGTCTAATTTTAACAGCACCAAGGTTAGTTATTTCATCGATTTTAATTTGTGTATAAAGTTTATCTTCATTTTCCATAATGGTTCGCATTTCATCAGAAGTGATAGCATCAATTCCGCAGCCAAATGACACAAGTTGAACAAGTTCAACACCATCATTTTCGGTTGCAAACTTTGCAGCATTATACATTCTTGCATGGAATGTCCATTGGTTTAAAACATTCAAATTCTTTGCTTGTGCAAGATTTGAAACACTGTCTTCTGAAAGCACAACAAAGCCAAGACTTGTTGCAAGTTTGTCAATACCGTGACTAATTTCTGGATCAATATGATAAGGACGACCTGCAAGAATAAGTGCATATCTTCCTGTTTCTTTTGCAAACTCTAAAGCTTTTTTGCCTTCATACTTAATATCAAATTTCCACTTTTCATAGTCAATTTGAGCAGTTTTTATTGCTTTTTTAAGCAATTTTTTATCAACTTTTGCAATTTTTGAAATTGATTTATAAATTCCCTTTTCAAGTTCTTTGAAGTTGTTGATATTAAGATATGGATACAAAAATTCAGTTTGTTTGAGTTCATCAAGATTAGATCTCAAAAGCTCTGAGTAATATGCAACCACAGGACAGTTATAATTGTTGTCACCAATTTTTTCATCAACATTATAAGTTAAACTTGGATAGAAAATTGCATCAACTTTTTGTTCTAAAAGTTCAATAATATGACCGTGCATAACTTTTGCTGGATAGCAAACTGTGTCTGACGGAATGGTATATTGACCTTTTGCATAAAGTTTTTTGGTTGTAAAACCAGAAAGCACAACATTGAAGCCAAGACTTTCAAAAAGTGATTTCCAGAATGGAGCAAGTTCATACATACCAAGACTCATTGGAATACCAATTGTCTTTTTGTTTTCATCTCTTTTTGTTTTGAAAAGTTCTTCAAATTTTTCTCTTTTATATTTAAAGAGGTTTGGAACTTGCATAATATCCGCATGTTCTTCACCAAGACTTGCACCTTTTTCACATTGGTTTCCAGAAATAAATCTGTTACCATCGTTAAACAAGTTAATGGTAAGGTTGCAATGGTTTCCACAGCCGTTGCATCTAACCATTTTTGATGTATGAGTAAATCTCTTAAGGTCATCATAAGAGATGATTGAAGATTTTTCTTTGTTTAATGCTTTTGCATGAAGTGCACAACCAAATGCACCCATAAGTCCAGAAATAACCGGTCTGATAACAGGTTTGCCAAGTTCTCTTTCAAATGCTCTTAAAACTGAATCATTTAAAAATGTTCCGCCTTGAACAATAATGTTCTTTCCAAGAGCAGAAGCAGAAGCTTCTCTAATAACTTTATAGATTGCATTTTTAACAACTGAAATTGAAAGTCCGGCAGAAATATCACCAACATCAGCACCGTCTTTTTGAGCTTGTTTAACAGATGAGTTCATAAACACTGTGCATCTAGAACCAAGGTCAACAGGCTTTTTAGCAAAAATGCCAAGTTTTGAAAATTCTTTAATATCATATCCAAGTGATTTTGCAAATGTCTCAATAAATGAACCGCAACCAGAAGAACAAGCTTCATTTAAGTTGATGCTGTCAATTGAGTTTTTGCGAATCTTAAAGCATTTAATATCTTGTCCGCCAATGTCTAAGATATAGTCAACATTTGGATTAAAATGTTTTGCAGCGGTATAGTGTGCAAGAGTTTCAACAAAACCCTCATCAATGCTGAAAGCTTTTCTGATAAGCTCTTCACCATAACCAGTTACAACCGAACCAGCAATTTGAATTCTGTCAGTAACAATGCTATAAATTTTTTCAATTTGCTCTTTAATGATTTCAACAGGGTTTCCTCTGTTTGAGCTGTAATATGAATATAAAATTTTGTCATCTTCACTTAAAAGTACAAGTTTTGTTGTTGTGCTTCCACAGTCAATTCCAAGATATGCCTTGCCCTTATAGTTTTCTGGGTCAAGTTCTTCAACAGTTGCCTTGCTGTGTCTTTTGCTAAACTCAGCATATTCTTCTTCACTAGCAAAAAGTGGTTCAAGTGTGTTTGTCACTTTTTTGGTTGTGTCGATAGATTCTACCTTTTCAATAATGTCAGAAATCTTATGACTTTGTCTTTGTTTTGAAGCAAAAATTGCAGAACCAATAGCAACAGAAACTGGTGCATAATCAGGAAAAATTGCATGATCATCATCAAGATTCAATGTTTCTTTAAACTGTCTTCTAAGTCCTTTCAAAAAGTGAAGTGGTCCACCAAGAAACATAACCTTGCCTTCAATCTTTCTTCCTTGAGCAAGTCCAGAAATTGTTTGGTTAACAATTGCTTGATAAATACTTGCAGCAATGTCTTCTTTTCTAGCACCTTGGTTTAAAAGTGGTTGAATATCTGTTTTTGCAAACACACCACATCTTGAAGCGATTGGATAAATCTTTTCACTTTTCAAACTAAGTTCATCAAGTTCAGCAGTATTAATATTCATAAGTGTTGACATTTGGTCGATAAAAGCACCTGTGCCACCAGCACAAGTTCCGTTCATTCTTTCATCTGTGCCATTGTCAAAAAAGATAACTTTTGCATCTTCACCACCAAGCTCAACAACAGCATTGGTGTCTTTTTCTAAGGTTTTAACAAGTTCGCTAGTTGCAAAAACTTCTTGAACAAAAGGAAGTTTAAGTTCGTTTGCAACACCAAGACCTGACGAACCAGAAAATGCAATATATAATTCATCATTTTTGATAAGTGGCTCAATTTTCTTTAATTCTTCAAGCACCTTTGATTTAATCATTGAAAGGTGTCTGTTATAGCTATGATAAATGAGTTCATTATTTTTAAAAAGTGCAAGTTTAACAGTTGTTGAACCCACATCAATTCCAAGATAAGTTCCATCATTTTTAAAAATTTGTTTATTTAAGTCCATTAATATTCTCTCTTGTAGATAATTTTACAACTATCATTATAGCTTATTTTAACTTTTATTGCAATAAATAAATATCACTTGTTTTAGTTTGAAATTTTTTGTATAGTTTGATATCATATTATTATGGGAAATGTGGTTATATCAAAAATATGTGGGCTTTGTGCAGGTTGCAAAAGAGCCATAACTGTCGCAGAAGAAGAGCTTAAAAAAGGCAAAGCTGTCACCATTTTCAAAGAGATTGTTCACAACAAAACAGTGAATAATCATCTTAAAAATTTAGGTGCTGTTTTTGCTGATGACATAAATGATTTGTCACCAAACTCAACCATAATAATAAGAGCTCATGGCGAACCACCTGAAACCTATAATTATTTAAAACAAAACAACATTTCGTTCAAAGACTGCACCTGCCCAAATGTTGAAAATATTCACAAAGCTGTTCAAGAATATTCAAAAAACGGTTATCACATAATTCTTCTTGGAAAATTTCACAAGGCCATCCACCCAGAAGTTGCTGGAACAATCGGTTGGGCAAATGGCAAAGAAATTTTAATTGAAACCAATGAAGACCTTGAAAGTTTAAACGAATTAAAAAATTCAAAAGTATATCTTGTTTGTCAAACAACTTTTAATATGAAAGCCGCGGATGACCTTATTGAAAAAATTGAAGCTATCTGCAACAAAAACAATAATGACCTTGTTATAAACAAATCAATTTGTTCTGCACAAAAATCAATTAATATGTCATCTCAAGAACTTGCAAAAAATTCAGACCTTATGATTGTTGTGGGTGGAAAAAATTCAAGCAACTCACTTGAACTTTTCAATAATATAAAAACACTCTGCCCTAGCATTTTTATTGAAGACATAAACACATATAAACAAGCATTAAAAGAAATTAATTTCAAACTTAACAAAAACACAAGAGTCGGCATCACTGCTGGTGCTTCAACAATGAAAGAAGAACTTGAAATTTTGAAAAAGAATATAGAAAACGACTTATTAGGAGAATCTTTATGAATATAAATATCAACGAACATAGTTCAATTCAAATTGACGATATGGCATTTGACCCTTATGCTGCTGAAAAATTAAAGTTCAAAGCAAAGTATATTTTCATCACTCACAGTCACTATGACCACCTTGATATACCATCTATCAAAAATATACTCACCAAAAACACAATAATAATCGCACCTTACGACACAAAAGAAAAACTTGAAAAAGAATTTAGCAACAAAATTTTCTATGTAAAACCTAATGATGAAATCAATTTAGAATCTTGCCAAGTTGAAGTTTTTCCATCATATAACATTAATAAAGATTTCCACAAAAAAGAATATAATTGGGTTGGATACAAAGTTATAAAAGACGGCACAGTTTATGCTGTTGTTGGTGACACCGATGCAACTCCAGAACTTGAAAATCTTAAAGGCATTGATGTTTTGTTTTTGCCAATTGGCGGAACTTACACAATGTCAGCAGAAGAAGCTGCAACCCTTGCAAACAAAATTAAACCAAAACTTGTTATTCCAATGCACTATGGCTCAGTTGTTGGAACAAAAGCAGATGAAAAGATTTTCATTTCTAAATTAAACCCAAAAATCAAACACAAAATATTAATTTAAAAAAATAAAAAGATATGCAAATCTGCATATCTTTTTTTTATTATTCTTTGCTCATAAGTTGTTCTTCTGAAAAATCACTTTTTATCATTTCCATTTCTTTTTGAAGTTCTTCAAGTGGCATTTTAGGAATAAACTTTTTTGACTTTTTGTTTTCTATTCCATTTTCAACTGCCCTAGACATTGCCCAAGCAATCATTTGTGAAACACAGTCCGCATTTGGCTCATATTTTGAATCCCAACTGCCATCTCTTGATAAAAGTGAAAGATTATGTTCATCACTTTCAACATTATTCCTAAGTTTTGATGAATAAATATGAATCGAATCAAAAATCGCTTCTGATACCGCCACTCCAGATAAAAGCGGGTCGCCAAATCTTTCATATTTAACAGCAACACCATTTAAATCATCGTCAAGCTTTGCAGCTGTTTCATTGTTTTTCCAAGCAGAGTTGAGCATTTCATCTTGCTTTGTGTCAACAAACATAACAGGAATAGCCGAAGCATATGTTAACGGAGCAAACGAAACTTCAAATGTCGTAAACATCAAAATATTTCTTTCTTGTTCAGAGTAACCAAGCACTTTAAGTTCTTTATAAAAAGCTTTCATAATCTTGTCAATTTCAAGATGACCTCTGCAAAATGTGAAAAATGTGATTCCAGAAAGCCTTCTACAAGCCTCACCAATTGGAACAAGCTCATCATTTTCATCTTGAAGAAGTTTAATCAAAAATTTATCAACAAAGTTTTCAATGTCGTCTTTTGAAAAACTGCCCCTGTCTTTATCTTTTTCTTTTGGGTAAACCGCACTAATGATATCAATGTTATTATAAACTTGATTTATTCCCTTTTTCTTAAACAAAAGTTGCAAATAATTTTCAACCAATTTGCAAACACCATTTGCAGATTCTTCTGTGATTGTTCCGTTTCCACCAACACAAACAACCACTGGTTTATCAGGTGAATATTTTTCCAAATCAAGTCTTTGCCAATGAGTTCTTTTGTCTAAATCTCTTTTACCCCAAATAACTCTATTAAAAGTTTCCATAAGTTATCCTCTTGTTAAAATTCTAAAATAAAAATGAGGTTTTGTCAAACCCCATTTTCAATTTAACATATCCATTTTTTAATTTTTGGAGGCAAACAATTTATCAACATTGATAATAACAAACTCAATAAATACACAACAATAGTGCTAACAGGAATTATTAATATCATCAACAAACTATTGCAATAAACGAAAAAATTTCTAAACATAAGAACAATCGACTCAATAAATAACATATGCACTAAATAAATAAAGAATGAGTTTTTGCTAATAGCATCTAACAATTTATGTTCTTTGTTTGCAAACACACTATATCTAAATGTCAAAAACACACAAACTGAAAGTATATAGTTTGGAAAATAATAATATTCTGTTATAAATGAAAATCCATCTTTTCCAACCCCAAAACATAACAGTATTGTAAATATTGGTGCAGCTATACCAATTAACCATTTCAATATGCAAATTGTTTTTTTGTTGTTTTGAAAATCAAATGTTGAAAAATACCAACCTGATATAAACAAAATTATAAGGCTGCTCATCTTGCCAAAATTAATTAAATTTATTACCGAAAAGATATATTTTAACCCTTTAACCAAAACAAATGAACCATCTATCATATTAACAATATTATCAATAGCACCTATTATTGATGTTCCAACAAAAAACAAAATAATCAAATACTTAACTTGTGCTTTATTTTCTTTTTTACAAACAAGTCTGATTATTGGAGTCAAAGCAAGTAAAACAATATATGACAACAAATACCACAAATGTTGTTTGTAGTTTGTTATATATTTCAATAAGTCAATTGATGCAAAAAATGTGAATCTTTGATGATTTGTAATAAAATAATTAAAATATATATACAAAATATCCCAAATGAAAAATATTACAATAAATCTAACTATTGTCAAAAAAAGTTTTTTCATTTCAACTTGTTTGTTTTCATTTAAGTAAATTGCACCACCAATCATAACAAAAAGAGGAACGGCAATCCTTGACAAACAATTATAAAATGTTGAAATAATCCAAGCATAAGAGTTTACCGGATAATCATAAAAAAAGAAGCCACTAACATGAAGCAAAACAACTAACAAAGATGCAAAAATTCTAATTCTATTTAAATATAAAATAGTATCGTTTTTGCCACTTTGTGTGATTTGATTCATTTAGGGCCTCCTAGCAAACGGTTTTTAGAAACAATAATAACAAATAAGACCAATAAGTGCAGCAACACCAACAAATTTAACAAGTTTTTTAAGGAATGCAAAGAACGATTTTGGAGTTCTTCCTGCAACCTTGCCGGTTGTTCCGCTAATATATGTTTTATAGTTCTTTCCACGATAGTTAAATGTGTTAACATAAACTGGAACATAAGCGAAGTTAAAGAAAACATCGTTAACATGAACATCAACATTCATATCAGAAACATCTTTATGTTTTTTCAAGATATGTTTTTTGATGTCTTCTCTCATATCATCTTCAGCTTCTTCTGTGAATCTGTAATAAAACTCATGAATATCTCTGTCAATTGCATCAACTCTATAACCATAAGTATATTCTGGGAAATATGGAATAAGTTCTGCATAGTCATTTTCATCAAACAAATTCAAGAAGATATCATCTTCTGATGAACAAGCAGACTTATCAAGAGAAGCAACTCTTTTGTTTTTATCACCAAACACAGGTTTAACCACATTATAATATGAACCTGAGAAATCTTTTTTAACATCACTTGCATTTGCACTATAACTTGCACTAATGGTGTATGTAAAGTTCCAAACAGGAATAAACACACCCATAAGTTTTTGGTTTTGTGCCAATTTTTTAAGACCAATTGGATAATCGTGTTGACTTCTCAAATATTTTGCAAAAGCTTTTGAAGCTTCTTCTTTTGTGATTTTAAAAGGCAAAATTCCGTCAGTACAAAAACCGTTGTCCTCAACTTTTTCACAGTGTGTGTTTCCACAGTTAGGGCATCGTTTAGTTTTCTCATCACTAGACATATAATATTTATTGCCGCAGCCGCCGCACTTATATGCATTGAGAGATTGATTCAATTGATTTGGGTGAAATGCAGCACTATATTGTCTTACCAAAACTGCATCATCAGATTTTCGTGGCAAAAAATGGTTGGTTTCGCAATACTTGCAAGTTAAACAACCTTCTTTTGGATTATACCAAAGTTCACTACCACAGTTTTTACATTTTGAAGCGATTGTATCCATAAATTTATTTTATAATTTTTTTAAATTTTATGCAACCAATTTAATATGGTTATAAAATAAAAAAACCATCAAGCAAAAATTTTTGCTTAATGGTTTAATTTTTTTATTCAGCATCAAGACCCGAAAGTGAGAATTGACTGTTGTATAAATCTGCATAAAAACCTTTCTTTTTAATAAGTTCTTTGTGGTTGCCTTGTTCAATAACATCACCATCTTTTAAAACCAAAATAAGGTCTGCATTTTTAATTGTTGAAAGTCTGTGAGCAATAACAAAACTGGTTCTATTTTCAGTAAGTTTGTCCATTGCCTTTTGAATCAACTCTTCTGTTCTTGTGTCAACATTTGAAGTTGCTTCATCCAAAATAAGCATCGGTGTATTTTGAATCATTGCTCTTGCAATTGTCAAAAGTTGTTTTTGTCCAACAGAAACATTTGTTTCGTCAGAAAGCACAGTGTCAAAACCATTTGAAAGTGTTTTGATAAAGTGGTCAAGACCACAAGCCTTACAAGCAATTTCAAGTTCTTCATCTGACACAGCTTCTTTGTTATAAACCAAGTTTTCTCTTATTGTGCCTTCAAAAAGCCAAGTGTCTTGAAGCACCATTGAAAAGATGTCTCTAAGCTGTGCTCTTGTCATCTTTTTAATAGATATTCCATCAATCAAAATATCACCGCTATTCATTTCATAAAATCTCATTAAAAGATTAACAATAGTTGTCTTTCCTGCACCGGTTGGTCCAACAATAGCAACCTTTTGCCCCGCTTTAACAGTTGCCGAAAGGTCGTTAATAATAATTCTGTCTTCATCATAACCAAAGTGTAGATTTTTGATTTCAACATCACCTTTAATTTCTGCTGGAAGTTTTAATTTTTTGTTAGATTCATCAGAAATTTCTGGTTCTTCCAAAAAGTCAAAAACTCTTTCACTTGCTGCAGCGGATTGTTGCAAACTTGTCATTGCTTGAGCAATTTGAGTGAGTGGGTTTGTAAACAATCTGATATAAATCATAAATGCGGTTATAACACCAAAAGAAATTTTTCCTTCAAT
>JAZRNH010000054.1:0-15355 GCA_045648025.1 Clostridia bacterium
CGAAAAGCAATTGCATTGAGTTTTGAAATATTTTCGTAGCCCTTTTTATTTTTTACAAGAAGCACCAAGTGATGAAGTTTTTCTCTGCCCTCTTTAAGTTTATAGTTGTGTGAAACATAAAACTCACAACCAAGAATTGGCTTAACAATTGGTTTTCCATGTTCTTTATAATATGCTTCATCAAGAGAAACACAAGCATCAAAAAATGTAACTGCACCATACATATTTCCGTGGTCGGTAACAGCAACAGCTCTCATGCCAAGTTCTTTTGCTTTTTTAACAAGAGCATCAATTCTGGTTGCACCATCAAGAATCGAATATTCTGAGTGCAAATGCAAATGAACAAAGTTTTGTTCATTGATAAACTTTCTCATTTCTTCTCTTGGTCTGCAAATCTTCTTTTTTTGTCTAACTTCTTGAAGTATCTTTTTTCCATCTTCGCTAGACTTAAACTTTGCACCCTTTTTGTGAGAATATAAAAGTGGCGAATACTTATTTGTCATCATTTTCTCCTAATTCTTCTGCAAGTTTAATAATTTTATCAAATCGTTGAGCAAGTGCACCCTTGCTAATTTTATTATCCAAAGCCACAAGCAACTCTTTAAGCGAACCTTCTGGATTTGCAATTCTAGCAAGTGCAGCTTCTGCAAGAGTATCTGGCAAATTTTCAATACCAATAGTGTTTTGAATAACTTCAATAGCATTCATTTGTTTAAGAGCAGCATTAACAGCCTTGCCAATATTTGCTGCAATGCAGTTAACTTGCCTATTTGTGTTATTACTAACATCTCTGCTAACCTTTTGGCTCATAATATCCAAAAGACCTTTACTAGCTCCAAAAAGTTGAATAGTATCACAAATAAGTTCACTATTTTTAAGATACAAAACATAAAGTTCGTTTCTTTCAACAATTTTTGGAAATATATCAAAATTAGACATAATTTCAGCAATCAAATCAACTTGTTCCTTTGCTGACATAACAATTTCTAAATGATATCCATACTTTCTTTTTTCTACCCCATCTGTCGGAACACTAATAGAACCTGAACCCAAATAAACACCGGTTAAGAACCCTTGCATTTTTTGAGTTGTTTTCATAAACGACAAATCACAAACAGGTGAAATAGCAGTTTCGCCATCTTGGTCAACATAAATGATACCTAAATCTTTTAAAATTTTATCATTTTGTTCATATTCAACAGAAAGTTCATATCTTTCTTTATTTTTAAAACTTTTCATAATTTGCGAAATATCTATTTCGATATCGCCATAAAGTTCAATAAGTTTTTGTTTTAAAAACAAGATAACTGATTCACTTTCATTTGAAATCAAAAATGAAAGTTTTCCACCAGAAATAACCAAACTTCCAGCAGAAAGAAACAAGCCTTGAACAACCGCTTTTGTTTCTGACTTGTGAATATTCTTTTTTATGATTTCATCTTTAATATCTTTTGAAAATGACATATCAATCTCTCCTAATGTTAATTATACCGTTTTCAAATTTTAATTCAATAAAAAAATGTCAAAATATTTGACATTTTTCTTTAATATAAATTATTTATATAACTTGCCTACTTTTTGTCATCATTTAATTCATCAATTTGAATAAACACTCCACCTCTGCCCTTTTTTGCAGTTGATTTTTTAACTTCTTCTTTTTCTTTTGCAGAAGTTTCAACTGGAGCCTCTTCTTTGAGTGATTGCATAAACGATTCAAGAGACTTTCCATTTTTGTTTGGAGCAGCAGCAACAGGTTTTTCTGTTTGTGCAACACCTGCAACATTTTTAACTATTGAAACACCTGATTTTTTAACAGGAGCCGCTTGTGGTTGAACTGGCTTTTGAACAGGTTCAGCTTTTTGTGGACCTTTCATTATATCCAAAATCTTTTCATCTTCAGTTTTTTGAACTTCAACAGGCTTTGTTTGTTCAACTGGTTGTGGCTTTACTTCTTCATTTTCATCAAGTTGATCAATAATAAAGTCATCTTCGCCCTCAACTTTAACATTTTGAATATCAAATTCTTGAAGTGTGTTTTGATTTAAATAATGTTTTGCTTGTTTAATAAGGTCTTCTGTTTCAAGATAATCAACTTTGAATCTGTTATAAATCTCATCAAGGTCTTCTTCTTTTTTATCGTTTGTATATTCTAAACCTTTTTCTCTTGCAATGGCTTTAAGTTTATCTTCCATTTCATCTGACAAACTGTTAGTAAATTCGGTTTTCTTTTTAACTTCTAAAACCTTTTCTTTTTCTTCTTTTGCCTTTTGTTTTTCAACATAAATGCTATAATATTCATCAACAACTCTGTCTTCTTCGGTCATTTCATCTTCATCAAGAGAAATGTTTGCAATATAATCTTTTGGTATTTTATATTTTTCAACAATACCAAATGCTTTTGAAACATTGCCAACATCATCACGGTTGTGTGCATCAGAGTTAATAACGAAAATACAACCACTATCAATAAGAGCTTGAGCATCGGCTTCTGTCCATTTGCAATGTCTGTTATTGATTTCAACCATAACATTGTTCATGGCACAAGCTTTTCCAATTTTATAAAGGTCAGTTTTTAATATAGAATCCAAATGACTCACAATTGTTACAGGATATCTGTTAATTGCATTAATATAAGCATTTGTAGCCTTTTGAATTGCTTCTTTTGTCTTTTTTTGATTACCAAAAAAACCTGCAAAATCGGTTTTAATAAGTCTGTGATAGCCGATAATCAAAACATCAACAAATGCAATAATATCTTCATCAACATCAAGAGTTCCATCTTCTGAAATAATATCTGCTTCAATACCAAGCAAAACCTTAGTTTTTGACCACTTATTTATTTCATCAACTTCTTCTCTTGCCTTTAAAAGTTTGATTTCGTTGGTTCGACAGAAATGTTTAAAACCATGATCAGTTATAGCAATTTCTGTAAGTCCAATTTCATTAGCAGCGATTGCCATTTGCTCAATAGTATTTTTTCCATGAAAAAAACGACTATATTTTGAATGTGTGTGAAGGTCTGCAACAAGTTTCATCTATACCACCTACTTTTTCAATTTCAGGAACCAAACACACGGCAAATTGATTTTGAACAAGTGACTGAACTTTGGATATTAGTCTTAAAAAATCAATTGCTGAGCCATTTTTATCATTAACAAAAAAGTTAGAATGTTTGCTAGAAACAACAATGCCGCCCTCTCTCAAACTTTTCAAGCCAGACCGTTCAATATAAAACCCTGCTGACCTATCATTAACCTTTTTGAAAACTGAACCCAATGACAAACCTAGTGGTTGAGTTTTTCCCCTCAAATAAGTAACCTCATTTGACAATTTAATTATATCATACTCATTTTTATTTTCAAACAAAAATGTAGCCTCTAAAATAACAAATCCAGACAAATTTGAATAGTGATAACCAAACTTTATTTCGTTTTTAAAAACATCAAAAACTCTGCCTTCATAAAAAACTTTAATTTTAATTAAACAATCAGAAATTGAATATCCATAAGCCCCAGCATTGTTGCTTATTGCCCCACCAATAGTTGCAGGAATATTTATTAACCCCTCAATACCAGCAAGTGAGTTTTTTCTAACAACTTCACAAAACTTTGGCAACGACATTCCTGCAGACACTGAAACCAAGCCTCTTGAAACTTTTATTTCTTCTGACATTTTTTGTGTTGAAACAATAATATCTTCACAATATCCACAAAACAAAACATTGCTAAGGTTTCCAAAAACTCTATATTTAATCTTTGACATAAATAAGTAATTTAAAACCTTAACAAACAAATATTCACTTTTTGGAAAAATAACCAACCTTGCCTTTTGACTAAGTTTGATTGTTGACATTATTCCTATATCAAAATCTTCAAAAAATTCAATTTTATTTTTATCTAAAAACTGCTTCAATTTTATCAAAATACATCCTCAAAAACAAAAATTTTTATTGAAGCTGTTTTATTTGATTTTCAGAAATAAAAATGTTTAATGTGCTGTAATCTTCGAAATTTTGGGGTATTATGTTTTGCATAATACCCTCTTTGCTGCTCAAATTTTCCACTTTATTTACCGGAAACAATCCAATATCATACACCAACCCTTGAGTGTTGCTTGAAATCAAAAATTTAACAAAATTTTGAGCAAGTTCTTTTTTGTTTCCCTGCAAATTTTTTGATAACATCATAAATTGAATCATATCTGTAAAACCGTCAATTTGTTCATAAACCACATCGCAAATTTTACCATTATTGATTCTATTTTCTAGTCTAAACACATCTCTCTGCGAACCAATCAAACAAACCGATTTATCTGAAATAAAATCTGAATATGCAGAATATGCAGATTCACAAATTCTTTCTTTATTAAAAGAATATTCCAAAACATTATCCGCTTCAATTTTATTATATGATTTAATTGCAGCAAATGGCATTAAATATTTTTTATTTCCAAAAGAAACAGAATATGTTATCTTTTCCCCTTTCTTAGTTTTGGTCGTATATCCCAAATCTAAACAAATATCAGAAAGTGATTTATTTTTATAATCTTCAACTTTTGCGGCAGTCAATTTATCTTTTGTTGAAAAAATATAATAACTACTTTTGCACCAAGGAATTCCCACCTGCTCACCATCAACAATTCCTGCATTCATTGCCGCACTGTCAATATTTTCAGACACATTAAAATCAAAACCACAAACATATTCTTTAAATTTTTCTGCAACACCAAAAGAACATGAAACCAAATCTGGCTGTTTTCCTTGATTTAAAAGATTGATACATTCTGTTTCTGTTAAATTCCTAATCATAAAATAAAGTCCTTTATTTTTACTTTTAAACTTTTCAGAAACATCGGTTAAAAATTTTTGTTTTGAAATTATTCCACTTTCAAAAGAATCAATATTCCAAATTTCAATAATACCTTGATATTTGCTTTTTGAGCCTAAAAACACCTCATAAATCTTTGAAAGATCATTATTTGCAGCCAAATTCACAGATGGCAAAACAACAATCAATACCGCCACAAAAATAGTAAGCATCAGTCTTTTTAAAATTAACCCTACCGTTCTCTTTTTCATACAAAAATATATGAAAATTTTTAATATTTTATGAAAAAAAGAAGAGTAAAAAACTCTTCTTTATTTTGTTATATTTTCGTGAAAGTGTTCATAGATAATTTTTGCAAACTCATCACCAATTCCTTCAACCTTTTTAAGCTCATCTTCAGTTGCCGTTGCAATTGCGGCAACAGACTTAAAATGCTTAATAAGTGCCTGAACTTTAACTTTTCCCACCCCTTGAATTTCAAGAAGTGAACTCTTTAATGATTTTCCTCTCAAATCTCTATGATATGTTATTGCAAACCTATGAGATTCATCTCTAACCCTTTGAAGAAGTTTAAGTGAATAATCTGCCTTGCTAAGCACCACAGGTTCTTTTTTATCAAGCAAACAAATCTCTTCGTTTTTTTCTGCAAGTGATATAAGTGGAATATCAATTCCAATTTTATCCATCACGGCTTTTGCAGAATTCAATTGACCAAATCCACCATCAACAACAATTAAATCAGGTCGCTTGTTAAAACCTTCTTTAAGTTCAACCAAGTCTGTTAATCTTCTTGTTAAAACTTCTGCCATTGCGGCAAAATCATCATTTGTAACTGTTTTTATCTTGAATTTTCTATACTCTTTATATGCTGGTTCTCCGTTTTCAAACACAACCATACTAGCAACCGCATAAGCACCGCTTATGTGCGAAATATCAAAACACTCAATTCTCTTTAACCTTGAAAGTCCCAAAATTTCTTTAAGCCCATCAATTGCAGAAACAGTCATCTTATATTTTTTATCAATTCGCTCTTTTGAATGAGTTAAATATTCGTTTGCATTTTTAAGAGCATTATCTAAAAGTTCAACCTTCAAACCAATCTTTGGAATGGTAACTTTAACAACTTTGTTAAATGTTGAAAGCAAATAAACTTGAAGCATTTCTTTTTGTTCTTCATCAAAATCTTTAACAACAATTTCTTTTGGAAGAATGTTTTCACCAGACGAATAATAGTTTGATATAAATTGAAGCAATATATCATTTTTATCCCCAACAACATCTGTAAGTGGATAGTTAACCTGCCCAACATTTTTTCCAGACCTAATCATCATCAAGTTGATATCATAAACTTCATCTTGTTCTGCAATTGCAAAAATATCAATATTCTTTTCACCTGTTAAACTAGTGATTAATTCACTATCCATTTTTTCAACAATTTCTAAGTTATTTCTGCAAACAAGAGCTTCTTCAAATTTAAGCTCTTTTGCAAATGAATCCATTTTTAACTTTAATTGTTTTTTGATATCGCTGGTCTTTCCGTTCAAAAACTCAATAACTTTTTGAATCACTTCATCATATTTTTTTTCATTTTCTGCTGACACACAAGGAGCCAAACAGTTTCCAATTGAACCATGCAAACAAGGTCTTAAATTTCTTTCTTTTTTATCAAAGTTAGTATTGCACCATCTTATTGGATATGCCGATTTTATGAGCGACAACAATTCAGAAACTCTGGTTCCTGTAACATAAGGTCCAAAGAGCAAAACATTTTGTTTTGACTTTGGTCTTCTAACAATCTGAACTCTTGGAAATCTTTCGTTTAAATCAATTTGAAAATAAGGAAAACTTTTATCATCTTTAAGCAAAATATTATATTTTGGCATATGTTCTTTAATAAGATTACATTCAAGCGAAAAAGCATCAAGTTCTGAATTTGTCAAAATATAATCAAAATGGTTAACATTAGAAACCAAGGCGGAAGTTTTTGCCCTTTTTGGTGAAGCATCAAAATAGCTTTTAACCCTTTTTTTTAGCGACTTTGCCTTTCCAACATAAATAACCTCGTCATTTACATTTTTCATAATGTAAACTCCGGGGCTGTCTGGAAGTTCTGTTTTAACCTTTTTTAATAATTCATCTTGATTCATAAGTCAATTATAACACAAACAAAAGAAAATAAAAAGGAATGTATTTTACATTCCTAAATAATTTTTATTCATAATTGAAATAAGCTCTGCTGCCCTATTATAATCTAAAATTCTTGAAAGTCTTTGATAAGCAGTATGAAGAATTCTTTGATGCTCAATATCTTTTCCATTTAAATATTTTCGCATCGCAAGTAAAACCTTTTCAATTGCAGCCGAACAAACCATTCTGTTTTCGCCAATCAAAATTTGAAATTCATCAACCATACCAGAATCTATCTTAGATTTTTTAAACATATCATTAACAGATTCATTTGGCTTAAACAAAATAACAAGCATTGTTGCCAAAAAGTTTTCTGGTGACATTCTGCTAAAATAATCATGCTCACATTTAATCGCCATATAGTTATCAATAATTTTAAGCCCATCATCTGTCATAAACACATTTTTCTTATGAATATCAGGAATACTATATTTTGCCTGTTTAAACATTTGATACATACTATCAATAAATGATTCCATTTGACTTTCAGAAAGTGATTCAATATAGGCATTAACAGTGATAAAGTCATTAATATATTCTTTAATTATCTGCTTATAAATTGCAGGATATCTCATAGGATCTTGAATGGCTCTGTCATATTCTCTTTTTGTTATATCACATCTAATTTGATCATAAACAGAACTAAGCTTAGACAAAAACAATTCTCTTCCTTTAATCTGTTCTTCTAAAATATAAAATCTTTTTACTGTTTCATTGCTAAACAAAGATTTTTTTGAATCAACTTTTGCCCATGCATAAATTTGAGGCACTGCATACCCCATTTCAGCAAACTTTTTAGACTCTTCTGCATAGGCTTCAAAAATAGAATCTAATAAAACCTTATCTTTTGCCTTATCAAATTCTTTAACAATAAGCTTATCCCCAACAAAATAAGCAGTTCCTTCTCCTCCCGAAATAGAACTGTATTTTTTTATATGAGGAAGCAATGCCAATAAAAAGTCACTTCTTTGTTCGCTTGACATAATATTTATATCAACAGGCTCATATTTTTTCATTATAAATATTATACCATATTGTTATGATTTTGTAAATATCAAACAAAAAAATAAGTCGCCAATTGCGACTTATTTAATCATTGTATACACTTCTTCAATAATCGAAGTTGCGGACTCTTTTCCAATAATATTTTTAAGCATTTTATAAATTCTGCCCATAATCTTTTTGTTTGAAACAGCTGGATTATCCATACACTTTTTAGCAACTGCCAAAACCCTTTTTATCGCAGCCTCACAAACGGCTTCATTTTTTTGTATTGCATTATCAACTTCATAATGCAAACCTTCACACATATAATAAGGCAAACCTCTTAAATCTGAAACGGATTCATTATATAAAAACATAAAAAACAATCCAGTAAGTGTAAAACTTCCCGCAGTTTCACACAAAGATGTAAAATCTGTTTGTCTGTGAGATAAATGATTATCAATCATATAAATATCCTTTCCAGTATAAATCATATTAGATGGATACATATCAGGCAAACTATATTCACCCTTTTCAAACATATGATAAACCGTCATAATAAACTTTTCAAGTTCATCATCACTTAAACTTTCAATATTTTGATTCATCATAATATAATCTTTAACATAAGTTTTAACAATTTCGTTAAAAAGATTCCTATTTATATATGGATTTTCAACTGTTTTTATAAATTGATCTTTATCACACATTTCTCTGCAAAGATGATAAGTATCTTCCAAAAATCCAGAAAAGAGCGACCTTCCCTTAATTCTCTCTTCTAAAATATAATATTTATATTCAATTTTTGGAGAGCCTCTTTTGATTTTAACATCAGGAATCTTCACCCAAGAATAAACATTTGGAACTAAATAATTGCTTTTTGCAAATCCTTGCATTTCTTTGCAATATGAATCAAAAATTGTATCAAACACTTCTCTATTTTCAATTCTTATATACTCTTTAACAATATATTTGTTTGATAAAAAATATGCTTTACCTTCACCACCAGAAACACTTGGAAAATATTTCAAATATGGAATAAGGTCTAAAAGCAACATATAATAATCCGAACTAGAATAAAAGGTTGAATCTTTGCTTAATCTATCTAAAATTTGATCCATATAAATATTATATCATAACCAAATACCAATGTAAATATGCAATTTGATTAAAATTAAAAATTGACTGTAATCGCTGAAAATAAAAGGTGTTATGCGAAACATAACACCTTGTTTTTAATTAATATTATTCTTCAATTTCTGCAAGTTTTGCTTGTTGGTCTGCAATTGTAAGAGCCTTAACCATTTCACCAAT
Organism: Clostridia bacterium; assembly: GCA_045648025.1. Classification (GTDB taxonomy): domain Bacteria; phylum Bacillota; class Clostridia; order Christensenellales; family UBA1242; genus RGIG1681. Next base: position 9,312 of record JAZRNH010000054.1, read on the forward strand.
ATCACCGTTCATAAAATTTTCAAGTGAATAAATTGTCATATTGATTCTGTGGTCTGTTACCCTGCTTTGTGGATAGTTGTAAGTTCTAATCTTCTCACATCTGTCACCATTTCCAACTTGAGACTTTCTCTTCTCTGCATAAGCTGAATCTTCTTGTGATTGATAATAATCATAAAGTTTTGACTTGAGCCAGTTCATAGCTTTTTCTTTATTTTTACCTTGGCTTCTTTCATCTTGACAAGCAACAATGATTCCTGTTGGAAGGTGTGTGATACGAATTGCAGATTCTGTTTTGTTTACATGTTGTCCACCAGCACCACCTGCTCTATAATAATCAATTTGCAAATCTTTTTCATTTATATCAATTTTAATATTCTTTGCTTCAGGAAGAACCGCAACTGTTGCAGTTGATGTGTGAATTCTTCCAGAACTTTCAGTTACAGGAACTCTTTGAACTCTGTGAACACCAGATTCATATTTAAACTTTGCAAAAGCTCCCTTTCCTGTAATCATAAAGCTAACTTCTTTTGTAACACCTTCAACAATGTTTTCATCTAAAACTTCAACCTTAAATCTATTTGAGTCTGCAAACATATTATACATTCTAAAAAGGTCACCTGCAAAAATACCAGCTTCATCACCACCTACACCAGCTCTGATTTCAACAATAACATTTCCTTCATCGTTTTCATCTTTTGGTAAAAGCAATACTTTAAGTTCATTTTCAATTTCTTTAAGTTTTTCTTTGCCAGAATAAAACTCATCGTTGAGCATTGCAACCATGTCTGGATCTTTTTCAGTTTTGAGCATCTCTTCTGCATCTTTCATATCATTTTCAGTTTTTTCATATTCATTAAACTTTTCAACAATAGGTGCAAGATCTGCTTGTTCTTTTGACTTCTTTTGCCAAACAGACATATCTGCAAGAACATTTGGGTCAATAAGTTCTTTTGTGAGTTCTTCAAACTTTTCCTTAATCTTTTTTAATTTTTCAATCATAAAATATTCCCCTTGAGTTTTCCTCTAACAACTCTGTCGTTTCCGCCATAATCTTTAATTACTTCAACATCTTCAAAATCTTGTTTCATAAGGTCTGAAACAGCAATTCCTTGATTATAACCAATTTCAAAATAAAGTTTTCCGTTTTTGTTTAAATGATATTTAGCGGCTTTTATTATCTTTCGATAAAAATCTAAGCCATCTTCTCCACCATCTAAAGCCAAAATTGGCTCATTTGACACAACTTCAGGCTCTAAACCTTTAACAACTTCTGTTTCAATATATGGTGGATTTGAAACAATATAATCAACCTTTAAATCTTGAATTTTTTCAAATAAGTCAGACTTAATAAATTCAACCTCAGCTTTGTTTGTTTTTGCATTTTCTATTGCAATTTCAAGAGCAGCTCTTGAAACATCAACAGCAAAACATTTAGCATTTGTTTCTTTTTGAATAGCAATAACAATTGCTCCACTTCCTGTTCCAATATCAAGCACCGAAACCTTTTGAGGTTGCGATTTTATATCTTCAACAATCTTTTCAACCAAAACTTCAGTATCAAGTCTTGGAATAAGCACTGATTCATTAACTTTTAAATCATAGCCATAAAAGTTTGTTCTCTTAAAAATGTATGCAACTGGCACTCTTTCAATCCTTTTTTTAGCAGCTTCCATAATTTGATGCTCTTTGTCACCATTAATGTCGCCATAAAAAGGAAGCATACTTCTGCCAACACCCAAGATTTCTACCATAATCCAGTCAATGTCAGCAAACTCATCAATGCCATTTTTTTCAAACATTTCTTCGATTTTTTTTCTTAGTTCTAAATATCTCATAAACTTACCAAAAAAAATGTGCACAAAAATCTAGTAGATTTATGCACACAAAAAAGTGCAGAGAATCCCCTGCACAAAACAATCACTGCTATTTCTTAATGCCGTATCTTTTGTTGAATCTTTCAACTCTACCACCAGCATCAACGATTTTTTGAGTTCCTGTAAAGAAAGGATGACATTTGTTGCAAATATCAACTTTAATTACATCGCCGTCTTTTGTTGAACCGGTTTCAAAAGTATTTCCACAAGCACAAGTTACTTTAACTTTGTGATAGTTTGGGTGAATAGTTTCTTTCATTTTCATACTCTCCTTCAAATTACATAAGCATTGAAATTATATAATACAAAACGATTCTTGTCAAGTATTTTTATTTTTTTATGGCAAATAAAGAATAAAAATTTAATAGCGATGCCAAACTAGAATTAATAAAGGAGAAATCATTATGAAAATTACCTCATATCCAAAAAATGATAGTTTTGCTGAAACACTTGAAACCTATTCAGAAGATGCCTATATCTTTTGTGCCCCAGAAACAATTGATTAACAAAAAAAGTCACCTAATTTTCAAGGTGACTTTTTGATTTTTAAACTTTTTTAAGAGCAAGTTTAACAGATTTTCCATTAATATCAACAATTGTCATTTCTTTTGTTTCTTTTGCTTCAAGTTTATCTGCAAGAGTATCTGCTTTAACATCACTAGCATATTTTTCAATAACTGCAGCAGTTTCAGCATCTGCAACATAAGAAATTTCAATGTGGTCAACAACTTCAAATCCAGAATCTTTTCTTGTTTGTTGAACTTTTGAAACAAATTCTCTAATCAAACCAATTTCTGCAAGTTCTTCTGTGATTTCGGTTGAAAGCACAACAGTATATGTTCCATCACCTTCAGATGTGAAACCTTCTTTTGAAATTGGAGAAATCAAAAGGTCTTCTTTTGAAAGTTCGATCTCTGTTCCATCAGCATCAAACTTAACTGTTCCCCCAGCATTAACAGTATCAACCACTGCAACCGCATCACAAGAGCTAAGATAATTTCTAATAGCACCAAGTTTTGAACCATACTTTGGTCCAAGAACTTTAAGTTGTGGTTTAAGTTCATAATTCAAATATTCTTTTGCATCATGTCTAAATTCAACAGTTTGAATGTTAAGTTCATCAGCAATCAAATCAACAAGTTCGCTAGAAAGTTCCATCTTTTCAGCAGTAGCTACAATAATCTTTGAAAGTGGTTGTCTATTTTTAATTCCAGATTGATTTCTTGCACTGTGTCCAAGATTAGAAATTGCAAGAACAGTTTCCATACCTTCATTTAATTTTTCATCAATCAAACTTTCATCAGCAACTGGATAATCGCAAAGATGAACAGAAATTGGAGCAGTTTCATCAACACTTCTCACAATGTTTTGATAAATTTGTTCTGTGATTGCAGGAACAAATGGAGCTGCAAGTTTTGAAAGACCAGTAAGACAATAATAAAGTGTTGCAAAAGCAGCAGTTTTATCTTCTGTTTCTTCATGAACCCAGAATCTTTCACGACTTCTTCTAACATACCAGTTAGAAAGACTATCTACAAAATCATTGATAAGTCTTGTTGGTTCTGTTGTAATATAGTCACCAAGATAACCATCAACTTGTTTTACAAGTTTGTTAAATTCAGAAACAATCCACTTGTCCATCATTGTAAGTTTGCAGTCTTTGATATTATGTTTGCTTCCGTCAAACTTATCAATTTCAGCATAAAGCACATAGAAAGCATAAGTGTTCCAAAGAGTTCCCATAAACTTTCTTTCAAAATCTTCAAGAGTTTCTTTGTTGAAGTTTGTAGAAATCCAAGGAGCATTTGAAATATAGAAATACCATCTAGCAGCATCTGAACCAGCGGTATCAAACACTTCCCAAGGAGTAACAACATTTCCAAGACTCTTAGACATCTTTTTGCCATTTTTATCATTAACAAGTCCAAGTGGCAAACATCTCTTAAATGGAGCTTTTCCAAACACCAAAGTATTAACCGCTAAAAGCGAATAGAACCAACCTCTTGTTTGGTCCATACCCTCAGAAATAAACTCTGCTGGGAATGTTTTTTCAAACAATTCTTTGTTTTCAAATGGATAGTGAAGTTGAGCAAATGGCATACTTCCACTATCATACCAACAGTCAAGAACTTCAGGAGTTCTTGTCATCTTCTTGCCACATTCAGGACAATCAAATGTAATGTTATCAACATGAGGTTTATGCAAATCAAGTTCAACTGATTCGTCAAGACCACCAAGTTTTTTAAGTTCTGCAGCACTTCCAACAACATGAATGTGACCATCTTCACAAACCCAGAATGGAAGTGGAGTTCCCCAATATCTATTTCTTGCAATATCCCAGTCGATAAGTGATTTCAAGAAACCACCCATTCTTCCTTCACCAATTGTTGCAGGTCTCCAATCAACACCAGCATTATTTTCAATAAGTTTATCTTTAAGTGCTGTGGTTTTAACAAACCAGCTGCTTCTAGCATAATAGATAAGTGGAGTTTTACATCTCCAACAGAATGGATAAGAGTGAACATGAGGCATTTCCTTCAAAAGTTTGCCTGTTTCTTTTAAATCTCTAATAATATCAGCATCTGCATCTTTAACAAATTTTCCAGCAAACTTGCCTGTTTCTTCAGGAAGTGTGCCGTCATCTTTAACAAGTTGAACAAATGGAAGGTCATATTCTTTTCCAACTTTGCTATCATCTTCACCAAATGCAGGAGCAATGTGAACGATTCCAGTTCCGTCAGTGAGAGTTACATAGTCATTGTTTGTAATATACCAAGCTTTGCCTTCATATTTGTCTTTAACAAAATCAAAAAGTGGTTCATAGAATCTCTTTTCAAAAGCACTACCCTTTTTTGTTTCAACCTTTTCATATTCTTCTTTTTTGAAAAGTGTTTCAATAAGAGCATCTGCCATAACATAATATTCATCGCCAACTTTAATTTTTGTATAATCTTCATTAGCATTCATACAAAGAGCAACATTTGATGGAAGTGTCCAAGGTGTTGTTGTCCAAGCAAGATAATAAGTATTTTCTTCATCAACTGCTTTAAATTTAACAAACACAGTTCTATCTTTAACATCTTGATAACCTTGAGCAACTTCGTGAGAAGAAAGTGATGTTGCACATCTTGGGCAATAAGGAACAATTCTATAACCTTTATAAACCAAGCCTTTTTTGTGCATTTCAGAAAGACTCCACCACTCTGACTCAATATAGTCATTTGTGTATGTTACATAAGCATCTGTGGTATCAACTGTATAACCCATACGATCAGAAAATTGTTCCCACATATCTTTATATTTCCAAACTGATTCACGGCAATGTTTGATAAATGGCTCAATACCATATTTTTCAATATCTTGTTTTCCTGTTGAACCAATAATTTTTTCAACTTCAAGTTCAACTGGAAGTCCATGAGTATCCCAACCAGCTTTTCTCAAAATATTTTTGCCTTTCATTGTGTTGTATCTCAAAAATACATCTTTGATAGTTCTTGTCAAAACATGGCCAATGTGAGGCTTTCCGTTTGCAGTTGGTGGACCTTCATAAAAAGTATAGTCTTCACCATTTTTGTTTTTTTCAATCATTTTCTTGATTAAGTCATTATCTTTCCAAAATTTAACAACTTCTGGTTCTCTTCCAGCAAAATCAAGCTTCGTATCAACTTTTTTATACATATAATTCTCCTTGAATATTTACTCTTGAATATAAACGACTAACTTCACCATTTTGTAAACTAGTAAAAAATAGAAAAAGCCCCAAAGCAAAATATAAGAACTTTGCCTTGGAGCCTAAGTCACCACTTATATTTTAGAATGTGCTAACACACACCACCTTTTTAACGGTCAGTCCCCGTAAACAGCTAATCCATTTTTGTTTCGCCGTTTCTGCTCGACTGGTGATACTAATCTAACTTTACTTATTTGCTTTCACCCACCGCAAACTCTCTCAAAGATATTACTTAGATAGTGTGTCCAATCTCAATCGCATTTATATTCAATATGTTTTAATTATAAATCACAATAAAAATTTGTCAATATTTTAGTGAACAATTTATAAAATAAATTATTTTTGTTTTTGAGTCTTTTCAAAATGATATTCTTTGATTTGTGCAATGCTTTTTTTCAAGAAAGCAACATACTCATCATTTGCCTGTTGATTATCAATAT
>JAZRNH010000055.1:0-40080 GCA_045648025.1 Clostridia bacterium
GATAAAATTAATCCAAATGAATTTGCTAATTTTTTAAATAAAATACTAAAACTAAATTTATAAATTATAATATAAATTTTTCTTTCTCTTTCACATATTTGTTTTAAATAATTTATATCATTATCGCAAATATTAAAAATAATATAATTTTTCTTAACTATTAAATTTGAAAGAATAACACCTTTATTTATTAACCAATCAATTATTCTCATCAAATTCAAGCCTTTAATTTTTATCTTTAACATTTTTTTCATATTATTCACCAGACATTATTGATTTTATATCACCCATCAAAAACACTTCACCCTTAGAAATTGCTTTCATTTTTAGATTAACACCAATAACAGAAATTGTTTCGTTTTTAGACTTCAAAATAACCAACTCTTCAGATAAACTTTCAATTTTAAATCCACCAGAAATCATTGCACCATACCCAAATATTAATTGAATTTTGATTTTATTTTCAATCAAACCAATATCAAATTTATTTAAAAAATCATAAAAAAAACTCATACTAAATCGTATGAGTTAAATAAATATAATATGCAAATTAATTAATATATGAATTTGCATATTCCAAACAAACAATTTTCAAATGTTCATATGTAAGACCACCTTGTAAATATGCAACATAAGGAGGTCTTATTGGACCATCAGCTGAAAGCTCAATTGATGAACCTTGAACAAATGAACCAGAAGCCATTATAACTTTATCATCATAACCAGGCATATCCCAAGGATATGGAACAACATTACTATCAATAGGACTGAGTCTTTGAATTATTCTACAAAACTCAATAAGCTTGTCAGCATCACCAAATTCAATTGTTCTAACAATATCATGTGGCATTTCACCAAACTTTGGAAACGAACTTACACCCAATTTCTCTGCAACCCTTCCAAATAAAATTGAACCTTTCATTGCATTTAAAACAACATGAGGAGCTGAAAAACAACCTTGGAAAAATGGAGTATAACTTCCTGCATAAGAGCCATTTTCCATACCGATTCCAGGTGCTAAAAATCTTGACGAAATAAGTTCAACAACATCTTTCTTTCCAACAATATAACCACCTGTTGGAGCAATTCCACCACCAGCATTTTTGATAAGCGAACCAATCATAACATCTGCACCAACATCACAAGGTTCTCTAGTTTCAACAAATTCACCATAACAGTTATCAACCATTATAATAACTGTTTTATTAATTTTACGAACTTCATTAATAACCCTTTCAATTTTTTCAATAGAAAGAGAATCTCTTGTTGTATATCCCCTAGATCTTTGAATATAAACAATTTTTGGATTTAATGTTTCAACCTTATTTAATATTTCTGGAATATCAAAATCATTATCTTTAAGTTCAGTGTCTTCATACTTGACTTTAAAGTCTTTAAGTGAACCATTATTCTCACCAAATATAACACCAAGAAGTGTATCATATGGTTTGCCTGTAATTGAATACATTACATCATCTGGTCTAAGCACACCAAAAAGTGCAATGGTAAGTGCATGTGTTCCACTAGCAATAAGTGGACTAACAATTCCAGCTTCTGCACCAAAAGCGGCTGCATAAATTTCTGCAAGTTTACCCTTTGCCCTATCATCATTTCCATAACCAGTTGAAGATGCTATATCCGAAAGCTGCATATTGGCATTTTTAAAAGCATCCAAAACCTTCTTTTGATTATAGAGTGCAATTTGATTCAATTTTTCAAAAATTTCTTTACACTCTTCTTCACATTTATTAACTAAGTCAAAAACTTCTTTTTTATACATTTTAATCACCTTATTTGTAAAAATATATTAAATATAAATAAAAATTTACATTTTTACTCATCTGAATCATCATTTTCTTGTTTTGTATAAAAACTGCAAATTTTGTCAATTTTTAACAAAATTTCATTTCAAAACAATATTTTATTAAACAATTCGTTTAAACCACTTTTCAACTTCATACTTTGTAATTCTAACAACAACAGGTCTACCATGTGGACAAAACAACACAATATTTTTTTCACTCATCTCTTTTAAGAGTTTATTAATTTCATCTTTAGATAAATCATCGCCGCCTTTAATAGCACTTTTACAAGCCATTTGCATTAAAGAATCTTTCACAATGTCAGCTTCAGTAATTTTTGATTTATGAATTTTTTCTGCCAAAAACATTGAGAAAAATTTATTAAAATCAATATCTGAAATAATTGTTGGCACGGCAGAAATTTTGTAAGTCCTGTCACCAAATTCATCAATATCAAAACCAACGGATTTTATTGCCTCTAAATTTGCAGATAAAATTTGATCATCTTCTGGGTTGAGTGTAATAACAAATGGAATAAGCATTGGTTGAATAACAATATTTCCAGTCTCATATTCAGCTTTCAATTTATCATATCTAATTCTTTCATGTGCAGCATGTTGATCAATAAGATAAACATTCTCACCCCATTCAATCATCAAATATGTATTAAAGATTTTTCCAACAATTTTTACATCATCTGTTGCAAAATCATTTTGAATTGTTTTAGGTTTTTCAAAAACCGACAAATTTTGTGAAGTCATTTCTTTTTCAACAAAAGAGTCCTGAATAACTTCACTTGCTTTATTTTTAACAATATTTTCTCTTTGATAATTTTCAGACTTAAATGCTGAATCATCATTGTTGTCAATTTTTTCATTGATTCTTTCTAAAAGCTTTGAACCAATTCCAAAGTTATCTTTAACACCAATATTCTCATCAGGCAAATTAATTATAGAATCAATAACATTATTTGTTACTTTATCTTTTTCAACATCAGTCATTACATCTGTATTAAAAGAAAATGGATTTAAATTAACACCAGCTTTATCAATTTTTTCACTATTGGTTTTTTGTTGAACTTGTGAAATAAATGAAATTCCTGCATTAGTTTCTAAGTCAATTTGTTTCACATAATCCATACCATTTAATGCTCTTGAAACAGCCTCAAAAACAACTGAATAAACAAGGTTTGATTTTAAAAATTTTACATCAAGCTTATTTGGATGAACATTTACATCTATTTCATCAAGCGGAACTGTTAAATACAAGACAAAAAATGGATATTGCCTTTTCATTAAAAAATCACCATAAGCATTTGCAACAGCCGATTGAACAGTTGTGTTAATAACATATCTTCCATTGATTATAAGTGTTTGATATGTTCTATTTGATTTTGAATATGTTGGTTTTCCAACAAAACCTTTAACCGAAACAGAATCCCTTTCTGCAAAAACCTCTAATGTTTCTTGAATAGATTCTTTTCCATAAACAGAAAACATCGCTTCCTTTTCAGTTGAACCAAGTGAAGACAAAACTTTTTTACCATCTACAATATAGTTAAAATTAATATCAGGATGTGCCAATACAATTCTATTTATAATGTTTGTAATTTCTTGCTCTTCAGTTTTATTTTTCTTTAAAAATTTAGCTCTTGCAGGAACACAATAAAACAAATCTTTAACAGATATTGTTGTTCCAACATTGGCAGCAATTTTTTGAACTTCACCAAACTTACCGCCATCAACAACCAAACTATTTCCAACTTCATCATTTTCTGTTTTAGACACAAGTTTAACCTTTGCAACTGCAGCAATTGAAGCCAAAGCCTCACCTCTAAAACCCAATGTAAAAATCGAGTCTAAATCTTCAGCCTGTTTTATTTTACTGGTTGCATGTGGCAAAAATGCTGATTTAAAATCATCTTCAGCAATACCAACACCATCATCAGACACCTGCATTAATGTTGTGCCACCATCTTTGATTTCAACTGTTATGTTTTTTGCCTTGGCATCAATTGAGTTTTCAACCAATTCTTTAATAACAGAAGCAGGTCTTTCAACCACTTCACCGGCAGCAATCAAATTGTAAATCGATGGGTCTAAAATATTAATTTTTGCCATAATTTATCTCCTTAATTTATTTTCTAACTTTATCAACAAGATTTTGAAGAGTTCCAAATGCCATAAGTGGCGAAATATTGTTCATATCTGTATCTTTCAACACATTAATAATTTCTGCCACATTTGCATTAGTTTCAACTTTAACATCTTTTGCAGATGAAACAACATTAAGTCCTTCAGATTCTCTTTCAACTAAAACTTCCTTTGCCCTTTGAATAAGTTCATCAGGAAGTCCTGCAAGTTTTGCAACTTCAATACCAAAACTTCTATTTGCAGATCCCCTTGCAATTTTGTGCAAGAATACAATATTGTTTTCCCACTCTTTAACCATAACTCTATAATTTTTCACACCATCAATTTTACCTTCAAGATCAGTAAGTTCATGATAATGTGTTGAAAATAAAGTTTTTGCAGTTAAGTGCTTTGACAAAAACTCAATAATAGCAGAAGCAATACTCATACCATCATAAGTTGATGTTCCTCTTCCAACTTCATCCAAAATAATCAAACTCTTATTTGTTGCATTATTAATAATGTTTGAAACTTCACTCATTTCAACCATAAATGTACTTTGACCAAATGCCAAATCATCAGATGCACCAACTCTTGTAAACACTCTGTCAATGATAGAAATTTCAGCAGATTTTGCAGGAACAAACGAACCCATATGTGCCATCAATGTAATAATTGCAACTTGTCTCATATAAGTACTCTTACCAGCCATATTTGGTCCAGTAATAAGCATTGTTCTATTTTCTGCAGAATCCAAAATGGTATCGTTGGCAGAAAATTCGGACTTTTCCATCATTGCTTCAACAACAGGGTGTCTTCCAGCTTCAATTTTAATATGATCAAATTTATCAGAAATTGTTGGTCTAACATAATTTCTATCAACGGCAACATCAGCAAAAGAAATCAAACAATCTGCAATTGCAACAGCATTTGAAATTTCAGAAAGTTCGGCAAGATATGATGCCAAATATCCTTTAATTTCAGCATATAATTTAGATTCAAGTTCAATAGATTGTTCTTTGCTATTTAAAATTTTATACTCCATTTCTTTAAGTTCTGGAGTAATATATCTTTCACTATTTGTTGTTGTTTGTTTTCTAATATAAGTATCAGGAACAAGTGAAAGCCCTGAATTTGTAACTTCAATATAATATCCAAAAACTCTGTTGTAACCTGTTTTTAAATTCTTTATGCCAGTTTTTTCTTTTTGTTCTCTTTCATATTCAGCAAGCCATTGTTTGCCATATTCACCAGCATTTCTAAGATTATAAAGTTCTTCATTATAAGATGATAAAATATATCCACCATCTTTTAAATTTGCAGGGCAACTTGGATCAATTGCATCGTCTAAAACTCTTTGAATATCTCCAAGCAAAACAATATTCTCACCTGCAGTTTTTAAAAGCTTGGTTTTGCAACCCATTAAAAGCGACTTGATTTCTGGAAGTTTTTTAAGAGTTTCTGAAAGTGACAAACACTCTTTTGGAGTGATTGTTCCAGCAGAAATCTTGCTACACTTTCTTTCAATATCCAAAAATCCACTAAAAGTTTCTGCAAGGGTTTGTCTTAAAATTAAATCACCTGCAAGTTCTTCAACTGAATCAAGTCTTTCATTAATCAAAATTTCATCTCTCAATGGTTGATCGATAAACGATTTTAAAAGTCTTCCACCCATTGAAGTTTTTGTTCTGTCTAAAAGCCACAAAAGTGAACCTTTCTTTTGATTCAAACTATTGCTTTGAGTAAGCTCTAAATTTTTTCTTGCCAAAATATCAAGATGCACAAATCTTGAATCTTGAATAATTGATAATTTTTTCAAATTTGAAATTGTTCTTTTTTGAGTTTCTTCAAAATAAATAATTGCAGCACCAACAGCAACTGCCAAGTCTTTTTTATCAACAGAAAGACCAAGTGCTGAAAGATTATTAACAGCAAATTGATTTAAAATAACTGTTTTTGCTTTTTGATAATCAAATATTTCATCTTTAGGATAAAATTCTGGAACATAATTAAGTTTAACAGCTGAAAGCGATTGTGATTCAGCTTTAAAACTCAAATTACACAAAATTTCAGAAGGCTTAACTCTTGCAAGAACATCGTCAAGCAATTTAAATTTATCCTTTCCAACAAGTTCAATTGCTTCAATAAAACCAGTTGAAATATCACTATAACAAACATTAATTGCAGACTTACCCGCATAAACAGTCATTAAAAAGTTGTTTCTTTTTGACTCTAAACTTTCATTTTCAATAACAGTTCCCGGAGTAATAATTTGAACGACATCTCTTTGAACCAACCCCTTTGATGCTTTCGGATCAGAAATTTGTTCACAAACAGCAACCTTATAACCAGACGAAATCAATCTAGAAATATAGTTTGCAGCAGCATGATGAGGAACCCCACACATAGGAGCCCTCTTTTCAAGTCCACAATCTTTTCCAGTTAAAGTGAGTTCCAACTCTCTCGAAACAATTTCTGCATCTTCAAAAAACATCTCATAAAAGTCACCAAGTCTATAAAAAAGAATGGTGTCTGGATATTTTTCTTTCATTTCAAGATAATGTTTCATCATTGGTGATAATGCCATAAACTTCCCGCCTATTTTTTTGATTTTAAATCATTAACTGCTTTTTGATTCTTTTTGTTTTCTCTTAAAACCTTCATACCTTTTTGGTCTTTTGGCAAAATTGAAACTTCAATAGGACATTTGAAATCTTTTTCAACAAAATTCTTAATAGCCTCTTTATCAACAATTTCACCATAAATTACAGATTTTCTAACTGACACAACTTTAACATCAACAAATTCACCAACACAGGCTTTTGTACCTTCAAATGAAATTGTTTTTCCGCTATCAAGTGAACCATATAAAATGTTCTTTGCTTCATCATAACTTTCAACCAACACTTCATAAGTTTTTCCAAGCATTTCTTGAGTTCTTCTATTGATGATTTCATTTTTAACTTCCAAAAGTCTTGAAAGTCTGTCTTTCTTAGTTTTTGTATCAATATGGTCTGTCATTTTCTCTGCAACAGTTCCCTTTCTCTTTGAATATATAAAACCAAAAATTTGCATATATTCAACTTTTTTCATAATATCAAGAGTTCCTTGAAAATCTTCTTCAGTTTCGCCAGGAAAACCCACAATAATATCAGTGGTAAGTTCAACATCAGATATTTTTGACTTAATTTCATCAATAAGTTTCAAATATTTTTCTCTGGTATATTTTCTATTCATTGCCGCCAAAATTTTATCACTTCCACATTGAATTGGAAGATGGATACCGTGACAAATCTTCTTTGATGAAGCAATAACATCAATAACTTCAGAAGATAAATCTTTTGGGTGCGAAGTCATAAATCTGAGTCTAAATTTATAATCAAGTGCATCAATATCTTGAAGCAATTTTGCAAATGAAATTTCATTTCCATTTTCATCTTTGCCTCTATAAGAGTTGACATTTTGACCAAGCAAAGTAATTTGTTTGTAACCCTCTTTTAAAAGTTGTTCAACTTCTCTTAAAATATCTTTTTCTGGTCTAGAAACTTCTCTTCCTCTAACATAAGGAACAATACAGTATGTACAGAAATTGTTGCAACCATACATAATATTAACCCATGCATTAACACCAGAAGTTCTTGCAATTTTAAGCGAATCACGGAGAGCTATTGTTTCATCTTCAACAACTTCTGCAATTCTCTTTCCTGTTTCAATTTTTCTTTTTAAAAGAGCTTCAAAATCAGCAAGATTGTGAGTTCCAAAAACAATATCAACATAAGGAAATTTTGACATAATTTCATCTGCATATTTTTGTTGCTGACTCATACAACCACCGATTGCAATAATCATATCAGGCTTTGCTATTTTGATATTTTTAAGTTCACCAATATTTCCATAAATTTTTTGTTCAGCATTTTCACGAATAGCACAAGTGTTAAACACAACAACATCGGCTTCGGTTGCTGTTGTGCAAACTTCATAACCATTACTTTCTAAAATTCCTGCCAACTTTTCAGACTCATGCACATTCATTTGGCAGCCATAAGTTAAAATTAAATATTTCTTTTTTTCTAAATTCATAATAATCTCCAATTTATCAAATACGATTATATATTAAATAAATAATAAATTCAAGAAAATAATATAAATTTTATATTATTAAGTTAATTTAATGAATAAAAAAAGACTATGTCGAAAATACTAATTTTGAGGTATTTTTTGATGAAAACAATAAAGAAATTTTCTAAATTTGTTTTTATAAGTTTTTTCATAATATCGGCGATAACAATTTTATCGTTTGTTTCTTATTACCACCTAATCACACACGGAGTATCTCTTGATAAAGAAAAACTTGAATCATCAAAATCAAATTTATCGTTAGAAATTTATGATAAAAGCGGTTCAATTATTTCAGCCGACAAAAACCAATATATAAAAATTAACAAGCTAAACAAAAAAACAACAGCCGCATTTGTTTCAACCGAAGACAAACGATTTTACAATCACAAAGGAATCGACTACATAAGGATTGGAGGTGCCCTGTTATCAAACATAAAATCAAAAAATTTTTCTGAAGGTGCATCAACCATCTCTCAACAACTCATTAAAAACACAATGCTAACAAACGAAAAGACAATTAATAGAAAACTTAAAGAATTTAAACTTGCACGAAGTCTTGAAAAAGAATATTCAAAAAACGATATTTTAGAGATGTATTTAAACAATATATATTTTGGAAATGGAGCTTACGGCATCGAAACCGCAGCAAATTATTATTTCAACAAATCAGCTGCAGATTTAACAATTGCAGAATCGGCATTACTTGCCGCAACAATTAATGCCCCAACTATTTACAACATACAAAAAAACACAGATAAGGTTGTCGAAAGACGAAACTTAATTTTAGAATTAATGAAAAATCAAAACAAGATATCAGAAGAAGAATATAATTCAGCAATTCAAGAACCTGTTAACTTGGATATAACAAAACAAACCAGCAATAACTATGTTTACAATGAAATTATTTCAGAAGCATGTAATCATTTAAACATTAATGAAAATGAACTAAAATATGGAAACTACAAAATTTATACAGGTTACAACCCAGATATAAAAGACTTCATTTCAAACACAATAGAATTAAATTATGAAGAAATCAAAAAGCAAAATACAGCCGCCATTATTCTCAATAATAAAACAGGTTTGATTGAAGGATTATATGGAACTTCTCAAACGATTGAATCAAAAAAACAACCAGGTTCAACAATAAAACCAATACTTGTTTATGCCCCAGCAATCGAAAAAAATATTATATCACCAGCAACAAAAATCAATGACGAAAAAATAAACATATCTGGTTATTCGCCGGAAAATGCAGATGGAAAATATCATGGATTTATATCAGTTCGTGAATCAATAAAAAACTCATATAATATACCTGCTGTTAAACTATTAAACGAACTTGGTGTAAACGAGGCTAAAGAATTTGCTAAAAAGTTAAATATAGATTTTCACAATAATGACAATAATTTGGCTTTAGCTCTTGGAGGTTTCACCGAAGGTTTAACATTAAATCAAATAGCAGCAGCCTACTCTGCATTTGCAAGTAGCGGAAATTTTAAACCAACAGCATATATTCAAAAAATTACAAAACACAATAAAACGGTTTATGAAAATAATCCAAAAACCATTAAAGCAATGTCAGATAGCACAGCATATCTCATAACAGATATGTTAATTGACACTGCGAAATCTGGAACGGCAAAAAAACTTGCTAGTTTAGACTTTCAAGTTGCAGCAAAAACTGGAACCGTTGGCAAACAAAATTCCACAAAAAACACTGATGCATTTTCAGTTGCATACACAACAAATCACACAGTAATCACATATATTGGCGGCGATAATTTAAACAAAAATATAAGCGGTTCAACCTACCCGACAATGCTCAATAAAAATATATTACAAATGCTTTACAAATCTCAAAAACCAGAAGACTTTAAAAAACCATCTTCTGTTGAAACAAAAATAATCACAAAAAGTGATTACCAAAATAATGAGATTTATTTAAGTGATTCAGATGACGGCATAAACGAAATTTTTTCAAAAAACAATCTCCCAAAACAAAAAAACACAAAGCCAAATTTAAATTTAGAAGTTTTTAATTTTGAAAATAGAAAACCAATTTTAAGCTTTTTTACATCAAACAATTTCACTTATAACATAAAAAGAATACAAGAAAATAAGGAAGAAACAATTTCTTCCTTATCACCAACAGATGAATTAAAAATTACAAAATTTGAAGATATATCAGCAAAAAATAATGAAATTTACGAATATTTTGTAGAAATTTGCGATAAATCAACAAATAAAATATATCAAACAAATAAAATTAAACTAAAAACTTTTAACTAGTTTGCTTTAATTTCAACAACCTCAATAGTCTCCATTGCTCTATTTAAAATTTCATCAAAATCAATTTTATCTTGCTCTCTTTTAACTTTATAAAGCTCTGGCTTAACAATTGGACTATCTGGCAAAAACACTGTGCAACAATCTTCAAAAGGTTTGATTGAAGTTTCATAAGTATCAATCTTTTTTGCAATATCAATAATCTCACACTTATCAAATGCAATAAGTGGTCTCAAAATTGGAACCTGTTTAACAACCTCAGAAACAACCGTCATACTTTCAATTGTTTGACTTGCAACTTGTCCAAGATTTTCACCAGTGATAATCATTTTTTTGCCATGTCTTTTTGCAATTCTTTCAGCAATAGTAAACATCCCTCTTCTAAGCAAAGTAATCATATAAGAATCATCACACTTTTCATGAATTTGCTCTTGAAGTTCAGTCATTGAAACCATATAAATTGTCATATCTCCAGTATAGGCAGAAATTATTGAAGCAAGTTCTTCAACCTTTTCTCTTGCAGAGTTTGAGGTATATGGAAAACTATGAAAGTGAACAGCAGCAACTTTGACACCTCTTTTTGCCATCATATAACCAGCAACAGGACTATCAATACCACCAGAAAGAAGCAACAATCCAGAACCTGAAGTTCCAACAGGCATACCACCCACACCAAAAATCACTTCTTCATAAATATAAGTTTCACCATTTTCTCTAATATCAATACTAAGCACAAAATCTGGCTTTTTTATATCAACTTTCAAGTTGTGATTTGTAGCAAGAATTCTTCCACCAACTTTTGCAGAAATTTGCATTGAATTTAATTCTAATCTTTTATCTGCCCTGTTGGTTTCAACCTTAAAAGTTCCTTTTTTATCTTTCATCATCAAAATAGAATGATTTTCAATTTCTTCCAAATTTGTATCAATCAAATTAGCAACAGAAAACGAAAATATTCCAGGAATCTTTTTAAGTCTATCAACAATATTAACTTCATCATCTAAATTATAGTTTTTTACAATATATCTACCAGAAATTTTTACAACTTCTAAACTAAAATTTTGAAGTGCTTCTTTAATATTTAAAAATAAAGATTTTTCAAAATAACCTCTGTTTTTTCCTTTTAAAAATATTTCTCCAAATCTAATTAAAATCGCTTTTCTCATAACTTTTATCCTATTACTTTTTTATATTAACATTTTTTTCAAATCTAATTACATTTTTTTCAATAGCTTGAACAATATAATCTAAATCATATTCAAAATAAGGCGAAAAACTTATTCTTACACTTCCAACAACATCATTGTCAGAAATGCCCATGGCAGAAAGTATTCTATTTCCTGCTTTTTTTGAAGAACAAGCTGAACCTGTTGAAATATAAATTTTATCTGCTTCAAGCGAATACATCAAAACTTCACCTTTAATATTTGAAAATGACATTGAAATAATATAAGGCGAACATTCGTCATTACTATTAATTTTTGTAAACTCTGCAATTTTGCTAGACATGATTTTTTGAATAAAATCATTTTTCAATTTTTGCATCTTTGAATAATTTGATTCCAAATCTTTAATAACTTTATCAGCAGCATAAGCAAAAGAAATTGCACCAGCAACATTTTCAGTTGATGATCTAAAACCCTCTTCTTGACCACCACCAACCAAAAGTGAATCAATAACAACAGAGTTTTTTACCCACAAACCAGCAATGCCTCTAACCGCATAAATTTTGTGAGCTGACATAGTGTATAAATCAACACCAAGATCTTGAAGATTAACTTTAATTTTTCCAACTGCTTGAACACCGTCTGAATGAACCAAAATTTTATTATCGAACCCTTTAACGATTTTGACAATTTCTTTTATATCATTAATTGCACCTGTTTCATTAGAAACATGAATAACAGAAACCAATTTAACTTTTTCGCTAAGCATTAATTTAAGTTTTTCAATATCTGCTTTGCCATTACTTTGAAGAGGAATCTCATTAACAATGATTCCCTTCTTTTCAAGTCTGTGAGCCGCAGCATAAACACTAGGATGCTCACCAGCAGAAATTAAAACTACATCTCCAGATCTTAAATGCACACCTTCAAAAACAGTATTGTTTGATTCGGTTGCACTACCTGTAAAATATAGTGAACCAAATGTTCCTCTAAGCAAATTCAAAATTGTTTTTCTTGATTCATTTAAAACTTTTTTTGCCTTTATTCCATAAGAATATGCAGCACTAGGATTAAAAAACAATTCATCATTATTTTGCTTCATTAAATCATATTCTTCTGCAAAAACTTTTGTTGTTGCAGCATTATCTAAATAATAAAATTTTTCCATACAAATATTATGAAACAATGATGATAATTTGTCAAGAACTAAACTTTTCAGGAACCAAATTTAACATATCTGTTAAGTTGTTTGAATTCAAATAAACTTCAGGAATTTTTCCAACTATTAAATTCTCACATAAAAGCACTTCAGATGAACTATTAACCAAAACTTGTTTTGTTGGAAAAACAACATTAACTTTTATCGAAATAATGAGATATAATTTATGATAGGTTTGGTTAATTCCTGCCGATTCAAAATTTGAAGTAAAATAACAAAATACTTCACCGTATGGATTGACGGTGTATGCAATCTTGGGACCAATACCAGCAAAAATTGAAATACCAGAAAAAGCTCCAAGAGAAATCTTTATTGGACTTTTTGCCATTTCTAAAAAGTTATGCATAACAACTTTACTCATAATTTTTGATAGCACATTTATCTTAACAGAGTTTGTTTCAATATACGAAATATCACCCGAATTATCTTTTGAAATTTTAACCAAATCACCATAACTAACATTTTGATTCATTGTTTCAGCAATAGCAAGGTTGATAGATTTTGTTGCATAATTCGAAATTTGAGCTTTTGTGTTAAGCACAACAATTGGTGTTGCAAGATACTTGATATAAATAATTAACAAAATATTTATAATAACAAAAATCGCAAATATTCTTTGTTTTAAATGAAATTTAGCATCGTTTCTAAATTTTACAAAGAATTTTTTGCGATTTCTTTTCATATTAAAATATATTAATCGTTGTCACAATTTATTACTATTAGTTCTTTTTTGATTTTGAACTAGCAAAAAATGATAGCAAATATGAAAGCCCGATCGACACTGCAATTCCAGCAGAAGTTGCAACAAGTCCACCACCAATTGCACCAAACAAACCATTTGATTTTGCACCATCAATTGCACCCCTTGCAAGTGCATTTCCAAATCCTGTTATTGGAACGGTTGCACCGGCACCTGCCCACTCAACCAAATAATTATAAATTCCAAAACCACCAAGCACAGCACCAACCATCAAAAATATAACAAGAATTCTTGCCGGTGTAATCTTTGTTTTTATTTCAATAAACTCTGCAATTAAACAAATTAACCCGCCAACGAAAAATACTTTAACATACATAAACAAAGCAGCAAACATACACCCTCCTTAAACTTTTTCAATTTGAATCAAATGAGCAACAGACGGAATCGAATCACCCTGTTGATTTGAAGTTGTGCTCATAAGTGCACCCGTTGCAACAACTAAAATCTTTTTAAAAGTTTCATCTTTCAATTTATCACATATATAAGTTGCAAGTATTGCAGCAGAGCAACCTGCACCACTTCCACCTTGATAAGACTCTTCTTCAAATGCATAAATTGAATGACCCAAATCTGAATAATTTTGTCCCAAAACATAACCCTTGTCAGACATTAATTTTCTCAGTATATCTGAGCCAAGTTTTCCCAGATCACCTGTTGCGATATAATCATAGTCATCTGGATTTGTTTTTGTGTCAGCAAAAAAATTGCAAAGTGTATCACAAGCCGCTGGTGCCATCGCCGCACCCATATTTGCAATATCAACCACACCAAAATCTTGAACCCTTCCAAAGCAAACTTTTGTAATTTTTAAATCCGACTTTTTATTTGAAACAACAAATCCACCACCAGCCGTTACTGTCCACTGAGAATATGATTGTCTTTGATTTCCAAATTCAAGCGGAAACCTATATTGTCTTTCAGCAGAACTAAAATGACTAATTGCAGAACATAAAATATTATCAAATCCACCACAATCAATAAGTGCCGCAGCCATTCCAATACTTGCAGTTATTGTTGCACAGGCAGAATAAATTCCAACAAATGGCACTTGTAAAATTTCCGCAACATAATTACTAGAAACCAATTGATTCATAAGGTCACCACCAAGATAAATATCTATATCATCAACAGTTAATTTTGAATCATCAATTGCGGTTTCGTTAATTTTTTCGAGCATCTTTCGCTCACCTTTTTCAAATGTCAATTCACCCATCTTATCATCTTTGATAAAACTGTTCATATATTTTGAATAGATTCCATTTTTTTCTTTTTCACCAACCAAAGAACCTCTACCAATAATATAACAATCTTTTTCTAACACCAAAGTTTGTCTTCCAACTCTCTTCATACCATACCACCTAAAACAATAAAATTAATGAATAAACTAATCCAACAATCATTGAATATGCAACACCGTTAACAATAACCGGACCCGCAACATTAAACATTTTTGAACCAACACCAAAAACTAATCCTTCATTTTTGAATTCAATAGCACAAGATGCAATACTATTTGCAAATCCAGAGATAGGAATAAATGTTCCACCTCCTCCAAACTTTGCAATTCTATCAAAAACACCAAATGATGTTAATATAATTGTTATAGTTATAATGATAATATTAACCCAAGATCCAACTCTCAAAATATCCATATTTGGATTAAATGACTTAATAACATCACCAAACATTTGACCAATAACACAAATTGTTCCACCAACAATAAAAGCATGAAATAATGAATTAAACCAACCAGTTTTTGGTGTTTCTTTTTCTACATACAATAAATAATCTTCATTTTTAATTTCGTCACTCATATAAACCACTCCATTTTTCGCATTTTTTATTAAATTTATTTACAAAAACATATTGTTTTATTCATTTTATAAATATTTTTGCAAATTTGAAAAATACTAATTATAGAAACTCGGAGGTATTTTTATGAAAAATAAAGCTAAAAAAATAATTACAACAACTGTTGTTTCCGCATTATCACTAACAGCAATTGCCTGTGGTTCATGCGGAACACATTTAAACAAATCAAATGAAAACTCTATTTTAAACAATAAAAAAATTGAAGCAACCGCAATCGCTCCAAATAAACAAATTGGAAAAATTGTAGAAACTTCAACAAATGATAGCTATATCAACCCTACTAATTATACAACAAAAACTAGCAATTTAAATAATGACAAGTTTAATGTTTTTGTATTATCTAGCACACCATTTATCAGTTTAACCAATGAAAATGAAAACGAATTAAATATTAATATCAAAATTCCAACAACCGAAACTTCTCTTGCAAATCAAACACAAGATGCAGTGTCAAAAGAAGAAAAAACTTTATCATTAAAAAAATCAATGCTTATGATTTATGCAAATGAAATCAACAATGGAAATGTTGCATTTTCAAGAGAAAATAAAATTAATATCAACAACCAATTAAACCAATTCAAAGCAGCAACATCATCTATTGAAAAATTAAATTCAATCAATTCAGTTATTAATATTATTGAATCAAACTTCACACCTGCTTCTGCATATTTCAGAACAAATTTAACAATTGGATACAATAATTTTAACAACCTTCAACCTTCAAATATTGAAATTAATGAAAACTCAAACAACCATGACATTGCAAATAAAATTGCTTGTATAGTTTCTGAAAATTGCGATTCAAACAAAAATACAAATGAAAATACTCAACCAGCTGAAACTATTTCAAACAACACAAATAAATCTCTAAATAATTTAACTAATGAACCTACAGGTCCAAAAATTATCAACTCAATAAACAATCAAAATAATAACAATTTTAGAAACAATAAATTAATTAATTCAAGGAATAGTATGCAAGAAAATCAAAACAATTTAAGAGCAAATAGATCGCAAGATTTAAATACACCTGAACAATACGAACAAACATCAAATGAAATCAACACACCAAGAGCAACAAGAATGCCATACAGAACAACTGCAAACAATATTTTAAGATAATAAAAAAACACAGATATTTCTGTGTTTTTATTTTTTTATTGTGGTTGTGCGGTTTCTACAAATGAAACCCCTTCAACATATTTTATTTCAAGAGTATAGCCAGAATAAGTTATTGTGATTGTTGCCGCCGAATCTTCACCAGCTGTTGCAGGTTTTGTAGATTGACTTGCAATAAATGATTTTGTTTGATCATCATACAAACACATTGAACCATTAATAGCTATTGAAACCGATACTCCATCATAATCAAAATAAGTTGAATTAAAGTTTGTGTATTTTTGAAGCAATCTCAAATTATCAGAATTGATTGAATCTCCAACACTTAAATTAAAGAGTTCATCAGTATAAATTGCTGCAAAACCAGACATTCTTCTTTCTTCAACAGTAATTGAATAATCTACAACTTGACCACCATAAGTAAATCTAAGTGTAGCAGGTCTTGTTCCTGTAAATTGAAGTGCATCAGCGGTTTGAACATAGTTTCCAGTCACATCAAGTAAGTGACTTGAATCAAGTTTAACCCTTTCTTTTCTACCATCTGAATATTCTGCAATAATATACAAACCAGAATAATCAAAATAATCATTAATATAATATTTTGCTTCAAGTTGGTTCATTGATATAGATTTTAAATAAACAGGTTTTTCTCTTGTAAGCATAAATGCTGTAACTGCACCACCAATAACAACCAAAACAAGCGATGCGATAAGTGCAATTTTTCTTATCTTTTTTGCATACTTATTTTGAAGACGAATTCTCTTGATGTTTTTCAAGTGCATCATATCAAATTCATCTAAATATTTACCAGTATAAGTGTAATCATAATCATCAATGGTGAGAGTTAATTCTTTTGAACCCTTTTTATCACTATCTCCATATAATGATTTAAGTGAGTCATAGTCTTGTTGTTTCTTTTCATCACTATCTTCGCCGCCACCAGACTCATAATCATCACCAAAGTTTTCATCAACGATTTCAATGTTTGATGATTTTAAAATTTTAGAAATTTTGTCTTTAAGAGAACCCAAGTCTTCCATTTGCTTTTTTTGACTTTCAGTAAGTTCTTTTTTTGAGCTCTTTTTATCAACACCTAAAATAAGCTTGTCATCATCAGACATATGTTCATGAGAATTTTGTCCATCTGCTGAATTTTCAGCGGTTTCTTCATTAGAAGCATCATCAAAAACTTTTTCAACTTTTGGCTCTTTTTTCTTTTTACCAAACATAAATTAATGAAACCTCCTAATTAGAATAAATTACATTATCATTATAACAAAGATAAAAATATAGGTCAAACAAATTACAACCCGCAAAGAAAAAACCTAGTGCTTTTTGCACTAGGTTTTAATATTAATTATTTCTTCTAATAACAGCATATTTAATTGATTTTTTCTCAACTGAAAGTGATTTTCCTCTTCCCGATCTTGTATCTTCAGATATTGTTGAAATCGAGATCGCAGCATATTCATCTTCATCTGTTTGAATCACAACATCATCTTCTTCATTTGAAATTCCAGAACAAATAACATTTGTTCCACTAGTTGCTGCACCTTTAAGATCAAAGATTTTTACACCTTTTCTATATCTTGCAAGAATATCAATTTCAGAACTATTTACTTTTTTAGCATAAGCTGTGTTAGAAACCAAAACGACTGATTCACCGGCAACAACTTGATTTACTGAAACAATTTCATCGTCATCAGTAAGCATCATACCCTTAACACCGCCTGAAATTCTACCCTGTTCAGGAATATCAGATTTTTCAGCATTAAGTCCCATACCAAGCTTACTAATAAACAATATTGTAGTATCTGGTTTATCAAATTCAACAGAAAGAAGTTCATCACCATCTTTAAGTTTCATTGCTTGATATGTTGCTTTTGAAATTATATATTCATTTAAAGCAGTCTTTTTAATCATACCCTGCTTTGTGAAGAATAATAGTTTCTTATCAGTTTCTTCGGTTGGATTTTCAATAATTGCAACAGGTCTTTCATTTGAAAGTTTTCCAGAAACCAATTTTTCAAATTCAATACCTTTTTCCTTCCATTTAGAAACAGGAAGACCGTTAACATCAATCTTAAATGCATTACCCTTGTTTGTAAACACTAACACATCTTTAGCAGTTGAAGTTTTAACAAAATTTGTATGTGCTTCAGCAAGTCTTGATTTTTCTGTCCAAATCTTGCTTGAACCAGAAATTGTTGATGGAAGCATACTCTTCACAAATCCATTTGCAGAAAGTGAAACCACAACATTTTGATTACCTTTCGCAAGAACAGTAACCGCATCATCAAGCTTAAAGTTTTCAACAGAATTAATAATTTGTGATCGTCTAGGATCTTTAAATTTCTTTTTAATCTCAAGCATTTCACTTTTAACAATATCAAATTGCAATTTCTTTGAATTGATAATTGCAGTAAGTTTTGCAATAAGTGCTTGAATATCTTTAAGTTCTTGTTCAAGTTTATAAATTTCAAGAGATGTAAGTCTTGCAAGTCTCATATCAAGAATTGCTTGAGCTTGTCTTTCAGAAAGATCAAATCTTTCCATAAGTCTCTTTTTTGCAGTTGAAGTATCTTCAGATTTTTTAATTATTCTAACAACTTCATCAATATTTCTAACCGCAACAATAAGTCCAAGCAAAATATGTTCTCTTTCTTTTGCAATATCAAGATCATATTTTGTTCTTCTATAAACAACTTCTCTTTGATAATTAATATAATATGAGAGAATTTGAAGAATACCCATAAGTTGAGGTCTTCCGTCTGCAATTGCAACCATATTAATACCATAAGATATTTGCATATCTGTTTCTTTGAACAATATATCAATTACTTTTTTAACATCAGTATCTTTTTTAACTCTAACAACAGCTCTAGTTCCTTGTCTGTCAGACTCATCAAGAATCTCAGTAATACAAGATAAATCATACTTTTTACTGTCTCTAACTTCCAAAATTCTTTGAAGAAGTTTTGCTTTATTCACTTGATAAGGAAGTTCTGTCATAACGATATTTCTTTTTTCATTAGCCTTTCCTTCAACATGAACTTTTGCTCTTAATGTGATTTTTCCTTTACCCGATTCATAAGCCTTTCTAAGTTCATCCCCAGCAACAATATATCCACCAGTTGGAAAATCTGGACCAGGAATAATCTTCATCATTTCATCAAGCGAAATATCTGGTTTATCAATCATAGCAATTGCACCAGAGATAACTTCACTAAGATTATGAGTTGGAATATTTGTTGCAAGACCAATCGCAATACCGTTTGCACCATTAACCAAAATATTTGGAAAACGACAAGGAAGTGTAACTGGTTCTTGAAGAGTATCATCAAAGTTAAGTGTCCAGTCAACTGTGTTTTTATCAAGATCTTTTAAAACTTCAAGAGCAAGTGGAGCCATTCTAGCTTCTGTATATCTCATCGCAGCCGCCCCATCTCCATCAATAGAACCATAGTTTCCGTGGCCATCAACAAGACACTCTCTCATATTAAAATCTTGTGCCATTCTTACCATTGCATCATAAACTGATGTATCACCATGAGGGTGGAACTTTCCAAGACATTCACCAACAATTCTAGCACTCTTTTTATATTCTTTATCTGGAGTAATATCAAGCTCAAAAAGTGTATATAAAATTCTTCTTTGAACAGGTTTCAAACCATCTTCAACTCTTGGAAGTGCTCTTTCTAATATAACATGCTCAGAGTATGGAATCATTGATTCACTCAAAACAACATCAATATCTTTTTGAACAACACTCTTTCCAAAGCCAGAACCATCAATTACATCATTTTTTTCTTCTTCAAGTTCTTCAACTTCTTCGATATTAATTGTTTCATCAAAATCTTCATTTTTGATTTCGTCTTTGCTCATTGTATGCCCCTTAATATTTATTTCTTTTTATTCATAAATTCAGAAAGTGAATCCACTCTTGAGAAGTTAGAATGTTCAGCAATATATTGTTTTCTAACTTCAACATTATCACCCATCCAAGTTGAAATCATTCTTTCAGCTTCTGCAGCATCTTCAATTGTTACTTGAACCAATGTTCTTTGTGTTGGATCCATAGTAGTATCCCAAAGTTGGTCTTTATCCATTTCACCAAGACCTTTATATCTTTGAAGCTTATAACCTTTGCCAACTCTTTTGATTGCTTCAGGAAGTTCAGCATCAGAATAAACATATTCAATCTTATCTTTCTTTGCCACTCTATAAAGTGGTGGAAGTCCAATAAATACATGACCATTTGTAATAAGTGGTTTCATATATCTAAAGAAGAATGTTAACAAAATACTTCTAATATGAAAGCCGTCTTGGTCAGCATCTGCCAAAATGATAATTTTGTTATATTTAATTGAATCAACATCAAAATCTTCACCAATACCAGCACCAAGTGCAGATATAAGTGTTCTGAATTCTTCATTCATCAAAACTTGGTCAATTCTCTTTTTTTCAACATTTAAAGGCTTTCCACGAAGTGGAAGAATTGCTTGAAAGTGTCTGTCTCTTGCTTGTTTACAGCTTCCACCAGCTGAGTCACCTTCAACAATAAATATTTCGTTATTTGCATAATTTTTGCCAGTGCAAGATGCAAGTTTTCCAATCAAATTTGAGTTTTCAATAGAGTTTTTTTGTCTTGCGATTTCTTTTGCTTTTCTAGATGCTTCTCTAACTTTCGCAGCAGAAACAGCTTTTTCTAAAACCGATGATAAAATCTTGCTGGTTTTCTTTCCAGAAAAATAATCATTAAGACCTTTGCAAACAACAGATTCAACTGCTGGTCTAGCTTGAGGATTTCCAAGTTTTGCCTTTGTCTGTCCTTCAAACTCAACAGTTTTCATTTTTACTAAAATAACAGTAGTCAAACCTTCTCTAAAGTCATCACCGACAAGTTTTTCAGATTCTTTACCCTTAAGAGAACCACTTTTTACCGCAAGATCAGAAAGTGCTCTTGTAAGTCCACTCTTAAAACCAATTTCGTGAGTTCCTCCATCTGGGGTTTGAATATTGTTAACATAAGAGAATGTGCTTTCAGAATATCCGTCAGTGTGTTGCATAGCAATTTCAACTTTAATATCATCAACTTCACCGCTAATATAAATTGGATCAGCATAAAGTGAAGTTTTTGATTCGTTGATATGTTTAACAAAATCAACAATACCACCATCATATTTAAATGAATATGATTTTGAATCTTCTTGTTTATCTGCTTCAACAATAAAGTTAATTTCAAGACCACGATTCAAAAATGCAACTTCTTCTAAGTGTTCTTTAATGGTATTTGGATTAAATTCAACAGTTTCAAAAATTCTATCATCAGGCAAAAATGTTACTTTAGTTCCAGTTGTAACAGCAGCACCATCTTGCTTTAAAGAATATTTTGGCATACCGCCCTTAACTTTACCCTTTTTGTCTTCTTTACTTTCAAATTCTTGAATATACTTTTTACCATCTCTGCAAATTTCAAGTTTAAGCCATCTTGAAAGTGCATTAACAACAGATGCACCAACACCATGAAGACCACCAGAATATGAATAGTTTTCATTATTAAATTTACCACCTGCATGAAGTTCAGTAAAAACAACTTCAGCCGCAGAAACTTTTTTTACAGGATGTTCAGCAACTGGAATACCTCTTCCATTATCTTCAATGGAAATTGAACCATCTTTATAAAGTGTTACATTGATTCTGGTACAATATCCATTTGCAGCTTCATCAACAGCATTATCAACAATTTCCCATACTAAGTGATGTAAACCTTTTGGTCCTGTTGTTCCAATATACATACCTGGACGAAGTCTAACCGCATCCAATCCTTCAAGGATTTGTATATCTTTTGCATCGTAAGATTTTGCTGATTTTGTTGTAGCGGTTTTTGCTGTTTTTTGTGATTGTGTTTCTTTTGATGCTTTCTTTGAAATTTCAGACATTATATGCCTCCTAGTTAATATAAGCCAATTATAGCAAACAAAATATTTTTTTTGCAAACAAAAAGCTTTAAAATTGTATAAATATCATTATATTTTGGCGATTTTGCCATAAAAAAACAAAAAGTAAGATATTAAAATCTTACTTTTGATTTAAAACAACCGCTGTTGTTAATTTACTTTTTATTGGTTTAATTTTTATTTTTTCAGAATCTGATGAAATAAGTCTAATTGATCCATCTTCTTCAAATGTGATAAATGAGTCAACTGCTCTATTTGTATTTTGCATAAACTTATCATCTGACACGGTCATAAATCTAACTTGATTTTTTGTCACATTAAACACATATGCGGCTGAATCTTTTTTATAATTTTTACTATCAACATCAGGCACTGATTTAAATAATGAAAATCCATCAGCAGAAGCAATAATAATTGCACCACTAACTTTTTCTTCTCCATCAAACACATCAACAGACATATAACCTTCTGATTTTACAACAACCAAATTATAATCTTTTCCTTCAATATTAACACTAATAATCTGTTTCTTTTGTGTGTC
Organism: Clostridia bacterium; assembly: GCA_045648025.1. Taxonomy (GTDB): domain Bacteria; phylum Bacillota; class Clostridia; order Christensenellales; family UBA1242; genus RGIG1681. The sequence continues at coordinate 22,980 of JAZRNH010000055.1, forward strand.
ACCTTCAACTGAAAATGTAGTTGACTCAATTTTATCAATAATCGCTGAATTTGAAACTTTTACAGTATCGTAATTATATAATGTTTTGTTCGCCAAATAAATCAAATCATGAACTGGCAAAAACTTATCATCTCCATTATAATTTTTTAAACTTTCATAAAAATTGATAAACATTATATCAGTAGCAAAAGCTGAAATAGTTGACAAATCAACATCTTTATTTTTCATTGCAGCTGAAAGCAAAGTTAAAAAATTAAAAAATTCTATTGAATCATTTTTAAAATCAATTGCTGATATATCTCCAATCTTAGGTGGTGTTGTTTTAGCATACATATTTTTTGTTGCCAAACACTCATCACTGGTATATCTATATTCTTCAACATACACATAAGAATCACTCATAACTGAAGCATCTTTTTTGTATGTAGTGAGAGATATCGGATTGTTTGAAATTTCAACTGAATAAACATCGGTATAATCGTTTGCCATGGTTTTTACAATGGCATAAGGCTTTTCTTCATCACCCATAAAGAAAAATAAATTTGGTTTTCCTTTAGATAAAAACCCTTTAATTGAAATTGGCATTTGGTCTGATATATCAAATCTATTATCATAATCAGAAAATTTCATATTATGATTATTTTGCTTCATAACAATAAGATCATCAAGAGCTGAAATAAGTTTTTTATAATCACAATCGAAAAATTGAATAATTGTTGAAATTATTGAATTTGTCATCTTGCTAGAATCATAATTTCTGTCAACATCTTTTAAATATAAATCAAGCTTTTCTGAAATAATTTGCAAATATTCTTGTTCGGTTTTCAAAATTTACCTCCACATCTCTTAAAAAAATCCACCAATATTATAACTATCTTTGGTGGATTTTTCAATAGGTTTTATAAAGATTGTTCTTCTAATTCATCTTGTGCTTCTTGTTGTCTTCTAGCTTCTTCTAATTGTCTTCTTTGTTCAGTTGCAGCAAGAATTTCTTGAGCTTGTTTAACAGAATTAATTTCTTGTTCAATAGAAATTGAATTTGAATTTTCTGATAAATAACTAATTCTTTCATTTATAAGTTTATAAGCTTTTGTTCCTGGTTGAATTTTTCCAGAATCAACAAGAGCTTGAAATTTTGCAGAAAATTCCGGCAATTTTGTTGATAAAGATTGAATCATATTAACAGTTTTATTTTGATATGCAACATATTTTGCAACACTGGCAGCCATTTCTTGTTTAATTTTTGGATCTTTGCCACCAACTTTATTCATGAACATCAATGCTGAAAGTTCACCAATTCTACCATGTCTTTCATTTGGGTTAATATGATAACAATAACTTTTTAATTCAACCAAAAGTTCTTTGCCTTCTTCTGGACCATCATAAGCGGAAATGTTTTCACTAATTGTGTTAAGCAAACCTCCGCCTCTTTTGTTGAAGTTTCCTTCAGATTTATTTTTTGATGAATCAACAGCATGAGTAAGTTCATGTGAAAGTGTCATAGCAAGTTCAGTATAACTTCCCATTTTTTGAAGTTTATTTAAGTTGATGTTAATTCTAGGTCTCTTTCCATCATGGAAAGTTCCAAGAGCACCTTTTGCATTAAATGTAACTTCAATGTCATTAACATTGTTTGAACTTAAGAAATTATGAACATAAAATTCACAAAATTCTTCAACAGCTTTTCCTGTTAAAACTTTAGTTTCTCCATTAATTGCTTCAAACTTATCTGCAAGTTCAGGACCACTTTCACAAAGAGCTGCAGCTTGTTGTTCATAATTAAGTGCAACAATTTCTTTTGATGGATCCAATGCAATTTGAGCTGCTTTATTTCTAATATTAGAAATTCTGGCATCTCTTGCCTTTCCTAAAAATTGATCAACTTTTGCTTCTGCAAGTTCACCAACATCAAGTTCTTCAATATCAAAAAATTGTTCAGCAATTTTTACAAGATCATCGGTTTCCATATCTGCAACAATTTGCTTTGCAACAAACTCAGCGATAGGACCAAATTTATCAAAATTATCAGCATAAATATTAGCCAAATAATCTTTCAAATATGCTGAAATAAAGTCTTTTGCTTTTGACAATGACTTGGTTCTTTTAAGTCTATCTTCTGCTTCTTTTGATTCTTCATCAACAGCAGGTTCTTGAAGTTCTTGTTCAATTTCTTGTTCAGTTTTATCATTAACCTTTGCTGCTGCAGTAATCAATGATTTTGTAACCATTGCAGCAACTTCAAGACCAGGTAACCTTGTTATAGTTTTTATATTAATTGACATAGAAAAACTATTTTGTGCATCAACAAAAGAAACCTTTCCTGATAAATTTGAATCATTAAAATTGATATTTTTAAAAGTTTTAAACTTTGTTCCAATTTTTGCATTAACCTTATTTGCGGTCGCTTCAACAATCTTAATTAAATTTTTAAGTTTATCAGGCATAGCAGCTTTTGCATCTGCTTCATTTCCAGAATGAATCGATTTTGCAGCAGCTTCCATTTCTGCCGACGAATAATCATAACCTATCGGCTCACTAGAATCATACTTTTCAATTAATTGAACAAAATTTTCTGCCATAATATAACCTCACTAGATTAATTATATCATTATAAAAAAATCGTGTCAATTTTATTGAAAACAAATAAAAACTTGCTTTTTAATTTTTGATTCCGTATAATTTAGACATAAAGGAACAAATTTTATGAATAAACCAACAATTGATGTTTTAATTCCCGTATATAATGGCGAAAAGTATATAGAAAAATGTCTTAAAAGTTTGCTTGAACAAACATACAAAAATTTAAGAATTGTTGTTGCTGACGATGGATCAACAGACAATACAGCAAACATTATTAAAGATATTCAAAAGACAGCACAAAACATTGAACTTTTCACCAAGAAAAACGAAGGCAGCATTTCAAAAACAAGAAACTTTTTGCTTGGCAAAATCAAATCAGAATATTTCACTTTTTTTGATAGCGATGATTATGCTGAACCAACATATATTGAAGAACTATTTACCCTTCTCACATCTTATGCTGCTGACATATCGCTTTGTGGAAAATCAAGACACAACGAAAATAAATCTGTGAATCTTAATAAATTTAACAAAAAACAATCAAAAGTTTATTTTATGAACAAGCAAGAGTGTATTGCCGAAATGCTTTCATCAAATCTTTTTAATGGCACAGTTTACTCAAAAATGTTTAGAACAAAAACATTAAAATCTGCTGATTTTGATGAAAATATTCATTATGGAGAAGACCTTGATTTTTGCTTTAAAATTATGCAGAATTGCAACAAATTCGTCTTTACAAAAAAGAAACTTTATCACTATATAATAAGAAAAAATAGCATAGTCACAAGCAAATTTAATACAAAAAAATTAACCTGTTTAAATTGTTATGATAATATAATTAATAAAGTTAAAGATAATAATGAATTATTTATTGCTGCAAAATCAATGCAGGGCTTAATTGCTATTGAACTTCTCTATTACACTTGGAGAGATAAATTTAAAGACAAGCAAACAAAATCAAACCTTAAAAATTTAATCAAGCAAAGCATACCATACATTAAAAAAAATAAAAGGCTTTCAAAACTTTTAAAATGCACCCCACTTGTTTGGAGACTTACAAAAATAATGTAAAAGCATAGAGAAATTTCTCTATGCTTTTTTGAATTTTAAAATCTTTATTACATAAAATAATATTATGAGCACAATAATTTTAACTGGCGGAGGCACTGCTGGTCATGTAACAGTAAATTTAAATTTAAAAAATGAACTCTATAAATATTTTTCAAAAATAATATATATTGGTTCAAAAACAGGCATTGAAAAAGAACTTGTTAAAAATAACACTAATTTTGAATATAAAGAAATCACAACAGTAAAATTTGATAGAAAGAAAATATTTTCAAATTTTAAAATCCCTTTCAAACTCACCAAAGCTATTGGTGAAGCTAAAAAAATAATAAAAGAATCAAATGCAAAAATTGTATTTTCAAAAGGTGGATATGTCGGACTCCCCGTTGTTATTGCCGCAAACAAATTAAAAATTCCAGTCATCTGTCACGAAAGCGATATCACAATGGGTCTTGCAAATAAACTTGCAAAACCATTTGCAAAAGTTGTTTGCACAAATTTTAAAAATACAGCAGAAAATTATGGAAAGAAATGCAAACATACAGGTATGCCATTAAACATATCTACTCTATCAAAAGAAGCAGCAAAACAAAAACTAAACATTAATACAACAAAGCCGGTTTTATTAATTGCCGGTGGCAGTTTGGGTGCAAAGCATATAAACAATTTTATATTCGAAAACATAAGCAACTTAACAAAAGATTATTTTGTTATTCACCTTGTTGGAAAAAATAACATTAACAAAAACATCAAAAATGAATCTTACAAACAAATTGAATTTTCAAATGATATGCCAACAATTTACAAAGCAACCGACTATGCAATCTCACGAGCTGGTGCAAACACAATTGTTGAACTACTTGCAAATAACATTTTAACAATTTTTATTCCTCTTCCAAAATCAGTATCTAGGGGTGACCAGATTGAAAATGCAAGATTTTTAGAAAAAAATAATCTTTCAATAACCCTATATCAAGAAAATTTATCAATTGAAAAACTGCAAAATTGTTTAAATTTTTTGAAAATAAATAGCAAAAATTTAAAATCTGCAATAAAATTTGCAAATTTTAAAGATGGAACAAAAAATATTGTTGATATAATTTTAAAAGAAAAAAGCACTTAAATAAGTGCTCTTTTTTTATTTATTATTAATGCAAATCAATTTTTTCGTAATCATTTTCCATACCAGCAACAAGCGAAACAGGAACAGCAAAAACCATACCTCTTGCTTCTGATTTAAAGTCTGTCACTGAATATATGGCCTTCATTGTAGGAACAACCAATTCATCTTTAACAAGAATCATTACAAGAGTATTTTCAGGGTTAACACTAAAACCCAAAAAATTCTTTTTTAATCTTGAAACACCTTTTGCTTGAAGCAATATTCCACCATTTGTTCCAACTGATTTTGCCGCCTCTAAAACATCTGTTTCAAAACCTCTTTTAACAATTGTAACAACAAGTTTATATTCATCTTTTGAAAAAAGATCATCTTCTTCAAAAATTATTTCTTCTCTAACCATAACCCCTCCTATTCAACAAATGGACCCTTGGCACCCATATATCCCAAAACATCCAAAACAAATGCCTTACCATTTCCTTTTTCGTTAAATCTGAACTCTCTTGAAATATTCATCATAAATATATCTGTGATTTCTTTTTGACAAATTGCAACAACAAAATATGAATCATTGTTTGCAGATATTGAATTAATAATCAAGTGTCTTGAAATTCCAGTGCAAAGCGATGCCGAAAGAACTCTTCCACCATTATTTACAATAAATGATAACAAGTCATCTAATTTCTCTGTTTTCACAATAAAGCAACAAATAGAAAGTTCACCTATTTGTGTAGGATAAAGTTTTTGAGAAACAATAACATATTTTTTCTTGTTTTTATTTTTCATTATCTTGTCTCTCCATATTTTCTTTTATGTTCTTCTTCAAGATATGTCATATTTGAATACATATCCATTGTGTATGAAAGATTAACACTGAATCTTTTATCAAGCTTACTCTTATGGCTAAGTTCAAATCTATAAACCAAACCCAAAAGTTGAAGCACAATAATTGGTGACATACTAACAATTCCAATAAGTCCAAAACCATCAATAGCTGATGATGTCTGAGCCGCAAATGAAATCATAATCGGAAGAATAAAAGCAGAAGTCATTGGTCCAGAAGCCACACCACCAGAGTCAAATGCCAAACTGGTAAACATTTCTGGAACAACAAACATAAGCACAAGTGCAATCAAATAACCTATCAAAATTATATAGAAGAAGTTAATTGAATAAACAATTTTAAGTGCTGAAATCAAAATTGCAAAAGCCATTGCTATTGCTATTGCCACAAGCACAACGATTGATGGAATATTTCCTTTAGTTGAGGTTTGAACCTCTTTTGAAAGCACAATAACTGATGGCTCTGAAAATGTTATAACAAAACCAAAACAAATACAAACAATTATCATTAATGGAGTATCAAGTGTTGCCAAGAATTCTCCAATAACAGTTCCCATTTTACCGATTCCATATTCAATTCCAAATAAGAATAAGAACAATCCACCAAATGTCATTAACAAACCAATTAAAAGTTCTAATTTCTTTCTTGCTGGAAGCTTGATAAAAATCAAATCATAAATATAAAAAACTAATGAAAGTGGAATTATAGCCAAACTAGACTGTCTGAGTGTGTTTAAAAATATATTAATTTGTTCTGAGGTTTGAACAGCCTCTCCCGCTTTACTTCCAAAAATAACGAAGAATAAAAGCACTGCAATAATTGGTCCAAGTGATGCCAAACCGAGCATACCAAACACTTCATTATTATCATTATCTTTTGTAAACTTTGAAGTTACACCAGACGAAATAGCAAGTAAAAATGGAGCCGTAACAATTCCAGTTGTTGCACCACCTGCATCAAATGCAATTGCAATATGTTCTTGTTTAACTTGGGTTGAAAGTAAAAATATCAATGCAAACAAAACAAGATATATATATTTTATATTAATGTTTTTAATAATTCTTTGTATGCCAATTGTTATAAATAATCCAACCCCTGCACCAATAAAGAATATAAGTGCAGTCTTTGGAACATTTATACCAGCAGCAACAACTTGATCAGAAAATAATGTTACATCTGGTTCAGCAATTGTTGCAAATAAACCAAATAAAACAGAAAACATTATAAATACGGCAAATTTTGAGGCTTTATTGACAGCATTAACCATCAAATCACCCATTGGCATAATTGTTGAATCAACACCCGCCAAGAAAAATGTTTCACCGACACAAATAAGTACAACTGAAATTAAGAATCCAATCAATATTTTTGTATCAATTTTATAAAAACAAAAATGCACTAAAAACACTATTACCACAATTGGTAATAGTGCCAAAAAGATATCTTTAAATCTTTTTAAAAATTGCATTTATCCTCCAGTCTATTCAAAATCTATGCCACCAATAATATCACTATCAATCTTTCTTCTATTAGTCGACCTTCTTCTAGCAGATGATGTTCTTGGTGAAGTAGTTTTTCTCTTTCTAGTAGTTGTTTTTCTTGTTGTAGTTTTCTTTTTAGGAGTTTCTTCCTCCTCTTCAATTTCTTCCTCTTCTTCAAACTCTTCAACTGGCTCTTCAGGAATTCTTGATCTCATTTGTTCTTCTTCAAGTTTTCTAGCCATCTCTTGTTTTTCAGCATAAAGTTTTTCATTTTCAGATTTATTCAAGTGTGAAGCAACTTCAAGAAGTTTCTTATCCATTTCAAGGTTAGAAATATTAAGATAAGATTTAAGTTCTTTTCTAAGCATAGCACCAGTTCTTTGTTTAGTGTATGATTCTTTTTCTTGTTCTTTGATAATGGCTGTTTTCTTTTTAAACTTAGATTCAGCTTCTTTAAGTTTAATATCTCTATCAAGTTTATCAAGATAAGCTTGTTTCTTAAAGTCTTCATAACTTTGTTTGAACGATTTTTCCATCTCACGAATTCTTGATTCGTATTCAGCAGCAACCTTTTCTTTTTCAAGTTCTGCTTGTCTAAGTCTTTCTTCTTTCTCCAAATCTAACATCTTATTAGAATTAATAAGTTCTTGAAGTTGAGCCTTTAATTGATTTGCTTCATCAGTAACAGATGGTCCAATTCCAAAAGTTTCTTGTGGAACAAACTGTTGTTCTGGATATACATATCCACCACCAATTTGAGTTGTTCCAACATCAACATAACTTGGATCAATTGCAGGTTGAATAACTTCTGTTGCAGGAGTATCTTTTTGATAAATCTCAGTAAACTTACCAACAAGTTCATCTCTCATTAAATTCAAATCGTCTTTTGTAACAACATTTGAATCAGCCTTTGTTTTCTTAGGAACAATATCTTCATCATCATCTTCAAGACTTTCATCAAGAAGATCATCAAGTCCAAGATCATCTTCTTCTGACTTTAACACTGGCAATTCATCATCAGCATCATCTTCACCATCAACTTTATCAGTTTCTTCAACTACCGGTATCTCAACATCGCTAGTTGTTTCAGCGGTTTCATCAGTGGCAACTTCAGCAGATTCTTCTGTAGTTGTTTCAAGAGAATCTAAACCAAAACCAGAAATTTCCTCTGCTTGACCATCTTGTGATGCGGTTTCGGTTGAAGAAGTATCTTCATCAGTATCAAATTCAGCAAGTAAACCTTGTCTTTTCTTTTTGATTGGAGTTTCAGTTTTATTAATTTCAAAGAATCTTTTTCCAACAATGCTTGGAGCTTCTTTGTTAGAGTTGTCTTCATCTACTCCTGAAAGTTTTGCATTAACAGATTCAACATCATCAACAAGTGAATTTTCTTCTTCACTATCATCAGTTAAGTTTTCAATATTAAATCCACCAGAAAGGTCGCTAAGTTCATTTGTTTCAATAACTTTTTGTGTTGATTTTTCTTTAATATTAGCAGCTTCTCTTTCTATCTTATCAAGTCTTGCTCTGAATTTATCAAGTTCTTCTTGCTCAAACTTAAATTGTTCACCAGAAATATTATCATCAAATGAAACATCTTCAATGTTTACATTAGAACCAAATCCAAAGTTTTCGTCTTGTGAAGAATCTGGAACAACTGATTGAGTTTGATCGCCAAGTGGCTCCAAAATATCATCATTTTCCTCAAATGAAGATTTAACCAATGTTTGCTCTTCAAGTTTGTGCATATAACTATCAAGTGAAAATCTCTTGTAAAGTGGATCACTTGTTGAAAGTTGATCAATAGGCTTTTGCATATCACTCTTAGCTTGATCAAGTTCATTGAATTTATTTTGTGATTTTTCACCCATAAAGTCAGAAATTGAGAACCTGCTCTCAGCAGTAGAAAAGTCATTAATATTAGCCTCTTGCTTTCTGTAGTTTTTGTTTTTCCAAGAAGAAAAGTCTTTCATATCAACAGAAACAGCCTGTTGTTTTCTTGGTCCAAAGAACTTACCAAAAGGAGAAGGCTCATATTTTCTACTCATATTCTTTCTTGCAGCTGCTGGTTCATTAGACTTTGATTCGTCTTTTTGCAAACTGCTGTCTGTTGAAAGAATATTAATAACAACTGGTTCATTTTCAGTTGTTCTTAAAGCCTTCTTAAAAAGAGAATAATCTGAAGTGTTAAAGAAAAAATTATTCATAATACACCCTTCTATAAAATACTAATATTAGTATATAATAAATTAAGAATTTTTACAAAACAAAATAGGGCTATAAATGTAAATTTACAAAAAAAATTCGTTACTTTTTACATAACGAATCATTTTTGCTAATTTAAAATATTTGTATAGTATTCACTGTTTAACTCATAATTTTTTTGTTTATATTTTTCTGCCAGTTCAATTAATTTTAAAACCAAATAATTTGTGGTTATTCTGTTTTCATCATAAAAATAATATGCAAGTGAACCAGGCATTGCATTTACCTCACAAACATAAAGATTATCCACCTCTTCATCGTATAAAAAATCAATTCTAACAACTCCAAACAAATTAAGTTCTTTAAAAATCTTTGCTGCTATGTTTTTTATTTTATGGCTAAGCATTTCAGAAATGTCAGCTGGAAATTTCCTATTTTGATTCTGCATTTTGCCAGAGCAATTTCCTTTTGCAAAACCTTTTGATTTAACAGAATCTAAATACTTATTAGCAAAACTTAAAATCTCATCTTGTTTAATTGGTTCATCAATTTCAGACACCACAAAATCTTCTCTATCACCCAAAATTGAGACATTAAATTCTCTTGCCGATTTAATATATTTTTCAATTAAAATTTCATTATCAAATTCAATTGCTTGGTTCAATTTTTCTTTGAGTTCAACTCTGTCTTTTATCAAAAACACACCAATTGAACTTCCACCATTGTTAGCTTTTGCTATAATTGGAAACTTCATAAATTTAAATTTGTTTTTTAAATTTTCATAGTCATTTTCAAGCTCAAACTTGCAAAATTTAAAACCTTGAACAACTGGAATTTTCAATCCTTTCATTTGTTTTTTAAATAAATATTTATTCATACAAAGTGACAGTGCTTCAATTGATCCAGACGATGAAAATATTCCATTATCTTTAAAAATTGAAACCAACTCACCATTTTCACCACACCCACCGTGACAAGCAAAAATTGCCAAATTAGCAATCAAATATTCTTTCAAGCCAAATCTTGTTTTTAAAAATAATTTACCTTTTTCACCTGTAACAAAAACAACTTCTTTAAATAATTTTTTATTTTTTAAAAAAACACATCCAGAAAATCTTTTTATATCAAATTTGGTTTCGGTATAAATATAATATCTATTATCCCTTGAAATATACAGTGGAACCAATCTAACATCATCTAATCTTGTTTTATTAAAAATTTGACTAGCTGTTACAATTGAAATATCGTGTTCATAAGATTTTCCACCAAAAACTAATAATACATTTTTCATAAAATACCTCTATGATATTATATGAGTTTAAATTTTTAGTGTTAAAAAAAGACCAACAATTGTTGGTCTTTTTTATTATGAATAGTTGTCAGGAAGGTCGTTTTCAAACAAAACAACCGCCCCCTCTTCAACAACATTAGCAAGAAGTTGAACTGCTTGATTTAGCGATACTGCTTGTATAATCTTTGATTCATCAAAACCAGCAAACACAAGCCCAGAAGAAATGGCATCATAATTGATTCCACTATCAATAATAACACAATCACAAACAGCAGCAAGTTCTTTTCCAAATTCAAAATTTGAATTAAATTGTTCAAGTCCAAGTTCAACAAGCCCAGGAGTAATCACTATTTTCTTTCCTTTAAACTTAGAAAGAACTTCCAAACTAGCCTTACTTCCCTCAACAGATGAATTATAAGCATTATCAATTATTGTGTAATTTGTATTAGACTTAACAATTTCAAGTCTATGAGATACAGTTGTAATTTTTGAAATAGCGACTGAAATCTCTTTCAACGAAACTCCAAGACTAAGTGAAACTGTGGCAGCAAGTAAAATATTAGAAACATTATGACTTCCAAGAAGTATTGTTTTACATTTTACAACTTCACCTTTATATTCAAGTTCAAATAACGAACCATCTTTTGAAACTTTCAAGTTTTTAACTTTGAGTTCTCCAATATCATTTTTTAAAGAAACAAGTTCAGCAGAATAATTTTCAGCAAGTGCCTTTGTTAATTCACTATCAACATTAATGAAAATCTTTCCACCATTTGTTGAAACAAAGTCTGCAAGTTCAGATTTAGTTTTTATTACATTTTCAATTGAACCAAATGTGAGCAAGTGTTGATTTCCAACCCCAGTAATGATTCCAATTTCAGGAGATACCATTTCAGAAAGCTCTTTAATGTCATATCTTTGTTTAGCACCCATTTCTGCAATAAATATTTCATGTTCATCAGTAAGTTTTGACAATATTGTCTTAGATAATCCAAGTGGAGTGTTATAACTTGATGGAGTTGCACAAACTTTATATTTTTCAGAAAGCATAACATAAAGCATATTCTTTAAAGTTGTCTTTCCATATGAGCCAGTAATTCCAATAACTTTAATGTTTTTGTTTGAAGCAAGTTTTTTCTTTGCTTTATTTACATAAGAATTTGAAATCATCTTTTCAATTGGATATGTAATAAAATAAGCAGCAAACACAAACAATGGAAGCATCACAGGAATAAGTCCAATTATTGCAAAAGAAAAATAAGGAACATAAATCAACCCAAGATAACCAATTGCAAATGTTACCGCAGCGATCAAAATTGTATAACACACAACAAGTCTTGTCATTCTTTTTGTATATTTAAGTGGTGTCTTTTGTTTTGCAGTAAAAAGATTTGTTATAAACATTGACGAAAACAAAATATAAAATACAACACTAATATACTCAAGTGTTCCAATAGTCAAAAATTCTTCAAGCAAAACATTTGTCATAAGCATTGCTGCAGTAGATAAAAATGTAAGCATAAACAATCTTGACAAATATGAATATTTTGTTTCTTTAAACCACCTGCAATATCCTCTTAATTTATAGCCAGACAATTGCAACATTTGAAGAAGTTTATATCCAACAAAAACCATCAAAATTGTTGTTACAATAGAAATAAGTGAGAGCATAAAAACATCAACTCTACTTTCAAATTTTAACGGCAAATCTAACATAAAACTATACATAAAATACCTCGATATTATTGTATTAATTTTTAATAAAAGTGTCAAGAATAATTAGAAATTCTTGACGGTTATCAAGAAAAGAAAAATGACCCGCACCTTTAATTATGAACAACTTAGAATTATCAATAACCTTATTTAATTTCTTAGCCATATAAATTTTTGTTTCAAAATCTTTGTCACCCCAAACAATAATTGTTGGTGATTTAATAAATTTTGCAACTGGCAAAAGGTCCTCATTAATAACATTAATAAAAGTTCGCTTCATAATTGAAGATAACATTTTATAATCATTAGAACCATATTTTGATATGGTTTTTTCATACTTTTTAAATCTTTTTGCGATTTTTTTTACTAACTTATATTTCCAAATTTTAAAATAATAAAACAAATTTCGCCTTGGTTTAACACCGGCTGAATCAACTAAACACAACTTAAATTGCCTAAAATCATTTTGATATAAATAAGCAAATTTAATAGCAACCCTTCCGCCAAAAGAATGTCCAACCAAAACCAAAGACTCAACTTTAAATTTATCAATCAATGATTTTAAATCATCAACATAATCAGAAACTGTCCAAGGCTTATCAGGTTCACCAGACTCACCAAATCCTGCAAAATCAATAAACAATAATGTATGATCAAAAAAATAATTGGTAAGCCAAAAAAATGAATTTTTATCTGCACCCCAACCGTGCAAAAACACAATAAAATTTTTTGACTCACCAATTTTTATAAACTTCATATTTAACTAAAATTTTAAACCAAATCCAATTTCATTAAAACAGCATCGTTATCGCCATAATAATTTTTTCTTTCAGAATATTTTTTAAAACCATATTTCTCATACAAAGAAATTGCCTTATTATTTATAATATTCACTTCAAGAAAAACTGTTTCAACATTTTTTGATTTTAATAAATCAATATAATAATTCATAAGTATCTTCGAATAACCCAATCCTTGTTTATCTTCAACAATAGCAATGTCATAAAGTTCAGATTCAGGTGGTATAATTGAACACTCAAAAAAACCAATAACAATGTCATTTTCAATCAATAAATAATAATTAATTGTATCACTTTTAATTGTATTTTTTATAGTTTCTCTATCACACTTTCCAATTATTTGACTCTCTATTTCAAATACAGAATCAACATATTTTTCTGACAATTTTTCAACTTTCATATTAGTCATAAGTCACCTATTTATTTTTATTTTTTAATTCGATTTCAGCTTGAGAAGCTCTTAAATATACAGGTGATATTTGATTTAATTGAATAAATTCTTTTTTTGATAATTTGTCTAAAAAATGCAAATTTATTTCATTTTGAGCAATATTTGAGCTAATTTCATAATTATTTAATAGTATTTGCACTTTTTCATTTTGAACAAACACATCAAATTGCTTGTTTTTTAATAATAAAACAAGCTCATCAATAAGCATACAATCTTCTTTTATGTCTCCATTATCAAACAATCTAACATAAACATATTTTGAAAAACCATCCAAAATTATGCAATGTTTTTTAGAATCATTTACATCATAAATATCAAAATTATTCATTGAAACAACATTTATCTTTTTTCCAACTGTAAGACCCTTGCAAATTGAAATTGCAACTCTAATTCCTGTAAAACTTCCCGGACCAACACACACACCAATATTATCAATTTCATTAATTTTTATATCTGCTTCTTGCAATAAAGAATCAACTGTAACCAATAACTCATCAGTATGTTTTTTTTGATTAACATCAACATAAGAATTAATTACATCATTTTTAATTAAATATACAGACATGCCGGATGAGCAATCAATAATTAAACTATTCATAATAATTACCTACTTATAATAATTTCCCTTTTTAAATCATCTATCTTTTTTATATAAACCCTTATTGCCGTTTCTGGAAACATATCCATTGCTCTTGATGGCCACTCAACAAGAGATATTCCATCTGAGTAAAAATACTCTTCAGCACCAATAGCATCGAGTTCGGATACATCTGAAATTCGATATAAGTCAAAATGATAAATTTGTGGAATTGTGTCATAAACATTAACCAATACAAAAGTTGGCGATACAGCAGTAATTTTTCCATCAGAAAATTCTGAAACAATCCCCTTTGAAAAAACAGTTTTACCTGCCCCTAAATCACCATCTAAAAGTATAATATCACCTGCATTAAGAGTTTTAGCAAATTCACCTGCCAATCTTAATGTTTCTTCTGGTCCATTTGAATAATATCTCTCTTCCATACACACCACATAATACTACATTATTAAAAAAATTTCAACTCTATCACAAAACTCTACTACAACCAATTCTGTCAACTCCCAAATTTATATAAGCAATTGCAGATTCTCGTGATCTAATTCCTCCAGCTGCCTTAACTTTCACAGAACCAGCAACTTCTCTAAGCATAATCTTAACATCATTTTCAGTTGCACCACCACAACCAAAACCGGTTGAAGTTTTAACATAATCAATTTTATATTTAACTGCAAGTTTACAAAGTTTAACCATTTCATTTTCAGTCAAATAACAATTTTCAAAAATAACCTTCAAAACAAACCCTTTTGTTACTTTTCTTATTTTTGAAAATTCAGATTTTATCAAATCAAAATCACCCTCTTTGACAGCTGCAATATTAACAACAAAATCAATTTCATCTGCACCATCATCAATTGCTTGTTTTGCCTCCATAAGTTTAACTTGCAAAGAATTTGCCCCAAGTGGAAAACCAACAACAGAAACAACCTTAATTTCATTTTGTAAATTTTTAGCAATATACCCTTTAACATATGAAACATTTACAGGATTAACACACACTGAATAATAACGATTTTTATATGCAATGTTGCATAGTTTTTCAAGGTCTTTTTTTGTTGCTCTTGGATCCAATAATGTAAAATCAATTTTTGAATTTAAATCATAAACCTGCTCAGACATAATCACATCTCCTAAAATTATTTTAACACAAACAAACACTTTTTCAAACTATATTATAATTGTAATTTTAGGCAATAATCTCTATATGAGAAAAACAAAATTATCTGTATTTTTTGATTCATTATTATCAGCAATCATTATCTTTATTATCAGTTTTGCAATATTATATAAAAAAATAAAAATCGCAATTTTATGCCTTTTTATTTGCAATATTATATCATTTGTAGTGTTTTTTGCAATATTTAATGCAATAAATAAAAAGTATAATTTAAAAAATATGAAACTATTTGAAGATAACATATCGAAAAAATACTTAAACTTTTTACTGTATTCGAGCAATGAATTTAATAATAATTTCTTTAATATACTACTTTCATCAGTCAATATACAACCAAATATATTTAAAAACTCTATAGCCATATTTTACATTAACATCAAAACAACATTATCGGAAAATGACTTTCATATTGCAAACAATTATTATCAAAACTCAGACAAAAGTTTACCCTTATATTTTATTGGAACATCAACCACAAATGAATTTATTAACCTACTATTAAACTCACCGACAAAATTTACATTGTTTAATTTTACAAACATATATGAATTGATGAAAGCAAAAAATATATTTCCAATTGAACAAAATTTAATTTTAACAAAACAATCAAAACTTAAACAATTATTTTTTAAATTTACAAAATCACTATCAAAACACAATTTCTTTAAGTTTTTATTTTCGGGTTTATTACTAATTATTATTTCAATGTTCATACCATTTTCAATTTATTATTTAATTCTTGGGTGCAACCTTTTAATATTTTCACTTATTTGTTTACTCAGCAAAAATAATGAACCAATAAAAAATGAAACACTTATTAATCTCACAAAAAAAGACTGATATTACTATCAGTCTTTTTAATTATCCTCTAATTTCTAATCCATTTCTTCCAAGATATTCTACAAAATCACTTCTAAATTTTTCAATTTCTTCACCTGAAAGTGTATGATCCTGACTGCAAAGTGTAAATCTAAGTGTTACAGATTTCTTATCTTTTAACACCTCATCATTTTGATAAATATCCACAAGTGTATAACCAAGCATATTTTTTGATTTAAACTTTGACAATTTCTTTTGAAGTTCAGCATAGATAAGTGTTTTATCACAAACAATATTATAGTCAATTTCAACAGCTTGATATTTTGAAACTGATTTAATTTTTCTTGCATAAGCCACAGTGTTTGCAAGTTTATCAAAATCAATTTCTAATGCAACAACATTAAATCTCTTATCAATTGATTTTTTAACTTCTGGATGAACAACACCCATATAACCATAATCTGCAGTTCTTGACTTAATTCTAAATGAGTTAACAGGATGCAAATATGCAACAGAGTCACCTTCTGCAAGTTCAACATCAATACCCATTAAGTTTTTAGCAATATCAACAATTGAAGTTTTAAGTTCTGTGAAAAGTTCAAATTCAGACTTATTTTGACTAGCAAACATAATTGCAAGTTTTTTGTGTTCATCACACATATTTTCATCATCAAGACCAGAAACAACTCTTCCAATTTCAAACACTCTAATTTCTTCATAATTATTTTTATTTTCATCTAAACATCTAAGAAGTGTTGGAATAAGTTCACTTCTAATGCCACTTTGACCAGCATTTGAAGAATCTAAAAGCGAAACATATGATTTTGTTTCAATCTTATGAGATTTATTAAAGTCTTCAAAATTCCATAAATATGAGTGAATTTCGTTTGCATTATATTTTTCTGCAAGCATAAGTTTTGTAGCATATTCATATTCAACAGATTTTATAAGTTG